>CBFFLL010000225.1:0-4180 GCA_965642175.1 Candidatus Methanoperedens nitratireducens | reverse complement strand
TCTCACCTGTATTTGCGCTTCGAATAAGAAAATTTCGAAGTCTCCCCTCCACGGGCGACTATGTAGAACCATTCGTACAGGGAATTTAGCGTCCCGAACTGCTGGTACCTGCGCATCGAGAACCCGACCCTCATGCGGCTGTCGAATTTTACTTTACCCAGTTTTTTCATACGCAACGCTATCTCAACGTCATCCCCCGCATCAATACACCTGTACATGCCTCCTTTGATGAATGCTTTTTTATTGAATGCAGTATTGCATCCAAGGGTATAATAGAAAATCCCGGTATAGTATCCGAGACATGATAATGTATTTGCCGCGATGAGGGATAGCCTGTTCTTTATCCCGTCCTCTATGGGATATACTGTCCCGTAAAGCTGTACGATTTCCTTTTTCTCAAAATCCTTCTTTATTACCTCAAGCCAGTCAGGAGGAATTATGCAGTCGGCATCAGTGGTTGCAACGATATCGCCTTTTGCCCGCATCACTCCGTCATTCCTTGCTCCTCCCACTTTCTTGCTTGTCTGGATGAAAACATCATCCGCATATTCTGCTGCAAGTTCTCGGGTACTGTCACTTGAATTTCCGTCCACCACGATGATCTCATATTCATCCCTGGCAAGCGTCTGGATGCACAGCGATTTGAGGCAGGCTGTAATATTCCTTTCTTCATTAAATGTTGGAACTATAACCGATATCATTTTTCTATTAATCTCCTGTAAAGATCGTAATGCATACTTGCGATGCGCTTGATGTCGAACTGCTCAGTATAGTCGCGGGCAGCAACTGAACTCTGCTTCAATAAATCATCATTATTGAGAACAAGGGATGCTTCATCCAGATCCTTGAAAAAATGAACCCCTTCGTCGAATATCTCCCTGAATTCAGGTATGTCGCGAGCGACCACGGGAAGACCGCAGGATAAAGCCTCAAGGATGACTAGCCCGAAAGTCTCTGCATAAGACGGCATTAAGAATAAGTCTGCTCCGCTGTACGCTTCTATGATGTCAGGGATGAAACCCGTAAAGACCACATTATTTCCGCATTTTTTCTTCATATTTTTTATGTTAAAATAATCAGATGAGAATAGACCGTACGGGAACCCACCTACCCACACCCATTTTATTTCAGGATGTTTTTTTGAGAGTTCCAGGAAATCATATATGCCCTTTCGCGGCGTCTGCTGCGCCACTGTGAGTACCACTTTTTCATCTTCACCGATGTTGAATTTCTCCCTGAACCTCTTCCTTTTATCAGGGTCTGGTTTGAATAATTCCCTGTCGATCCCGTTGGGTATCAGCGTTGCTGACTTATCGGGCAGCATTGCTTCTATCTCCCGCTGGCAAGGGACTGATATATTGATGATGTGATCGAACTTCCTGTAGACATGTGGATAATAACTATTTATTGTCCCGCTAAATGCAAGATTTCCGTAATTTACGCGGGGTGTTGAATGCGCTGTTAGTACCTTGACGCCCCTGGAATATTTCCTGTTAAGAAGTGAGAGCGGTCCGAAAGAGTGATAATGGACCACATCAAAATCTGAACTCTTTGAGTTCCAGGATATCTCCACCCCCGGCATCATGGAAAGCTGCCTGTAAAGCGTCTTTGCTGCGGTAGAACAACCGATGTACTTAAGAAAAAGCAGGTCTTCCACAAAAATATTTATCTTCATAAGCTCCCCGCAAAATTCATGGCATTCCTGATACATCCGTCCATGTTGAGATATTCAAACTCAGCAAAGCGCCCTACAAGACCGATGCCCCTTCCAGCGCAGTATTCTTTGACTTTGGCGATGTTCCTGAGGTAATCAAGGTCATAGATGACGTATGCGTATTTCTGCCGTTTAAGCTCACTGTATACTACTTCATTTCTTTTTATTATTTTCATCTTTTCAAGGCTGCGGAAGACGTGGTCGATGATATCGCGGTCAGGCATTGCTGACGCTTCGTCGCCTTCGCGATATGTTATCTCGACAAGTATTGATGAATGTCCTGGCGGCGCCACACTGGGACTATAGTTGGAGGGAAAAGAGATACGGTTGAATAGCCCAAGCTCTTTCTCAGGTATGTACATCCATGAAATGTCAGGGACTTTGCCTTTTATCCCGATAAAGATGCATGCGATGGAGTTGTATTTTAATTCGCCGCACGCTTTCCTGACCGGTTCCGGGACACCGTCCAGGCAATGCAAAAGTTCCTGCACAGGTATTGTGGATACAAGGCGCCCTGCTGTTATTTCTCGGCTGCCGTCACTGATAATGAATTTCCCGTCTTCGTTCCTGACAGAAGATACAGGGAATCCTGTCTGTATATTTTCTTCAATGGGCTTTGCTATTTCCCTGACCATAGCTTCGATACCGCCCTTCAATGGATAGCTGAAAACCGACTGGTGAGTATATCCCTCAGTTTCGATACCCACGGCGGATTTTATCACATCTTCAACAGGGGGTCGCGGGATCCTGCCATCTACCCAGTGCATCGACATGCGCTCTGTGGGATATTTCCATATCTTCTCGTTGTAAGGTATCATGTACAGGTCTGCGATGCCTTTACCGAATGTGTAATTTATCCATTCGCGAAAATTTGACGGTGGGGTGAGTTCTCCTTTTTCAACTGCAATGAGCGTCTTTATGAACTCATTTATGCAGAAATACAGGTCATCCTTCGGGAGTTCGTAGAGGCCGTTCTCGAATGGATATTTGACGAACATGCCTTTGTAAAAGATCTTTGTGTTGCGTTTGTTCTGCTGGCTGTTTTTGCCAATCGCATCGCGCATGAACGTCAGGACCTGCGCATCGCGGCTGAAAATAATGTGCGAGCCTCCGATATCAAAAGTGAAACCGGAAACGGTCATGGATCGGCAAAGTCCCCCATATTCTTTTTCCTGTTCTAGAAGGGTGACTTCGTCTCCTTTCTCAAGAAGCAGCCGGGCAAGAGTGATACCCGTAAGCCCTGCGCCCAGTATCGCCGTTTTCACCTCCTGTAATTTGTTGTCGCGGTTAATAAAAGTGATGTTATCAAGGTGCGATCTTGTGTTAATGATGTTCAATGATGGAAAAATAGAATACTGGAATGAAGCAGCATGAATAAAAATACTATGGCTCATAAAATGCTTTTCAAGATAAACTGCTCTTGCCGACAAAATACCTGCAGTCAGCATAAGAGCACTGTTTATTCCTGTGAGAGTGTTCGCATTTTAGCCTCGACACCGGAATATTTTCAAGCTCGACACCCAGCACCTCCCTGAAATACTGGAGCGCAGCCTCGATTGACGAGAACGTACTTCGCTTGCAGCATCTTGCTCCGCTATTGGCTGCAATGGCGGCAAGCGCCCTTGATGTCATAACATTGGCTGTGCGCCTCTCATAGTCTGTAAGCGGGGTGGCTTTAAGGATCACGCTCATTGCTATTCCCGTAGCTATGGCTGCGGCATCTGTGCCGTACAGACCGCAATAACCTCCAGGCACAGTTGCGCCGCGCCTGATAGCTTCCAATATATCGTCATCCGTAGCTTTGCAGGTGAGGTTCTTATAGGCTGTTACGAGCACTGCTGCGATCATGGCATGATGTTCTGGGCCGTGCATTGGCATGACAGGATGCTTCATGATCGTCTTTGCCATCTCCATCGGGTTTTTCGAGGTCGAAGAAAGGCAGAACTGTGTGATCACCTTTATTGAATCGCTTGCATGGCATTCGTTGCAGACATAATGACCAGAAGGGCAGTGTATGTTAGCAGATTCATTTTTCCCGCAGTAAGTACAGGTTACAGGGATAGCTTCGGTCAGATATGCAAGCTCTTCACCGCATATCATACAGTTTTCGGTCCTTTTAGCAACCATGTCCGATTATTGGATTTCCTGATATTTGAAGATTCTTAAGTAAAGTTACATTCCCACCGCATTCATGAACCGCTCCTTGATCTCCTTTGCTGAAAGCGGTATCTCCCTGCAAATGGAATTTACTGGCTTAACTATAACGTGAATGAAAGCAGTCCTGCGAAGCAAAGCGATCTTTAACTCCTCGCTTGTATGCGCTTTTTGCGTATCGCTGATACCGCTTGCCTTTGCCAGGAGTTCAAGATCTATCTGACTGTTCGTGCATGTCAACTGGTTCCCTGTTGAACCGCATGCCGCATTATCGATCGCAACAATGGTAAGGTTCCCCGGACAGTAAGCCCC
>CBFFLL010000224.1:0-4193 GCA_965642175.1 Candidatus Methanoperedens nitratireducens | reverse complement strand
AGGATGAAAAATTATAAAAAAAGTTAAAAATACAGAAAAGTCTATATTATCAGGACAACAATATTGCCTGATGGACTTTATAAGGGTATTAAAGATCTTTTTTTTGATATTGTTGACCGGATCTATCATTTACGCCAATTATTTTTTCCAGTCAAATCCCACGCTGATCAAAGCAATCTATTCTGTCGTGATCCTGCTGATAAGTTATATCCTGAACATATTTATTGAGAACATCATTAAGCGAGAGATACAGGAGACAAGAGAAAGATATTCCATCAGAAAAGCGGTGTCAACGGTTGTTTCTATCCTGACCTTCGGCGCCATCATTGGCGTGTGGTTCCAGGAGACAACCACACTTGTTGTGGCATTCGGTCTTTTAAGCGCCGGGATAGCGATAGCCCTTCAGGACCTGCTCAGGAACGTGGCAGGCGGTCTTATTATTTTTTTTACGAGCCCTTTCAGGGCAGGGGACAGGATACAGGTCGATAATGACCTGGGTGATGTTATTGACATTAAGATCTTTTATACGACCCTTATGGAGATCAAGGAATGGGTGGATGGTGACCAGTATTCAGGAAGGATCTTTCAGATACCCAACTCTTTTATTTTGAACAAAACTGTAAAGAATTATACCAAGGATTTCTCGTTCATCTGGGATGAGATCACAATTATGCTCACATATGAGAGCAATTATAAGAAAGCCCGGGATATGCTCAAAAAGATAGCCCATGAGATATCAGAGCCCTTCGAGGAAAAAGCAAAGATCGAACTTGTCAGCCTGGGAGATAAATACCTGATATCCCAGGCAGATGTCAATGAAAATATCTTCATCAAGGTAACAGATAACTGGATAGACCTTCGCCTGAGGTACGTTGTTGACCCTCGCAAAAGGAGGCTTGTCAGGCATGCAATGAGCGAAAGGATACTTGAAGAGTTGTTGCCTGAGAAGGACATCAAGATAGCATCTGCAACCTTTGAAATAGTTGGTTTCCCGCCTGTGAAGATAGAGAGATGAAGAGGTGAAGAAAATAGCTGAAAAAGACGAACACGGATCGATAAAGGAAATCCTGTGGTATCTCGGTCTTATAACTGCTCTTGTCGTTCTATTTTATTACTGGTGGAAATACTTCGAATTATCAACGATTACACCTGCAGTTGAATTTCTCCTGCCAAAGTTTGTTCTGGTTATTATGACACTATTATTTGTCAATGTGTTCCTGAAGATCACTCAGCCAGTTCTTAAAATGACCATCTCCCAACATTTCAAAAAAGAGGACTGGAAAGTCATTCGAATGGTGTACATTTATTTCGTCTGGTTCATTGCAGTACTTATCATTTTAACGGGTGTATTCGGAAATTTTTCCTCACTGGGCATCTCTCTAAGCCTTATAGGGGCTGGCGTTGCCTTCGCGCTTCAACAGGTGATATTAAGCTTTGCAGCGTGGTTCCTTATAATAATTAAGCGCCCCTACAAGATAGGCGACAGGATATATATTAAAGGCAAGGACATTCTTGGTGATGTCGAGGACATAACCATGCTGTTCACGGTACTGAAAGAAGTTGCTCAGAACGATACCGTAACAGGCAAAAATGTGATAATACCCAACAGCACAGTGTTCCTTGAACCCATCACCAATTACACGTATGACGTTCCCCATATATGGCTCTCAGTACCCATTGATATCACATACGAGAGCGAACTTGATCTTGCTGAAAAAATAATTTTCAACGTAGCGAAGGATGTAGCTGGAGAAGAAATGAGAAAGGCGGCTCAAATGATAAGGCAAATGACCCCGGAGAGCGTGCAGTTGGAGTTCGCTCTTGAAGAACCTATCCTGAGGGTGGAGTTCGCTGCATCAAGCGTCACGATAAGGGTCAGGATAATGTGCTTCCCCAGGCAGGTGCCTGCCATAAGGAGCGAGATATACAGAAGGCTGCTTGCTGAGTTCAACAAACCTGAGAACAAAGATAAAGTGGAGATAGCATATCCGCATATGGAACTTGTTTTACATGACGAGGTCATGAGCGAGAGGATAAAAAGCTATCTTGACAGACACCCTCAGTACGGTTCAAAATAACTGGAATTGATGGATTCATAGCCATTTCTTTTTTCTAAAGTATGCAAGCATTGAAATACCTATTAATAACATAACAAACCAGACAACCCGATATCCCCAGTCCCACTTAAGTTCAGGCATGTTCTCAAAATTCATCCCATAAACACCTGCGATGAAAGTCAGGGGAATAAATATCGTTGCAATAATTGTCAGTACTTTCATGATCTCATTCATTTTATTGCTGATGCTTGAAAGATAAACATCAAGCATACCTGAAAGCATATCCCTGAATGTTTCTACAGTATCAATTACCTGGATGGTGTGGTCATAAACGTCCTTGATATAGACCCGTGTGGGTTCCTGGATCAATGAAGAATCTGATCTTTCAAGGGCACTGACAGCCTCTCTTAAAGGCCATACTGACTTACGTAAAGATATCATCTTTCGTTTTAATCTATGAATTGCATGTAATGTTTCGGGTGTGGGTTTGGCTATCATCGTTTCTTCAACATCTTCGATGTTTTCTCCGAGTTTTTCAAGGATCAAAAAATAGTTGTCAACAATGGCATCTATTAAACTATAGGCAAGATAATCCGCCCCCATCTTCCTGATCCGACCTTTACCTGATCTGATCCTTTCCATTATAGGATTGAAAACATCACCTTCTTTTTCCTGGAAAGAGATAACAAAATTTTGCCCTAGGATAATACTGATCTGTTCTGAATTAATCTCATTTGTTATATCATCATAATAGAGCATTTTCAAGACAAGATAGATATGGGTCTCAAAATCCTCTATCTTAGGGCGCTGCTCTGTATTCAGGATGTCTTCAAGGAGAAGGGGATGGAAATCAAAGTTTTTCCCGATCTTCTCTATTATATCGACCTGGTGGAGACCATCAATATTTATCCATGTGATAGTTGGCTTATCTTTGAAGGAAAAACATTCCTCTATTGTCCTGACCGCCTTTTCCTCAAATTGAATTTCGTCATAGTCAAGGATATTGATCTTTGCTAATTCTGCCTTTTTCTCTCCTATATGGATCAATACACCAGGAGGAAGACCGGTTTTGGATGACCTTTTCTTAACAGGCATTTATTTTGCCTGCCCCATATTGCCATCGCTGAAAATATTCAGATTGGAGGCCTTGATTCCATTTTTAGAAAATTCATCCCATGCCCTTCTTGTTACTTCGGATTCGAATTCGAACTCATATCTTAAGTCATTCACGTAAGCTTTGGCCCGCAGACGCCTGTAAAAAGGAAAATCTTTTAAAAGAATAGTGAACGGACGTTTCCTGGAAATATATACATATTTTGATGTTGTTACAGATTCTTTTAATATCTTCATAGCAAGAACAGTATCTGAATCAGAATCTATGAACAGATCAATGACAACCATCATTTCAGGGGCTCCCGCGTTCGCGCTTGCTACTGCCTGGGTGAATATCAGGAAATTAGGTGCAGATACCAGATTATCGTCTGGTGTGACAAGCTTGGTAGCTCTTATCCCGATATCACTGACTTCACCATAATAATCTCCAATCTTTATCTTATCCCCCACCTGGTATGGTTTTTCAAGCGTGATTACTATTCCACCCACTATGTCAGAGAACAGGTCCTTAAGTCCAAAGCCAATTCCGGCACCAAGAAGACCCCCGAAAAGGATTAGCTGGCTGGATTCCCATTTTAGAATATTTACTAATATATAATAAGTTGTAATTCCATATATTGAGAATTTCAATATTGGAAGAACCATTTTAACAGTTATTCTATATTGGCCCGCACGTTCTGAGATAAATACCAGAATGAAAGTAATGACTCGAATAAACAGATACGCTATGAGAATTACCAGTATTGATGATATTATTGTCCCTGTATCAATAATCGGCAATGATACCGTGTTATCTGCCATCTACCACACCAGCCTTAATTTCTTCAGGAAAGAAACATTGCTTTTTAATGCTTCTGGTTTTATATTGTATGAAATGTCATCGACTGCTATCAAACCCTGATTAGTCAAACGGAAAATTATCCTGTCGACCTGAAAATCAGGCCCCAGGATCTCTGAAAGTTCATCACTATTGATGGATTTCATGGATAGAATAAGAAATAAAACAAATGACTCTTTATAATC
>CBFFLL010000223.1:0-4200 GCA_965642175.1 Candidatus Methanoperedens nitratireducens | reverse complement strand
ACATAAATAGAAAGAGGTTGATGGATACATGGATGGCTTAACCGAACACCCATGGTCTTCTATTAAACCCCTGAATATATTCCATATATTTTACCTCTATTATATTTATTACAGTATTTATAGTTTAATTAAGTAATATACGTGTGCATCGCATATAAAGGCTTCTATACATCCTGATTTTTTTCAAAAAAAGGGGAGTTTCATGAGAAAGAGCTGTCAATTTTATGAAATATACGGTGTTGACCGATAGTTTTCACACAATCTGACGTCTATATAAAAAAGGAGATATGACCCTGAAACAGGTGTTTCATGGGAGTATGCTAAAAACGTGACGATGCTTAAAGAGGGGTATATGCTGTCACTTGATAGCCTATGGTTTCCCCCAGCCCCTCCTTTCGAGCATGTGCGAATTGCGAATTTTACTATAGTTAAAAATGGAGAAACTGTCAAAAAGATAAGTGCGAATCAAGGAGACGTTTTCTATTATAACAAAATTATAGATGGCAAAGAATATACGATCATAGAAGCTAAGGTAGAGGGAATCTATTTGGGCACTCAAACTATTCTTGTCAGGCTTGAACCTTTTTACCAATATTCAGACGGCTCGACTGTTAATGAAAAGGGAATTTCAGCAGCAAATAGTAAAGCATCCAAAGATGCTGCTCCTTCTGAAGAATGGAACAGGACTTTCGGAGGAAAAGATGAGGATGCAATAATGTCGGTTCAGCAGACCGGGGATGGAGGCTACTTCCTTGCGAGAAGCATCCCTGCACTATGGATGGGATTGTCTGGAACGCTTATCGGGCTCAACAAGACCGATGCAGGCGGTAATGAACAGTGGAATAAAACGATATTTGAATATGGGGCTCAGGTTCATTCAATCCAGCAGACCGCAGATGATGGCTTTGCAGTCGCAGGCGACATAATATCGACCGACACTTTAGATGCGTGGCTGGTCAAGATAGATTCAAATGGCAGCAAACAGTGGAAAAAGACATTCGGGGGAGGGGAATATGGAGAGACTGCTTATTCTGTTTCGCAGACGGGGGACGGAGGCTACATTCTTGCAGGTATCACAAGCTACTATGGTGATGGCGGAAGTTATGCCTATCTGACAAAAGTTAGCGGAGAGCAAACTGTATCTGCAAAAACTCCGACAGCAAACCCAACGCAAACCCTGACAGCAGTTCCAACCGGAATTCATAAGGTTAGCCCCTACCGAAAAGACTCCGGATTTGAGGTTTTTCTGGCAATAACGACACTTTTATTAGTAGTTATAATCAGGGGAAAAAGGAGTAACTAATTATATGGAACCTTGCGCCTGAATTAAGACATAGAAATCAAGCAAACCAAAGAGATGCTAAATCTAAGAGCATCCATCCCGATGCCCCGCAAATTTCATTGTTGGTGTGTGACGAGGTTCATACTCGTATGCCAGAACATCGAACTCGTGAACTGAACTCGCTGGGGTTTTAGCTCATACATAGACTCAAAAAATCAAGAAAATAGATGTATGAACCCACTCATTTTCTATTCCCTAAAGAAAAAAAGAAGAAGTTAGCATTAGGTTGGTCACTTCTTAGGCTCTGGCTTTGATTTTTCTTTTGGTGAAGTTTACCGACGTGCCTCTTTGAAAAGGGAAAATATTGCAACTGGATGAAATATGAGCCTACGCCCTTGATAATAGAAGGAAAGTTCTTGAATATAGTCAACTATCTCTCGCTTGGTTGTGGGCAAAAGTCGGCGCACATCACTCTCCAATATAAAACTTAGCAGATTTCCCCCAGATTCAGGATTAAGTCTGAAGCAATCGGAAACGTCCAAAAAACTGTCAACAACATCAAGGCGATATGGAATCTGATGATGATCTAAAATTGCCTGCAACTCTTTGCTGGAAAACATCTTGTCTTCGCTACCCTTAACTAGTTTCAAAAACATCCGCTGAATTTGATTTATACCCATAGGGGTTTGATTAAAAATGAGAACAAGACCATCATCGAGAATCATGTCCAATGCATTCAGAATAGCTCGCTCTCGGTCAGGAATGTAATAAAGACATTGAGTCAAATGAACTAAATTAAAACGCTTGTCAACACTAAATTCCTCAAACGGCACAGAGTGTATCTCAAATCGGACATCATGGAAAGGATGTGAAGCAATCCTAGCCTTAAATTCTTGGCAGAACACTTTGTTAGGTTCAAGGGCAACGTATTCTAAGGCTTTGAATTTCGACTTGAGAATTTGGATTAACTGAAAATCAAAGTCTCCAGCACCACTTCCCACGCTCAAAACAGAAAAACTCTCCATATCAGGAAGATTCCCAAGCAAATTGTCTTGGATCCACTCGAACATCGATTTCCATTCGCTAGAAATCTTCTTATAGGTCTTAAAACATCTAGCATAATCATCTTGGCACAGAGGAGCAGCAAATTTACAATGTTCCATCTCTTATAGCCTCCAACAGTGTTGTTTTTTTGGTTATCGCCTAACTATGATTTATTGGTCATGGATTAAGGACATGTTTTTGAATAAATCCAATGTTATGGTTAGAGGTACCAAATATTGAAATAGCTATCTGTTGCAGCTTCAAATCAATTGCATTTTTTTTTATTGCGAACAATACTCTTTTTATGCTCCCTAAAGCGATGAAAAACCATAACAACCTTTTTTGATTCATGAATAGTTGGAAATATGAGAAGAAATATTAAGGAAAGAGATATATCCCTTTACCCCGATATTCAAATGATAATCCGATGTTATATGTCATTATTTATTAACAAATTACCTATGAACACACTTTCCATTGAAGACTTCATAAGTGGCATACCCAAAGCTGAACTGCATCTGCATATTGAAGGAACATTTGAACCGGAACTGATATCAAAAATAGCGAAACGCAATAACAAAAAAATCAAATACCAATCCATTGAAGAACTAAAACAGGCATATAATTTTAATAATCTTCAAGATTTTCTAAACATTTATTATGAAAGCGCAGGTGTATTAATCGAAGAACAAGATTTTTATGAAATGACCTGGGCATATTTAAAAAAAGTACATACACAAAATCTGGTTCATGCTGAAATTTTTTTTGATCCCCAAACTCACACAGACAGAGGTATAAAATTTAGCACAGTAATTGATGGTATACACAGAGCTTTAGAAGATGCTCGAAATAAGCTGGGAATAAGCTCAAAGTTAATAATGTGCTTTCTACGACACCTTGATGAAGAAGCGGCAATTCACACACTCAAAGAAGCATTGGAATATAAAGACTGGATTACAGCAGTCGGGCTGGATTCATCAGAAGTCTACAATCCTCCATCCAAATTTCAAAGAGTTTTTGAAAAAGCAAAAAAAGAAAATCTTCTTACAGTCGCGCACGCTGGAGAGGAAGGTCCAGCGGAATATATTTGGGAAGCTCTCCGTTTACTAAAAGTATCACGAGTAGACCATGGAAACCATTGTTTAGTTGACGAGAATCTCATCAAAGAATTAGTTAAGAAAAAAATCCCTTTAACAGTGTGTCCTCTATCCAACCTAAAACTAAAAGTTGTTCAAGACCTCAAGCAGCATCCATTAAGAAAGATGATGGACAAGGGACTTTTAGTAACAATCAACTCAGATGACCCGGCTTATTTTGGGGGCTATGTGAATGAAAATTATCTGGCAATTACAAAAGCTCTAAATTTATCCAAAGAAGATATATGCCAACTAGCGAAAAACTCATTCGCTGCCAGTTTCTTAGATGAAGAAAAAAAACAGCAGATGATGAAACAAGTAGATAAATATTATCAAGAAAACAGGTAAGAAATAACGACATATAACACGGCATAAGAGGTTTTGTTCAGTCGCTTCGCTCCTTCACCCCACCCATATTTGAGTGGTAAGCCTTCGGCATATTATACCACTGGCAAACATCGCTTATACCAGAACGTTATCCAAAATTGGCAAACGCCAGAGGTCAACGTTGAATCCTACGACCTTGAGTATACCTGCGCCTATATTGAAAAACTGAATTCAGCGAGTCGATGGAAATATCGGAACCATGAGCATCCACCAGGATGCCCCGGGTTTCAAAACGGGGTTTTTGACGATGTGCCTTGACGTATAGGAAACTATAAACACATATCCATATCTTGACGCATGGGTGTTCGGTTAAGCCATCCATGTATCCATCAACCTCTTTCTATTTATGTT
>CBFFLL010000222.1:0-4242 GCA_965642175.1 Candidatus Methanoperedens nitratireducens | reverse complement strand
CCTTCGGCTTGAGAAGAGAATACACTTTCCGCAATGCCTCATTGGGGTCACGTACATGTTCAAGCGTGTCAATCATAGTCACAATATCAAATTTCCCCATCATACCGGCTGCGGCAAAATCAATTTGATCGAAGTAACCGGTAAAAACACGCTCCGCTCCAAACTCTCGCTCAATAGTTTCCACGCCATCACTGGCAACCTCCACGCCGTAGGACTCATAGCCCTGTTCCTGCGCCACGTCCATGAGAATGCCTGTGGCGGCGCCCACGTCCAACAACTTTCCCCCCCTGCTTTTTTCAGGAACCATGTTGAGTATGGAAGAAAAGGTCTTCTGCTTGAGGGAACGGAAAATATCCTCGTATTTCCCCCATGCCGCATAATAATCATTCTGGTATATATCTTCTAATGCTTGGTCTGTGGGCTGGGGATGAATTCGGATGAGTCCGCAATCCAGGCACTTTTCATAATAATAGTCTTCTTTTTTGAAGAGTAGGAATAGGGAATTATTGTCACAGATTTCACAAGATGTAGACATGGTCACCTCCAAAAATATTTGTTAAAAATAAACTTGCATACATATATTGTATACAGATTTATATTTTATTGGGAAATTTTGTAGTAATTTTATTGAATAGTATTTTTGACTATGCGTATATTATTTATTAATCAGTTTTATTTTTCATGAATGTTACGTACTCAGAAACTCCTTCAGTAAGTGAGGTAAATGTAAAATCAATGCAAATATTCTTTAACTTCCCTATTTCTGCCTTTGTAAAATATTGATACCTAGATTGAAGCTCGTTTGGCATATTGATATATTCAATATTCGATGATTTTTCGAGTGAATTAAATATTGCTTTTGCCAAATCATTGAAACTATTTGGTTGTCCAGTGCCCACGTTATATATTCCCGAGGGTGAATTATGATTCAAAAAATGTAAAATAACTTTTACGACATCTTTTACGTAAATAAAATCGCGTTTTTGCTCACCATCAAGATAATCTGACCGATGAGATTTAAAGAGACGAATACGTTCTTTTTCGATAGCCTGTGGGAAAGCGTGATACACAACGCTTGCCATGTTCCCCTTATGATCCTCATGAGGTCCGTAAACATTGAAAAATTTCAATCCAGCCCAACGCAACGGTGTTTTTTCCTGTTGTAATACCCACAAATCAAACAGATGCTTAGAGTAACCATACGCATTTATCGGTTTCAATTTATATAAATTTTTGTGGTCATCAAAAAAACCTTGTTCTCCAGCACCGTAAGTTGCTGCACTGCTTGCATAAATAAAGGGAATATTCCGTTCCGAGCAAAGACTCCATAAATGTTGTGAATATCGAATATTATTATTAACTAAATAGTCAAAATCCTTCTCAGTTGTATCTGAGCAAGCGCCAAGGTGGATAATTGCTTGAAGAGAAATATCTGGGTGCTCTTCTAACCAAGACCAAAAATCGTACTTGTTGACATAATCCCAATAAGATAACTCTACTAGATGCTGCCATTTCGTGGTCGAGTTAATATTATCAACAACCAAGATATCGTCTTTGCCGGTTTCATTTAGTTTAGTTAAAACATTCGTCCCAATAAAACCAGCGCCACCAGTTAGAATTATCATAATATCTTTATTATATCAACTACAAAAAAACTACACTTTCAAAAAGCACTCTCTATATTAGGTTTATTTCGATCGCGTAAAAACCCTAACGGTAATCCGCTAGTATTTGTATAAACCGTTACACATTGTTCTTTTTGATTTTTTTTTCCTAAAAGTATACTATTGAGATTTGACACAACTTCATCTACTTCAATTAACGTCATACATACATTGTCACCCCGACAAGGGGGTTGATAAAAACGGTGGACACAAGGACTACAATAAACTGATTTTGAGATCGCACGCGTTGAATCCCTATCTACATGGTATTGGATTGAAGAACAGGGTCCCCAGAGACTCACTGTAGGAACATCAAGCGCGTAGGCAAAATTCATGATGCCCGTGTCTGTGGTAAGCAGAGCATCACATTCCTGGAGTAGGGCGAAGAACTCAGAAAGAGTGAAGCTGCCCGCGACATTATGCACCCAATCCGATATATCGCTCATGCGATTCACAACGCTTTGTACATAAGGCTGCTCATCAGAGCTACCGACAAACAGAATATGATATCTTTGCTGTGCGAAATATCGAGCAACTGTCTCAAATCGATTCAATACCCACCGCCGTTCAAGTATAAGTTCAGAAGCGTTCACATTAATTGCTAATAATTTTCTCGCATCTTCTGTGGTAGATAGTATGCTGTCAAGCTTTACTCGGGCATCATTACGAATCGTATCATCAACTATTGGTGCTATAAGGTCAGAAGAAGCATCACATGCAATGTTAGCTAAACGTGCCAATTGTAAATAACACGCGCGAATTGGCATTTGCATATTGAAATACATAAGATGTGTATAGAGTAATGTTTTGAAGTCCGTATCTAGACCACAAAGAAATCCAATTCGATTCCTGGCAAGAGAAAAGAGGCTCACGAGCGCACCATAAGCAGAAAAAAGCTCCAGATCTAGGAACAAATCAACCCGTCGGTGTATAAGTCTGCTAATTAGCTTGATATTGCTTAAGGCGAGCGATGGGAGTGAATCATCATCAACGAAAAGCACTTCATCAACGTCAGACAAATGGGCAAATAGTGATTGATTGTTCTTGCGGGTGATAAAAATCAGACGCGCTTGAGGATATTTCACTCTCAGAGCGCGTAGCATAGGCATTGCGTGGATGATGCTGCCCAAGCCGAAATACTTCGCTACGGCAATGCACTTGACATTATCCCCTCGGATGTCGTGATCCCGTTGCATTAACAACCCTAATGCTCTCACAAATGGAAACAAACCGTAACAGAGTATTCGCCCTACCGTATGGTCAATTAGAATCTTGGATGATAATGAACGTATAGTCATCTTCTATGGCTGGTCAGATATAAATTCTACAAAAAACTGCCTTCCTGCGGCAATAGAGTGAGGTGCGGACCTGCAAAACCAGTTATTCCCGTAATAAAATACTTCATTTTCCTCCAAATTCCCCTAATTTTTTAACGCTAATAATACTGAATAATCCAATTTGCTGCATCAACTAAATTTTTTGCATAAAAATCTGGCTTTGCATTTCTTAATTCAGTTTTACTATATCCGGTAGCAATATGTACTACTCCTGCCGCCCCAAAACCACGGCCAAACTCAACATCAGAACTTTTGTCGCCTATCTTATAACTTTTATTAAGTGATATATTGAAATCTGAGGCTGCATCAAGTGCCATTTTTATGCGCGGTTTACGACATTCACAGTTGAATGAATACTCTGGAACAATGCCATTTGGATAATGCGGGCAGAAATACATACCATCAAACATTGTACCATTCGCCTTAAGTAATTCATTTATACGAGCATTTACCTTATAAACAGTTTCAATACTGAAATATCCCCGCGCTACCCCTGACTGGTTGGAAACCATGATCAAAAGAAATCCATTCTCTTTCAAAAGCCGCATGCCTTCTAAAACACCATCAATAATTATTACATCATCAACGTTAGAAACATAACCTTGTTCTATAATAATTGTGCCATCACGGTCAAAAAAAACTGCTTTTTTCAATATAGGCGATCTCATGGATTTCAATCAAAAACTGTAGTTTTTATTTTTTCAATTAATGAAGTGGTAGAAAGCCCCTGTTCAAGTTCTATAAATTCAACACAGCCGCCATATTCCCGAACAACATCACTTTCAGGCATATATTTATTTTCCCAATCCTTACCTTTAACGATAACATCTGGATGTATTTTTTTAATAAGATCACAAGGTGTATTTTCATCAAAAACTATCACATAATCAACGCATGTAAAAGCGCAAAGCAACGCAACGCGATTTTTCTCATCTATGATTGGCCGGTTTTGACCTTTCAGCCGCTTTACTGATGCATCGCTGTTTAACCCTATGAATAATACATCACCAAAACTTCTGGCCTTTATGAAAGAAGCAATATGTCCCGCGTGAACTATATCAAAACACCCATTCGTAAAAACTATTATTTTACCTGCTTTTTTTAAATAAGTTGCTATTTGTGATGCTTCCTCGGCATAAATATGTTTCAAGCCATCGTTTAGTTTTGAAGCGACTACTAGTTCTGAAATGGAAACAGATGACACCCCAAATCTGGAGATAACTATTGACGCGGCTTGATTT
>CBFFLL010000221.1:0-4248 GCA_965642175.1 Candidatus Methanoperedens nitratireducens | reverse complement strand
GTACGGCTCTGTAAAAGGAACTCTTTTAGGTTAATGCTCTCACCCTCTTGTTTTTTAGCACGATTCTTGAATTTCGGTAGTTATTTTAGAACTTAAATATAGCTTTTTAAGCAATCAGGTTGTAAATAGTTATCGGATGATTTTTTTCGGTCTCCATCCCGGCTTATTTATTCAAAAATTCCCTGACCTTTGCCTCAACTTCAAGCCCCACAGTTTCAAGCTCTGCCCCCGCATCAATTATAACGAACCTGCGCGGTTCTTCCCTGGCAAGCCTCAAGAAATTATCCTGCACTTTTTTCAGGAACTCAAGTTTCTCGAACTTGGTTTTTTCCCCGCGCACGCCGCAGCGAGAGACCGCAACTTCAGGATCAATAATAAAAAGGATCGTCATATCCGGAACAACTGTCCATCCCCTGTGAAGCCCCTGCACCCATTCAAGAGCGTCATCGAAATTATCGGAAAGCGTGACGCCCTGGTAGGCGTACCTGCTGTCAGAGTACCTGTCAGAGATCACTATTTTCCCTTCTGACAGTGCGGGTTTGATCACTTTCGCGATATGCTCGGCATGGTCAGCCACGAATAAGAACAGTTCAGCCAGCGGGTCGCCGTCCGACTCGATCGATCTTTTTACAGCTGTTCCTATCCAGCTTTTCGTGGGCTCGCGTGTAAATACCGCATCTGGGAATCTTTTTTTCAGCAACTCTGCTATGCTGGATTTTCCAGTCCCGTCGATTCCTTCAAGAGTAATTAGTTTTCCACCGGTCATTCTGGCTATATATCTGAGTAATAATGAAAAAGCTTACTGTATTGCTTTGGCAAGTTACGCATCAAAAATGTTCCATATCCATCCCATGAAAAAGCTTATCCAGAGGTTATGCCCACAATTCGTTAGATAATAATGCAGACGCACACCTTCGCGCAGCGCTCCTGGGCATGAGCGAGACTATACCAATTGAGGACGGGCATCTCATTCTGGGAACATGGCAGAGCATATTATTTGTAGAACTTGACGGGCCAAGGAACCGCACAATAAATGTAAAAATGATCAAGGCTTGAATTCTTCCATGATGTGCTTCGATGAACGTTTAGAAAGATATTAATCCCAAAAAACAATTCAGGGGAGGTATGCAGGAATACAAAGTCAGAATACTTGATATGCAAAAAGAGGAAAGACCACGGGAAAGACTCCTTAAGAGCGGTGCGGCGTCACTTGCAGATTCTGAACTCCTGGCAATAATCCTTAGGACCGGCACAAAGCAGGAGAACGTGATAAACCTGTGCCAGAGGCTGTTATCCATGTATAACCTCAAGCAGCTTTCACAGACGAATATTGCCAGGCTGACCGAGATACACGGCATAAAAGACAGCAAAGCCGCACAGATCGCAGCATGTTTTGAGATCGCCCGGAGGCTTGAATCATTCAGTGAAGAGACAAAACCAAAGATCAACTCGCCCGAAGACGTTTACAGGCGGATATACCCGAAAATGAGGGAACAAAAAAAAGAGATGTTCATCGAATTTTGTCTTGACACCAAGAACCAGATAATCAAAGAGGAGACCATCTCCATCGGGTCACTCAACGCGAATATCGTCCATCCAAGGGAGGTATTCAAGATGGCTCTTGCTGAATCAGCAGCGCACATCATCGTTGCGCATAACCACCCTTCAGGCGACCCCACGCCCAGCAGGGAAGATATCGAGATAACAAAGAAACTGGCAGAGACAGGTAAGATCATGGGGATAGACCTGCTTGACCATGTCATAATAGGTGATGGGCGGCATTTCAGTATGAAAGAGGCAGGGCACATTTAATGTCGTTTTCAGCTCTCATCCTTGCGGGCGGCATGGGCAGCAGGCTGGGCTACAGGGAAAAAGCCCTTATCGATATCAACGGGAGACCGCTTATTGAATTGATAATTGAGAGACTTGAGAAAGTCGTGGACAGCATTATCATATCCGTTCGCGACAGGGCGCAGGGAGAACTGCTGGGGGCTACTCTTAGCAGGGGATATACGTTCGCATACGATGATCACAGGAACGTGGGGCCGATGTCAGGAATCCTTTCCGGGCTTTCTGAATGCGAAGATGAATATTGTTTTATTTCGGCGTGCGATATGCCTTTTATCAATGAGGGTGTGGTAAGGTTGCTGTTTGAGAAAAGCGAGAATTATGATGCTTCCATCCCGCGCTGGGATGACGGATTTCTTGAACCGCTGCATGCTGTTTACAGGTGTTCACCTATGGTACATGAAACAAAAAAGGCGATAGAGCGAGGCGAGAAGATAATCCTCGCTCCCTTATTCAAGATGAATGTGAATTATGTAGCAGTAAATGAGATCAGGACGTTGGACCCTGACCTTCGAACATTTATTAATATAAATACCTGCGAGGATATACAGAAAACATCCGGTGCGTTCTAATATGTACACAAAGAATTACCAGGCAAAAGAATTGGGAGATGGACAGCACACAGTATCATATTCAGTAGCTGTTGAGGATACTATAGACCTTTTCTTGAACAGGGTGCACATGGCAGCCATCCTTGCCACGCCTGAGATGCTAAACGAACTGGCTCTTGGATATCTCATATGTGAAGGGATCGTAAAATCCCGTAAGGAAATAAAAGATATCCGCATCGATGGAAGGACGATTCATGTTGAGATAGAACCTTCAGAACATATCGAACTATGGCGCGAACTGCGCTCATCCGGCTGTGTGGGTGTGCGCTGGGACGAGAATGAACCTGTCAGCGTTGATTCTGATGCTGTCTTCAACAAAGACGCCATAAAAAAAAGTCTCAGGTTCCTGGAATCCGATATATATAAAAAGACACACGGGACGCATGCCGCATGCCTTGTCAATAAAGAGGGCGAGTGCGTTGTTAAGGCAATCGATGTTGGACGGCATAATGCTTTTGACAAGGTTGTGGGGCGCGCCTGCATGGAAGGAATTGACTTGAGCAGTCATTTTCTTTTTTCCACAGGTCGCCAGTCCGCAGGTATGGTCATGAAAGTTGCAAGGGCAGGTATACCTCTTGTTGCGACAAAGACCGCACCACTGAACACTGGCGTGGAAGCGGCAGAAAGAACAGGCGTCTGCCTTGTATGTTTTGTATCGAAGGATAAACTCTCGGTGTTCACGCATCCTGAGAGGATTTCATGAAAATCGTCTGCATTGTCGGAAAAAGCAAAACAGATAAATCAGGGCTTGTGGAAGCGCTAATCAAAGAACTCAAATCCCAGGGGCTCAGGGTTGGGGCCCTTAAATATCATAAGCATGGCGATTTTGAAATGGATATCGAAGGAAAAGATACATGGAAATATACAAAAGCCGGTGCTGATACCGTTGCTATATCCTCGTCCGTGAAGTTGGCGGTCATCCGAAAAGTAAAAGAAGAGATGGGAATTGATGATATTTGCACAGCGTATTTTTCAGATATCGATATCGTTCTCGCAGACGGCTTCACGCTATCAGATAAGCCCCGCATAATCGTGGCTGACACTGAAGAAGACATTGGGTTGTTCAGGAAGGGGTGCAGCGTGGTGGCAGTCGCGGGGAAGGCAGGTCATGGACTGGATGATATTACAGGCATTGCAGATAAAATTACAGCTTTTCAGGATGACCGCTGAGTAGTCCTGAACATTATAAAACAAGATCATCAACCACAGAGGACACAAAGAGCACAGAGAATTGTGGTTTTGCTCTGTGTCCTCTGTGGTTAATACCCTATTATCAGATGTTATGCGGGGGACTATAGATCAAGCGTCACGGTACCGCCATCAATAACATCCCTTTCACCAACATCAACCTGCATTGTGACATTTCCTGCGGTCACGGTATACTTACCTGTCGGCTGCGTATTGAAATTCGTCTCTCCTGCAATGGGGCCGGTTGTCGAATATGGGACTGTAAATTCATACGTTCCATTTGAGGATGTGGTTGTCTGTGAGTACTGGAACGTCCTGTCGATATTCGTCTTGATTGTATTGGTCAATGTAACTGTACCATCTGGCGGGGCGCGTCCCGTGATCTTTGCGCCTTTTACGAATTCAAATACCTTGACTAGACCGGAGTTCTCCACAGGGATATTTCCCCCGTACAGGACATTATAGATGTTCTTATAACTCTGTTCGTCGCCGTAAGGGTTCCGCTGTGACTCGTGCACCAGCCTGTATTGCTTAAGACCGTTGCCATCAAAGATATGGAGTTTTGCTTCCATGTTTTCGTAATATCTCATGGAAGGCACTG
>CBFFLL010000220.1:2591-4322 GCA_965642175.1 Candidatus Methanoperedens nitratireducens | reverse complement strand
ATGCTTGATCTTAAAGCTTCTGCAAATGTTAATCTCAAGGGGGCTATTGTGGATATCAAAGCCTCTGGAATTATGAATATCAAAGGCTCATTGCTTAATCTTAATTAAAATACCGAAGGATAAGCCATAAGGAAATATAATGTAAGGAAGATACATGGAAACCATAGATTTTCTAGGAAGAGGCTGGAAGTATCCGGTTTCTATTGAAGGTGGAAAGATAGCCTTTTCTCAGGGGGAAGAATCTATCAGAGAATCAATTAAGATCATTCTTGGCACGGCGAAAGGTGAAAGGATCATGAGACCGGACTTTGGGTGCAATATTATTGATGTTGCATTCTCTCCAAATAATACACAGACAGCGACTATGATCGAGTTCTATATCAAAGAAGCGTTGATGAAGTGGGAGCAGAGGATCGAGGTGCTGGATGTCAATGCATATCCTGATCAAGCAGAAACAAATAGACTAAATGTTGATATAGATTACATGATAAAAACAACGAACACGAAAGGCAATCTGGTGTATCCCTTTTATCTGGAGAGATCCTAGATGGATACCAAAACCCCTGTTCTTGATAACAGAACATCCGAAGATATTTATGAACAGGCTTTGAGGCTGGCAGCATATTATTGTCCTGAATGGGCGCGAGACTGGGGGCCTCATCATTTTCATTCTGATGATCCGGGGCTTGTGATTTTTAAAATATTTTCAAATATGGCGGGAAATCTAATAACTCAATTTAATAAGATACCGGAAAAACATTATCTGGCTTTTCTCGATTTCATAGGGGCAGATCTTCGACCGGCCCGACCGGCCATCGTCCCGCTGACATTCTATCTTGCTGATGGGGCTTCTAAAGCTGAAATACCAACAGGTACGCTTATTGCTTCTTCAAAGGACGCAGATGTGGTTTTTGAGACAATGCAGCATTTGACTGCAGTTGCCATTAAAATATATGCCTTTTCAATCAATCCGATGGAGGATAGTTATACCAACCATTCGGATGTATTATCAGGAGGAAGAATATTTTCAATTTTTGGAAAAGACAGGGAAGAAAAACAAATAGAACACACTCTGTATCTGGGAGATGATATTTTTTGCGGTAAGACTCTTTTCGAAAAATTGGATATTAAACTTAAAGGAAGTGATCTTTCTGCGGAATTTTTCAAACAGTGGTGTAATGCAAATGACGTTGTACTTGATGTTAATGTAAAGTCCTCAGGTGACAATAAAGAATTTCTGGAAATTGAAATAAAGAATATCCCGGAATCTAATGGGTCATTATTGAATGGTATCATGAGTTTCTGGATAGAAATTACACCTGATGTGAAAAAGAGAATTATTCATGGATCAGACCTTCCTTCGATTTCAAGTATTACAGTCGACATGATATCAGGCTCCATATTGCCGGATTCGATATTCTTTAATGATTCTCCTCTTGACATAAAAAAAGGTTTCTATCCATTTGGGGAATATCCAAAAGGGGGAGATTTTTTCTATATATGTTCTAATGAAGTACTATCCAAAGAAAATTCAAGAATATCATTGAATATTGAACTTGAAAATGACCTGGAAAATGTAGATGCCAGACTTTCATGGGAATTCTGGGGTGGACCTTCATGGAAAACATTATCAATAGCAGAGGATATTGCCGGTAACTTTGCAGAATCCGGAATGAAGAAGATCGAATTCATATGTCCTGCGATCCCACAGATAGATATCAACGGGCAATC
>CBFFLL010000220.1:1856-2581 GCA_965642175.1 Candidatus Methanoperedens nitratireducens | reverse complement strand
GATGGATCCGCGTAAAGATAAATGCAGGGGGATATGGCAATCCAGGAACATATGAACCGAATCCTCTTGATGAAGTAATCAATAATTTACCAGGAAATCTTGACAGGAAAACCATAAAGAATGAATTCGAAAAAAAAGGGATTGCCTTCGGTTTTCGATATACTCAACCCTCACATAATCCCCCTTTTGTAAAGTCCATTAATTTCGTGTATAGTTACATGGACAGAAGGATTCAGCATATTCTGTCTTATAATAATTTTTCATATAAACAACTGGAAAGTGTTGAAAATAAAATACCATATATACCTTTTCATAACGAACTACCAGCCTTTTATCTTGGATTTAAAGAGATACCGGACAATACGATGATAACGCTATATTTTTCAATCAAAGAAAAATTATACGATGAAAAAACAACTTTCAAATGGAAATACTATGATGGAAGCGACTGGAAGGAATTAATACTTGAAAATGATGAAACAGACTCTTTAATCAAAAATGGGATAGTGAGTTTTTTATTCCCACCAGGAATCAAAAAATTTTCCGAGTTCGGGATAGAATTATTCTGGATCAAATTGGAGCATGAATCTGAAGACGAACTATCATATCCAGAGCTTGAGGGGATTTTCCCGAATACTGTATGGGCTTCGAATTATATTACAGTCAATGATGAAATTCTTGGTTCAGCCAATGGGATGCCTGGACAATTCTTTTTATGTGCAAGA
>CBFFLL010000220.1:0-1846 GCA_965642175.1 Candidatus Methanoperedens nitratireducens | reverse complement strand
CAAGAAAACCGGTGCTTCCCGGCCAGATAATTGAGGTTAGAGAGGGTGATATATGGATCACATGGAGGGAAAACAGGTCTTTTGCTCTATCCGGGAAACTTTCCAGGGATTATACAATAGACCGCGCAGGCGGCAAGATCCTTTTTGGAGATGGGATAAACGGGATGGTACCCCCGAAGGGAAAAAATAACATTAGAGTTACATTTTATAGAAGTGGAGGTGGGACAAAAGGGAACCGGGGGATAGGGATCATTGATACATTGAGAAAGGCAAATACAAATATTGAACGAGTTACAAATCATTTTCCCTCTTTCGGAGGCGAGGAAGGGGAAGATAATGATGGCGCTGTTCTACGCGGACCTTATATGACAAAAAACAGAGGGTATGCTGTCACTGGTGAGGATTTTGAATGGCTCGCAAAAGAAGCTTCCCCTGATGTGAAAAAAGCCAGATGCATCATAGATGAAAAAAAAGATATTCATATCATAATCCTGACAGATAATAAAGAGAGGATCCACATGCCTGACAGCAGCCTCAGGAATTCCGTTGAAAAATATCTAAAAGAGAGGGTTCTTTTTACTATTCGGGAAAAAATTCGAATATCCGGTCCCGATCATGTGAGAATTGATACCGAAGTCAAGGTCAAACCTCGTCTATTGAGTGAAGGTTCGATAATTTCTGATAAGATCAAAACAAGATTGGAGGCTTTTTTTGATCCTGTAAAAGGAGGTCAATATGAAAACGGATTTGATTTTGGACAGGATATATATTTATCAGAAGTAGCCCGTGTAATAGAAAGCATTGATGGGGTAGATTATGTTGAAGATTTAATATTGAAAAAAGTCATTAAAGATAAAGTAGTTACAGAAGTATCGGGCAGCGGTTGGATCAGCATCGAAAAAAACTCAGTACCATATGCGGGTAACATTGAAATTAAGATAAGGGATTAAGTATGCAAATACAATTTCCGGATTTAGCCACCAGAACCTATAAAGATATTCTGGAGGAAATGATATCAACGATTCCAAAATACAGTGAAGAATGGACAAATTACAATCCATCAGATCCAGGGATAATGATACTTGAAACTCTTGCCTGGATTGTTGATGCGACTTTTTACAGGATCAACAGGATACCAGAAGAATCTTATATTAACTTTATTAGAATGATCGCAGGTGCGGGAGGTGATGAAGTAGATAAACAGCTTCAGAGTTTAAAAAAAGATCCGAACTCTGACAGATATCATATTGAAATTCTTGAATACTTAATGGAAATCGAGGAGAGTAAAAAAGGAGGACAAAATAACAAAAATATTATGGAAATGAAAGCTGCCGCTCTTCGATTCATAAATTCAAATTACAGAGCAATAACGGAAGAAGATTTTCGAACTCTTGCTATTGAAGCTACACAGAAAAATCATGAAAATGATCCGAAAGTTAAAAGGGTCGAAATAAATAAAGGTCCTGAAGGAAGAATTGATATTATAATCATTTCTGATCAGCTTGATAAATATGACGAGCTCAAAAAGATTGTCAAAGATTACCTTGAACCAAGAAAGTTATTATGCACTAAAATAAATGTGATAGAGCCAGATTATTCACCAGTTCATATTTTCATAGAAGTCGTCTGTCTTTTGAATACCAAACAGGATATGATTGAGGATAGGATAAGGAAGAATTTTCTGGAATTCCTTGATCCGCTAAGAGGCGGTGATGATAAGAAAGGTTGGGGTTATGGAAGGCCTTTGACGGTTTTTGAATTATATCATATCGTTGAAGAGACAAAAGGAGTAGATCATGCCCGAAGCGTGATTTTAGATAATCATCCGGCTCTTAATATCAAGACA
>CBFFLL010000219.1:0-4325 GCA_965642175.1 Candidatus Methanoperedens nitratireducens | reverse complement strand
ATAATGGATATTGTTTAAACATTTTCAAATCTCCTGTACACTCCCTTAATTTTTAGTTTCTAAATTAAATTCATTGAATACAATATCATTCATCCTAAAAATAAGTATTGGTTACAGGGGATTACTTTTTATTAACATAAAATGCAATTAGTAAACCAATAATTCCCATTAATATCTCAAATCCGGAAATTGCATTTACTCCGGAAACAATACCTGAATGTTCAGGCGGCACCGTTGTTCCGGCAGACTGCAACTCACCTGACTGGTTTGTCTGCCCGGTAATGGCAAATGGAGAAAAGCCCGGAGTTTCAGCCTCAAAGTAGAGGTATTCTGTATCCTCATATATTTTATCGGTTACAAGCGGATCCCATTGTCCTTCATTATATCGGTTCAGTCTTATCGAACACTCATCTATGTGGTTTTCATTGACCCAGGATCTTTCAACCTGGAAATTGATTATGGGATCGGCAATATTCTTCGGGGTTGCCCATCCAAAAAATCCTACCCAGATATTCAGATTCTTATATACCATATAAGGCGGGGCATGATCCACCAGTGTTGACGTGCCTTTCAATATTTCCACTCTTGCCTCAACTGGTCCGGAACTCGTAAGACTGGTAAAATTTATATAACGGATTACATTGCCTTCAAGATCAAAAGCATAGCTTACTGCAGTATCTATTGTACAATATTCCCTTTTATTCTCTGACATCAATATATTCTCAGGGGCTTCATCTGAACTGCCGCTACTCACTCCGTCTTCAGAATTTGATGACCGGGCCTTCAGGGTCAGGGTCCTGGTCATACCGCCCACTTTTACATTAAAATCGCCGGCCGGTAATGCATTGGTAGAATAGCTGTACTCATAGTTACCATTTTCATCGGCAGTAATGGTCTTAGATGCTGTAATCTCCAGAGTGACTGTCGAGACCCCATCTGCCGGTAAACCGTACATCTGGATATTATATGTACCTGGCGGCATGTTCGTTTGGGATATTGTGGCTATACCTCCGGAAGCAGTAGAACTCCTGTACCACCATATTAAGAACTTAACTCCCACATACAGGTCTTCTACACCTTTAGCCTTGACTGTAAAACTATTAGATCCCTGGGGGATTTCAACGCCATTGATGTTGTATCTGTAATATCCATCTGAAGGTGTTATGGTTTTTGTGTATGAAACCACGGCATTTATCGATTCATCTGGGGATGCTATTCCACGGATCGTGATTGTATCGCCCACTGCCGGATCATCTGGCAGGATCTCCAGTTCAGTAACAGCAGCACTGGCAGTTGTAATTAACAGGGAAATGATCACTAATAAATATGTTATTTGTCTTAACATGGGTAATTCACCACTCGATTACAAAGATTTACTGTTTATCTGGCTTATATTTATCATTATACTCACAAATACTTTTGTCATCAATGCAGTATTACAACAGACCGAGTGTAGGTCCCAGGTGGGGTATCAGGCCGAACAGGAAAATATTTACCACACCGTGGGTCAGGGCGATCATCGGAATACTTCGGGTCTTCTGGAACATGTAGCCAATTGCAAGACCTGCCAGGGAAGTGAACAGCATTTCATAGAACGTGCCGTATCCGGAGTGCAGCACACCGAATAATATGCTGGCAACTATAAGCCCTGAAAACATACCCATGGATTCTTCCAGCCTGGTCTGCAGTATAGACCTGAATATCAACTCTTCTATAAGTCCAATGAACATGATCATGACTATTGAGAGTTTTAGAATGTTCCAGAACGACAGGTCAGGGATCAGGTACCCGGCATGGATAATATGATATTCCCCCTGGGCGACGGCAAATCCTACGATCACTGAAACCGGTATGATCAATTTCCAGTACTGTAAGGTAAATCCGAGATGTTTTAATGTAAATCCCTGTTGGACCGCCACTATATAGATCGGGATTATAAGTGGCGTATATATGAATATGTACGAATACAGGGTCGTATCAAAGAATATAGGCATGGATATATTGACAAGCCTCAGCAATGGCAGCAGCATTAATGCCTGATATGGCTTAAGAAGATCTGTATCAATGATAAATATGGTAGCCAGTGCCAGGCCGACCAGGACAAGCACATGCACCCAGATAGCATATTGCATCTTGCCTGAAAATAATAATAGCTCAGCCAGTATAATCAACAGAACAGGCACTAAAATAAGAATATTCAGATTTTTTGCTACTTTTTCAGTAAATTTGGGATTTCTTTGTGACATCATTTCAACTTCCACCTACCGAACATCGATCCAAAGATGCAAATCCCTGTACGGTGCAGTAAAATTATTATCCCTATAAAGTAAAAATTGAAGTTTCATATCCTCTCCCACACTGTCAGGAGTAAACGTAATAGGCTGCTCCCAGGTCTCATTATGAGCCAGTTTGATCTTAGTATCCCGGGTTATCGATACATTATCCAATACAAGAGACAGTGAATAATTTATCACTGCATATTCATGGTTCACTACACCCACAATAACCGTTCCCGTATCTCCAAGTACGAAATCAGTGGGATAATCATCAGCCATTCCATCAGGTCCCAGTATATAGAACTCAGTGAACTTCTCTCCCTGCTTTGGTGTCACGATCACATATACTAACATAACTATGGATGCAAGAATGGATATCACCAGGATTATGGTCAGGGCTTTATCAAGGCTGGATTGGTTCTGATCAAACACATTTTTTCTCATGGATTCAAAGCCCATCTTAAATGGTACTGAAAAAACCTCCTCCTCAGGCAGCTTGCTGCGCCTGTATATTGCGATTGCGCACATCCCCAGGGTGAATATTGACAATGTGATAAGGATTGGAACAAGCCTTATCCCCCAGGGGGTATAGTTCAGCCCCAGCCCCAGTAGTGGGACCACGGCAATACTCAGTCCGAAGCTGAGAGCCACCCTCTCGATCCCGTCCAGGTCATCTTTTTTTGGGAACAAAGCAGCTATCAGAGCATATCCTGGAAAGAACAGCACCAAGGGTAGTCCCAGTATGGTGCGGACCCATGTGGAATCAAGGGGAGGGATAAGGATAAAGAATGCTGTTAGAATTACCAGAACCATTATTATTAAAATGTCACTGGGCACTTTGTTTTTATAACTCATCAATATGGGAAGTAATAGTTATCAGGTCTATTTAAAAATTATGTACCTGAGATTGATAGGATCAGGGATTCGTAAAATATTATTGTTGAAATATTAAGATATAATGCATCACCCACATTTAACGGTCAATATTTATATAGTAATATAATCAAAATAGATTCTAATTATAAATTCAATTTAATATATTACTAGAACTATCTGCAGATATTCAGCACAAAATCTTCTGAATGTTATATCCTCATAAAATGCTAGGAGTATTACAATGAGTTATACGAATTTATTTACATCAATAAAAAGCCGAGTATTTTCGCACAATTGGTTAAAAATATGCACAACTCTCCTCCTGCTGCTACTCCTTAGCGTATCCGCCGCCAGTGCCGCCATCATCACAGTGGATGACAGCGGCGGGGCTGTTTATACTGATGTGCGGGCGGTGGTGGATAATGCAACTACCGGCGACACGATCTATGTGTACAACGGCAGTTACGAAGAGAATGTGGACGAGCAGCTTACGCTGCGAAGCGAGGGGGCTGATGTAGTAGATGTGACGGAGCACACAGCCAATTACATTGCCCCCGATGCGACCGAAGCACTCCAATTGGCTCCACTGAATCCGGATTTTGTGGCTTACCAGAATAGTCCGCTCTGGACGTCCAGCGGCTACAGTTTCGGCTACATTCCCCCACCCATGGACTTGAGCCACCTGGACGATATCCCGGTTAAGAGGTTGCGGGCGCTAGATGTGCTTCCAGAAAGCTTCGACTGGAGGGAGTTATGCATATAAAATTTATTTTTTCAATATTAGTTGTACTTCTTGTAACGGCAGCATCAGCATCATTTTCATCTGACAACGACCTGATAAGGAAAGAACAGATATTGCCAAACGATCTGGCAAAGAACATCAACATAAAGGTCGATCCATTTTTGGCAGCCGAGATGAGAGAAAAGCCAGATGAAAAAATTCCGGTTCTGATAGAGCTGAAAGTACAGCAGAAAGCTCCGTTTGATGCCAGTAAAGCAAAATCACTGGCAGTTGAATCCCAGAATGCACTGGCAGCATCTCTGGAGTCGATACAGGCAGAGAATGTGGCACAACATTGGATTGTTAATGTGATATCTGCGAAAGTTGCAGCGTCGAAAATCGATGATATTGCCGCACGCCCGGATGTGGAAAAAGTATGGCTCGACAGAGAG
>CBFFLL010000218.1:1277-4339 GCA_965642175.1 Candidatus Methanoperedens nitratireducens | reverse complement strand
TCCACTTCGCTGACAACTACAAAGTCGTATTCACCAAACACATGATAGATGTCCTTGATACCATCGATCTTCTGAAGTTCGTTATATGCTGTCTTCTCCTGACCAGGTACTACATTGACCATCGTAACTCCAATTACCATAAAAATTGTCACCGTCCTATAGGTTGGTATTTGATACCAATTTTAATATGCTCTTATTGGTTTTAATGGGCTTTAAAGGGTTCGGTTTGTGAGGGTTTTTGAAGCAATTATCGGGTGTTTTTTTTGTTTGAAATTCTTTTTCAGTAAGAATTCCATACACCTTTAGTTCTATTAATTTTCGGATTTGGTCAGGAATATCCAAAAACCATATTAGTTTTTGTGAAATAACTGGAGGAACATTCATGCTGCAACTGATGGAGAGCTATTATTCACCTTTGTATTCCTCAAATGTATTCACAAGCTGTTCAAAAGATGATGGATTGTATTTGTAGAAGTTTTCCTCATCAACAAATACGTAATCAAACATTATTTCTTTTTGCGATTGATTAATATCCTCGCACCATTGTTTTAAGCGGCTCATTTTTAATGGAACATCCAGATCTTCCAGCCCTTTTGTTTCAATAATATAAATCTCATTTTCAGATTTCTTAACAATGAAATCTGGGTAGTAATTTGATATATTACCATCGGCATTCACATAATCGATACGGAAATTCACGGCAAAATAATTTTTAGCATATGAAATTATGTCATTGCAACCTTCAAGAAATGCGGCAAACTCTAGCTCAAGATGACTGTCACCTATAATTTTATTGAAAATACTTTTTTGTGGTACAATATACCCCTGATCTTTGACAACGAATGGTCTTGTCTTATGTAATTCTATATAATCATCCTTTAATTCAGCATTACCTTTATCCTGCACAGTCAAATCGTTAATCTTTTTCTTGAAAGTTTCTATCACTGTCTTTGTTGCTTCCAGTTCAGAAAGATTTCTCACTGTGTTTAGATCATCAAGTTCAATTTCCTTATCAAACAGGAAGTGTTGTGTGAATTCCTTTACCTTGCCATATAGGATGTCATAACCACTGAATAGACTGAGGTATTTCATAATTTCCTGAGTGAAATATCCTATAGCATTGCGGTAGTCAGTGATGACAACTGAATCAAGTGTAGTCGTATGAGTGGTTTCGCCTGTGGTTATATCTTTGAAAACAATATCACGTTTTTCTTCTTCTGAAAACTGCTTGTATTCAACTTTCGCGCACCCAAATGTGGCTGGATTCAAGTCTTCAAGATTCTTATAGTTCCTGAATATACGCGGAGTTAGCAGAGGTATCCGGATATCAAGTTTGGCAAGCTCTTCCTTTGATTTTTCATTATTCACTTCAACGATAAGTGGTGTTTTTGGTTTTGTTCCTTCACCCATTGGCCTATGCTCAAGCTCAACGCCCTCACTCTGTATGGATTCAATGAACTTCATGAAAGCATCTGTTCCGACAACGCTGACATATTCTTCTGAGCCAGACCCGGGATACATGCAGCGGATACCACGGCCCAAGGTTTGTTCAGGCAAGATGTTGCTTTTGGATGAATAGGGCCTCAAACCTACTATAGTGGTCACATTTCTGACATCCCATCCTTCTTTTAGCATCATCACCGATACAATGGCTTTATATGGGCTCTCCCACGCATCTATTTCGTTAGCTTGCTTTCTGAGTATTTCCAGTTCGTCGTTTGCTTTTTTAGTGCTTGATTCGTAAATCTCACCATTGTTCTTGGTGTGAATAACCAGAACCGAATCTTTTAATTCTGGGAAATTGCCTTTGAGATATTCTGCAACTTCATCGCAGTTTTTCGTGTCGTCTGTCATGACAAACATAATAGACTTTTTACCTAATTTTTCATGTTCGGCATAGGCTTTGCGCCATTCTTCAACTCCCAGATTTAAATAATCTGCATACTTTTCTGTGAAAATTGCACTCTGCCGTTCGATCAGTTTTTTCCGGCTGGCAGAATCCGGTAATACCGGATGTTTGACCACGTTTTGAGTTATAGCCTCCACAAGCGGATAATCTGATACAGTCTGTACAAAAATGGCACCATTGGTGCGTTTAGGGGTTGCTGTTAAATCTATCTGCAGGGAAAGGAAATGGTCTTTTTGTTTTAGCCGATTGTGAATATCTTCAATTGATTTGAACCATGCCAGACTTTTGTCATGAATATGGTGTGCTTCATCATTGAGTACCACCAGTTCGTCAATTTCCCGGACAATATCTCCTAAATCCACCTTGGAATCGGTGGTTTTACCAGTGGGTCGCCTGCCGAGGAAGTAATCTGTCAGATCATCATCTTCAAAACTTGGTTCTACGTAATTGCTGGCATACACACGGTGAATATTTGTCAGGAAGATATTCCCTGTCTTGCGAGTGATATTGACCTCGTCCTGAATATGCAGTGTCAACTGAAAGTCGTCCTGCCAGTTCTGTCCTTCATATCCGTTGTCAGGCAGTACTGGATCTTGCGAAAAAATGCGCAGACCATTAAAGTCTGTTCGAAGCCTATCCAGTACGATAATGTTGGGGGCAATTATAAGGAAATTGCGGGCCAATTCCGAATCCGGCTCGTAAAGTTTATGGAAATAGCACCATGCAAGTATAAGACTCAATACTTTGGTCTTTCCGCTGCCGGTAGCCATTTTTATTACAAAACGTCTCCAATCCTCGTCAAACATGTTTGCAGATATGGCTTCTGAAGAATCATAGCGCAGAAGGTCGTATTTGTCTTTTACTTTTACAACGTCATAGAGATAAATAACCGTCTCTACTGCTTCTCGTTGCGCAAAATAATATTGGAACGAAACGATTGTTCCATCAGCTTTTGGCAGCAGGTGTTCTGTTTTAAACCACCAGTTCAGCAGGGATATGCTTGTGTCGCTTGCACCATCATAACCACTGTCCCTCCATGTTTTGACCTTTTTGCGCAGCTCATGCACAAGAGGGGGCAGGAGTTTATCATAACTTGATTCCCGAAACGCCTCGTCAGCCGGGAACCAGCGGATGTCCGGATTTAGAATGCTGT
>CBFFLL010000218.1:0-1267 GCA_965642175.1 Candidatus Methanoperedens nitratireducens | reverse complement strand
AGGGGATGTGGAAAAATCAGGGTGTATGGCCATTTTTCCGCTCCATTATCATTTCCTGTACAGCAGTGCGCAAAGGCTGCAGATCATTGGCACAGATGTTGAAAATCTCCTCAGCGTCGATATAGAAGTGCTCGCGTGAGAGGATGTCACACACACCTTTGATGCCAGACCAGTTAACATCCGGATAGCGTTGAGCAAGTTTTTTCCCTTCGGTATCTCTGTCCATCTTTTTGAAATTTTCCCCGATGGATATCAGCGTGATTGTGATCTTTTCCAGCAGGTCCACACCGTTCTCACTGTCAATGAAATCGTCGGGCGAACCGATGCTGGGAAAGTGCCACTCGATTCCCGCTAACGCCTCATCGATCTGTTCTAACTTTTCCAGTAGTAACGTACCAGATCGACCTTTGCCCTGAAGTTTTTCTTTATTTCGAATCATTGCTTGAAAATGCTGTACTTTGAATATCTCACTGAGGGTTGCGCATAAGTTGCATTCCTGATAAATCCAATACACTGCGAGAGAATTTTGAAGTTACAATGCCAGACATTAAGCACGTTCTTACTCTTCATTTTCATCTATAGTCTCTTCTTTGTATATCATATCCGATATATAACTAATAATAAATAAAAATATTATTATATAAAACATCATTGACGTTACGACCCATGCGAACTTTTCCCAGAACATAACCGGCTTTAAGAACCACCAGAGTACTGCACCAGGTATAGCAGGTATGACAATATAAAATAACACTCCGAATATCAACAAAATTAACCTATTTATACTGCCCATAACTCCTCATCTATTCATTTTCTGAATGCGTTATTTTCTTCCAACTTATATAAGGAAATCGTATTTTTAACACACTGTTCACAATGAGTTTTTAAAGTGGAATATATATTATACAGTTACAATACTTAAGAGATACGGTTACTTTTTGCGCAGCCCTCTATCTTACAAACTGGAATTCTTTAATTGTGGGCTCCATCAGGTCAATCTCCTGTCCGGGTAATGTACGAAAAGACTGCCCTGGACTTTCTTCTTCAGGTGGTTCAGGAAAGAAAAATAAAGCCAGAGGCCGTTTGAATATTTTGTAGGCAAGTTTTTCCAGTCCCGGACCACTTTGACAGTGACACGTTTACGGTCGATTTTGTCAACAACATCTTCTATGCTGTATCCAGCCGTTTCCCTTGCCCACCGCATAATATCAGGATTTACAGGAATGGGTTCACTCATACACTCACCTCTACTATTTTCATAGTATCA
>CBFFLL010000217.1:0-4340 GCA_965642175.1 Candidatus Methanoperedens nitratireducens | reverse complement strand
TATGAAATCATCAATCAACAAATTCAATTAATACAGAGGTCACGATTTGTAGGACTCCACCAAAAAATAAAGACTATAGGAATATTGGTGAATTCATCGATAGAATGATATGATCATCTATAATATCGATAAATATATCAGAAATTGGAAAAAAAGACGATTTCTACAAGCCTAAATATTATATACCGTATCTTTAATCCTTTTTGTCACAATCTCCACAGAATAATTCTGTATGGGAAAATGAAGTAAAAGTTTATTATTAATAAAATTCGATAAATCCTCCTCATCTTTGAATAACCCTATAGCCTTTATTGAATATTGTCCAGTTGTCTGATATATCTTAATAAATTCATTGACCTCGAACAAATTTTTCAAACTACTTTTCATTTCTTTCGGCTGCATTTCAAGGTTAAAAAAAGCAAGTGTTTTTTTTCCAAATTTACTAGGGTTTAAAAGAATTGTATAATTTTTGATATATCCTTCGTTTTCTAATTTATCAAGTCGGTACCTGACACCATTTTCACTTAAATTTACCTGTTTCGCAATCTCTGATATAGGAGTTCTGGCTCCATTTTGAAGAATCTCAAGAATTTTTTCATCCTTTTTACTGACCATGAATTACATTAAAAATCTCTCTCTACTTAAATTATTCCGATTTTAGGTAAAATCTTCTTTTTCTGCAGATTTTTCCTTCAATTTTCTATTATTTGTCAAATTAATTATTTATATTGTTGAATTACATTTGCCCCATTCATGGACGATAGAGGTGAATTGAAATATGGTAAAAGTTGAAATGGGAGATATTGTAACGATTCATTATGAAGCTGAATTCGAAGATGGAACAATATTTGAATCAACCCTTGATAAAGAGCCTTTGAAATTCACAACTGGAAATAATGAAGTAATTGTGGGGTTGGAGCAAGCAATATTAGGAATGAGTCCGGGATTATTGAATAAAGAAAAAATTCCATATGAAAAGGGGTTTGGCCCTTTTCAAAAAGATTTGGTTGTCGAAATAGGTAGAGAACATCATCCATATCCTGAACCTGAAATCGGGCAGATGGTAAAGATCGTTCCTCCCAATGAAAATATACCTTTAAATGTTTACCGGGTAATTGATTTTTCTGAATCTACTGTTACTTTTGATGCAAATCATCCTTTAGCAGGTAAAGATCTGATTTATCATATACAGTTGATCGATGTTGAAAAAAAGAATTAATCAACTTTTTGAGATTAAAGGTGAAATAAAAATGAAAGTAGAAATACAGGACACTGTTCAAATTCATTATAAATTGGAATTGGAAAACGGGACTACCTTTGAGTCAACCTATGATCGTGAACCTATGGAATTCAAGGTAGGTAATAATGAAATAATATCCAGTGTTGATCGGGCACTATTGGATATGAAACAAGGTGACTCAAAAAAAATCACAGTGCCATATGAAAAAGCATTTGGACCTTATCGAAAAGATTTGGTAATTGAAATTGATCGAGAAGAATATCCCTATCCTGAACCTGAAATCGGGCAGATGCTAAAAATCGCTAACCCTACGGAAAATAGTTCTCAACAAATTGCCAGGGTAATAGATTTTTCAGAATCTACAGTAATATTAGATTCAAATCATCTCTTGGCAGGGAAAAATTTGACGTTTCACATACAGATAGTCAAAGTAATAAAAGATACGAAATAATCTCAAAGGAAAAAATGAGGTCATGTATACATGGAGACTAACTTATTTTATTAAAAATAAGTTATTTTCCTTTTCTGCAGAAATTTGTCTTGATTTTCTCTTTTAACTCAAATTAATTACTTATACGGTCGAATTATAGGTTTCCCTTCAAAGCCTAAACAAGGTGAATAAAGATATGGTTAAAGTAGAAAATGATGACACAGTGAAAATCCATTATGAATTAAAACTCAAAGACGGAACTGTCTACGAATCCACATTAGATCAGGAACCTGTGAAATTTCGCATCGGTAATAACGAGGCAATAATCGGTTTGGAGCAGGCATTGCTGGGATTGAACGAGGGTGAATCAAAAACAGTTAAAGTGCCATTTGAGAAAGGTTTTGGTTCTTATCAAAGAGATATGGTTGCTGCAATAGATCGGGAGGATCACCCTTATCTTGAGCCGGAAATTGGACAGATGTTGATAATGGCCAATCCGGATGGGACTTCGACCGTTGTGAGAGTTGCTGATTTTTCAGATTCCAAGGTAACGCTTGATGCTAATCATCCACTTGCCGGTGAGGATTTAATATTAGACATTCAGTTGATTGAAATTATCAAAGATAAATAAAACAAGATTGGAATATGAAAGCATGTATCATGTGTGGGGGCGAGGGGACTCGCTTGCGTCCCTTAACATTCGACCGTCCAAAACCCACAATTCCGATATTGAACAAACCTTCTGTCCTGCATCTCGTGGAACATCTGGCATCAGAGGGTTTCAGTGAGATTGTGATTACGTTGGGGTATTTAGGAAATTATATCGAAGAAGCTTTAGGCGACGGGCGAATATTTGGTGTTCATATAGACTATGTAAAAGAAAAGACACAACTGGGCACTGCGGGAAGTGTAAAAAATGCCGAACCCTTAATTAGCGATGAACCGTTCATCGTCCTGGGTGGGGACCATGTCACAGACCTGAATCTCAGGGAAATGTACCGGTTCCATGAACAAAATGATGCACCTGTCACCATAGGACTTCTACCCATTGAGAACCCCCATGAATATGGTATTGCAGAAATGGATGTATTTAATCAGATACACCGTTTTCTTGAAAAACCCCGGGCCGGTGAGATTTTCAGTAATCTGGCCAGTACGGGCATCTATGTATGCGACCCCAAAATACTTGCAATGATACCACCTGGAGTAAATTTCGATTTTGCAAAAGATCTGTTTCCAATGATGATGGAACGCGGCCATCGACTGAATGGATATTTGGTGAGAGGGCAGTGGACCGATATTGGCAATCCTGCAGCATATAGAGAGGCTTGTAAATGGAAGCTCGAGCAACTTCCCGGCACCATAATCACGGGTCACATCAATATCAAGGATGCAAATGTAGTTGGACCGGTCAATATAGGAAACGGCGTATCCATTGGAATAGATTCAGCTCTGGTAGGTCCTATTAATATTGGAGAAAATACTACCATCGGAGATCAGGTACTCATCGGACCCTATACATCCATAGGCGAAAACTGTGTGATAGAAGACGGTTCCAGAATATTGTCCAGCATTCTCTTCGATGATGTGGAGATTGGCAGGAATTCGTGCGTTTCAGGTTCAATCATGGATAATAGTATCAAAATCGGCTGCAACTGTGTACTGGAAACCGGTACTATTATTGGACCAAGGGTCATTATTCGGGATAATGTAACAATTCACTCTCATGTAAATCTCTGGCCTGAATTGACAATTCCTGAGGGAATTGATGTGAGAGAGAACGTATTGAACCCCGAATTCAAATAAATATATACAATTTTGATGCCTGAAGGATTAATTTAAGAGGAGAATATGGAACGATTAGATAAATTTATAATGGCTTTCATCGCTACTTTGAGTATAATAATTTCAGTATTACACTTTCTGGGGGCGCTCGAAAACACCTGGCTCGCTGACAGAATACCTGCACTTACATTGCTTGTGATCGGCTCACTTGCCGGATACCTTATTCTAGAAAGAAGAAATAAGCTCGATAAGATTGAGCGGGATATACTTGAAGGAGTTAGCCGCACGATAACATCTTTGGATGGAGTTGAGATTAAAACGTTTGATGACCGGGAGGAAGTTTATGAATATGTGGTCAAACGAATGGGGGAGGCGCAAAGATCAATTGATGACCTGACATTCGGATTTGAGACACCCCACAAAACGCCAGCTCATGAACTGGCATATAACAAATATCTTGAAATTATACCAAAGATATGTGCAAAGAATAATATCAGTTACCGGGAAGTCATGACATTCCCTACGATTGAGCAGCTTGAGCGTGCAGAGGCCAAAATTTCACAGACCAAGAACCAGGGTTATCATCTTGCATATTACGATGCTTTTCACCAGGATATGATACCAACATTGAATTTTATGGTCATAGATTCTGTTGAGGTAATCCTTGGATTCTATCGTCATCCATACCTCCCCATAGAAGATGAATTTCATCTAGCTATTAGACATCCTGAAGTTGTACGTTTATTCTGGGATTATTACAATACTATCTGGCAAGGAGCGAAGATAATTAAAGATAAAGATTATATCGAAAAGGAGGAACTGCAACGTATCCGTCAGGATTTGGAATCAGGAGACCATCCAGGGAAATAAAATAAGAGATGTCCC
>CBFFLL010000216.1:0-4347 GCA_965642175.1 Candidatus Methanoperedens nitratireducens | reverse complement strand
TCCTTTGCAGCAACGTCGTCATCCGAGGTCATGTCGGGTAATGTGCCTACACTGATTTTTCCTGTCTCTATAGGAGTAATATTCTTCATTTTGGTCCCTCTCATGCTAAGTCTCACTTTCATTGGCAACCAGATTATTAAAAAAGCCAGCACTACGATCGCAGGAGATGATGAAAAAAAGACGCTTTTTATCATGGCTTCAAGTCCGCAGACGAGACAATCTATATACATTGGTAAGTTCATCGGGCTTATCCTTTTGACCATACCAATGATAATTTTCTTTTATTTCATTACAGATCGAGTTTTCACTTCCCTGTTCAGTTCTGCATATAACGTAGGGACACTGGTACTTAAGCTGCTATTCATCAATACGGTGTTGTTCGCATCAGCAGGCATGTTCGTTTCAGTACTGTTTAAAAACGAGAAGAAAGCCTCATGGGCAGGGACGAGGATAGTCACAGTTGCTGCCATGTTGACCTCTCTATGGATCATGATACCTTTTATTGATTTCATTTTGAACCTGACAAACAACAGCACGGATTTTCTGATATACCTTGAAAAGCTAACATGGCTTTCACCTTTTACCCTTGAGCTGATGGCGGTTTATAACCCTTCTGTCTTTGCTGGTTATTTCAATATACTGACTGCCGCTTCTGTGATATTGCTTTTACTTGGTATAGTTACATTCATTAAGCAGGATTTAGAGTATTAAGATAAATGAAAGGTTTTCAAAGGTCAAAGGCTGCGGAAGAACTTGCTGAAAAGGTAAGCCCTTTTTTTTCTATATATGAAATACAGCAGCATGACGGCAAGATATATTTCTTCGGGTTTCCGAAAAAGGATATCAGGATAATATATCAGGAACTCTGGACCGTTTTTGCTGAAAAGGGTTTTGAGTTCTCGGCTAGGTATGAACTGGGCGAGCATGTGCTTATGGCTTCCCCATTCGGTCCGGTCAAGGAGAAAAGATGGATAAATGTTGCGCTGTTGTTCGCCACATTTTTTACTACCATGTTCGTGGGTTCGCTGCTTTACGGAGCAGATCTGGAAAGCGTCCCTTCTGATATCCTGAGGGGGATCCCGTTCACGATAGCCATCATGACCGTGCTGGGCGCGCACGAAGCGGGACATTACTTTGTTGCGAAAAAGCACGGGATGCGAACCTCTCTGCCCTATTTCATCCCGTTCCCCAGCCTTATCGGGACTATGGGGGCTGTCATTAAGCACAGAGGCCCCATACCCGGCAGAAAAGCGCTGTTCGATGTAGGGGTATCCGGCCCTCTGATAGGGCTTTTTGCATCTGTGGTCGTTACTCTCATAGGTCTTCTTCAACCTCCTGTACTGCTCACTCAGGAAGAGCACGGTTTTGCTCTTGGCATACCGCCTCTATTCGGATTTATCATGGACTTCATTCCGAATGATGGTACTTCCATTAATCCGATCGCTTTTGCGGGATGGGCCGGGATGCTTGTGACAGCAATTAACCTCATTCCTGTCGGACAACTGGATGGCGGTCATGTCCTTCGTGCCATGATAGGTGAAAAAGCATCCCGCGTTTCAGCAGTTCTGCCTGCTGTTTTGTTCTCAATAGGCGCCTACCTGATAATATTCCTGAAAACAGATGGTTTTGTGTGGATATTCTATAGTATTCTTCTGATCGTTTTTTCTGCTGCAGGTCATCCCAGACCTCTAAATGACGATGTCCCGCTTGACAGGAAAAGGATGGTACTCGGGGTGCTGACATTTGCCCTTGGACTGCTCTGTATAACTCCTGTGCCAATACAGATGTTGTAATACGATGTAATACATAAAATAACCACAAATTATTTATGGTAGTAATACTTTAGTGAGGAAAATAATACTACCAGTAATAATAAGGTGAAAAAATGTTAGGCGGATTCAGCGAAGAACAGATAAAGCGATACTCGCGTCATATCATATTGCCCGAGGTAGGCGGAAAAGGACAGAAAAAACTCCTTTCATCAAAGGTATTATGCATAGGCGCGGGAGGTCTCGGCTCGCCAATGATAGAATACCTCGCTGCGGCAGGTGTGGGAACGCTGGGCATCATGGACGATGATACCGTTGACCTGAGCAACCTTCAGCGGCAGGTAATTCACGGCGGCAATGTTGGAAAGCATAAGGTGGAATCGGCAAAGCAATTCGTGAACAGCCTCAATCCTGATGTACAGGTAAATACATACATTGAGCGGTTGAATGCTAATAATGTAGAGGATATTTTCAGAGAATATGATATTGTTGTGGACTGCTCTGATAACTTTGCCACAAGATATCTCATTAATGATGCATGCGTGCTCCTTAACAAACCGCTTTCTCACGGCAGCATCTACAGGTTCGAGGGACAGGTTACCACGATAATACCGCATAAGGGACCGTGCTACCGCTGCCTGTTCGAACATGCGCCTCCACCGGGTATGATGCCAAGCTGCCAGGAAGCAGGAGTACTGGGCGTGCTGCCAGGCATAATAGGAGTGATCCAGGCGACCGAAGTCGTGAAATACCTGCTCGGGATAGGCGAACTGCTCGTTGGCAGGCTTGTTTATTATGATGCCCTCAACATGAGCTTTGATGAGATCAAAATGCGCTGGAACAAGGAATGCCCTGTCTGCGGTGAAAAACCAAAGATAACATCTATACAGGAAGAGATATACGCAGAATCATGCAGGATCTGGTGAACATGACAACTGAACTTGATCTGAGGGGCGATGTATGCCCTTATACATTCGTGAAGACAAAACTCAAACTTGAAGATATCGAAAGTGGTGAGGAACTTATTGTGACCTTTGACCATGCTCCGGCTGTGGAGAACGTGCCGCGAAGCCTGAAGAATGAGGGGCATAAGATAATGGGAATTGAGCAGAAGGGCGAACATCTCTGGAAAGTGAGGATACGCAAGGCATGAAGCTAGGGATACTTTTGACCTCAAGCCCTGAGAATGAGAACACCAATACTGTTATTTCATTATGCAGGGTCGCGCGCGAGCAGGGTCATGAAGTGTCTGTTTTTTTGATGTACGACGGTGTGTATAACGTCCATAAAAAGGAGTTCGCAGAGCTTGCAGGAAAAGGTATAAGTATCGCACTGTGCGCTATGAACGCTGAGCAGCGAAAAGTCGGAAAGATTGACGGGATACTATTCGGCAGCCAGTACGACCATGCATGCATCGCAGGGGATGTGGATCGGTTCATTTCTTTCGGGTGAGCTATGAAGAAGATAACTGTTATAGTGCGGAACCTTCCGATGAACACGCGCAGGAACGCAGAGGCGCTTCGTATGAGCGTGGGGCTGACGCTGTGCGGGGATAAGGTCTCTGTCATCTTCATTGACGACGGCGTGTATTCAGCCGCCCCTGTAAAGCCTGAACTGATCGGAGCACCATCGCCCAAGAAGGACTTTGAAGTTTTTGAGATGCTAAAATGCACACTGCATGCTGACAAAATATCGCTTGAAAAAAGAGGGATCAATAACCTTGTTCAGAACGTTATGGTCGAAGAGCGAGATGAGATAGTGAGAATGATAACTGAATCTGATATCGTGATACCATTTTAATTATGAAGATACTGCATATTATCCGGAGCCCCTACGATACAACGCCCATCGAGATAGCGAAGGCAGAGGGCAGGGAGCATGATGTGGCTCTTCTCCTTATGCATGATGCAGTGTATATGGATCCGGAAATGAAGGCTTATGCGTGCAGTGATGATGCAGAGGCGAGGGGGGTTACAGCGCATGAATGTGTGGGGTATGACCGGATCGTTAAGATGATCTTTGAGTACGAAAGGGTAGTGTCGTGGTAGGAAGAGGGGAGTGTTTTTTTGTAATTTTTAAATGAATATCTTTTCGAAAAAGATATTAGTCTGTCATGCACAATATAAAGATGATTTTAAGAGTTTTCAAGGGAAACATGAAATCATACTCAAAAGATGCGCTTGTTATTTTTGAAGGAACTAAAATAAGAAGATATTGGTCTGATTTGAAATCAAATCTTTCGGAAGAAGGTTTTGAACTGTACGATAAAATCGTACAGTTGAAACAGCAGAACCTCAGGGATCATATGAATGACCTGGAATTGATATTCAACATGCTTGGAGAGGCTTCAACTACAAAAATAGCCCGAAATAAAAATGCAATTATCTTAATGAACCTGAAATCAAGAAAAAGTTTGGGAGTAAGAAGAATTACAAATGAAGAAGCAAGGAACTTACATATGAGGCGGTGATAACTCATTACCAGTACCCCGGCAATTCTCATCGCAGGCACAGGCAGCGGAGTCGGTAAAACCACAGTAGCCCTTGGTCTCATGGCAGCGCTTCGCAGGAAATACAAG
>CBFFLL010000215.1:0-4376 GCA_965642175.1 Candidatus Methanoperedens nitratireducens | reverse complement strand
TGATTCTTAAGAATGTATCTCGAACAGGTATGCCTATTGATGAAATATGTGATGCAGTTGGGAGGTCTAATCATTTGAAGAAAAAAGCGAGAATAGTAGAGGGTGCAAGAACGAGGGTTGAGCCAGACCAGGCAGAATTATTGTTGAAATCAGGTGAATTGATACTTTGCATAGTTGGATTATATCATCTCATAAAAGGGTGGAAAGGTCCTTCGAGCCCGATTAATTTTTCAGATGTTAGATTGATATTACCTGCATGAAATAATTTATATATTTAGTGTGTTCGATGATGGGAATTTTAACGCCACAACTTGAAATGAATCTTATTTTACAAAAATAATATGTATTATGTTCTATTTTTAAAATCAAAATATCATTAGAAAAGAAAATTATATAGAAATAATAATCAGCATTAAATTATAGAATATTTTTATGGGTATATATAGGTTCGTAGATAGAAATGATTGATTTTCAAGTAAAATGAAAAATCAAAGAATTTCTAACGAATCCAAAAATATTATCTTTTTCTAAAGAATTAAAATCTAATAATTTTCTTTGAGAATTTTATAATCGAATATATATTTTTTTATTTTTCAAGATTTTTTCGTTTTATAAGGCACGATTTCTAAAAAATATATTGTATCCCAGGATACGAATTTAAACCGTCACGCTTTTAAACAAAGTCCAACGTGAGTTCTCTTCCCTCCTGCACATCCTGTTCACTTACTGAAACCATCCGGGTGATGTTTGAATTCTGGACGATGTAGTTACCATAGGATCCGGTTCCATATTTGCCTCCCTGCGTTGGATAAGGGACTTTAATTTCATATCTTCCTTTCTCGGGAGATGTCTTACGAGTGTAATTAAATTTCCTGCCCTGATTGGTGGTGATGTTCAATATTACGTTGATATCCCCGTTGTAAGAAGCGTTTCCTGCAATTGTGGCTCCTGGTACATACTCAAAAATTTTAACATATTTTATATCGGGTTCCCTGATAGCGGTGGTATTGGATTCGTAAATCAGACGGTAATGACTTAAACCATTACCATCAAATACATGAAGCTGCGACAACATTGTTGTAAAGAAATCATTGTTTTCCCTGTTAACGCTGCGTATCGGCGCATCCGAAGGCCCATTTGCATCATAGTAGTCATCGGGATTCTTACCGGCAAGCATGGCTATTGATCTGAACTTAAGCTTAAGTATCTGGGCATCGGTTATAACAAAGCGTACTTTCCTTTTGTCAAGAATTTTGCTGGCTTTGTTTTCATCAGGTTCCATAAAAAAAAGCGCTGCATCATCGATACCAGTCTGGAAATTGTTTGCCACGACAGGCCTCTGCGATATATAAAGAATCCAGTTGCCGTAATCCCACCAGCTCATAACACCATACTCTGCCACCTTGTCTGGATCCCCATAGTAACTGGTCTCAGGGGAATTGTCTTTCAACCATAAGAACGACTCCTTGAAATCTGGATCCGGCGCAGTGATGCTTCCTGTAGCTATGGATTTGATAACAGTGATGTTCGGGAGAACAAGAAGGACCATTATGAATAAACCAATCATTATCCCGGCATTGGATGATGAATCTTGCTTTCTCCTGCCTTTCTGCCTTTTTTTAGCCAATATCTCTTTCTCAGGCGCAGATCGTTTAGTTGCAATAATGATGAAATATGCCGCAAATATCGCAACATTCACGGACAATAAATAAACAAAGCGAATTTGTAAAATTGTAAGCGTGAACACGATCAATGTCCATACGATCAAGAAAACGTCTTCAGGATGGTATTGTTCCTTAACGGTTTTCCTGATGAATAATATGAAAGCCGGTATGGCAACAAAGAAACTGAGGGTATAATTCCCCCACAAAAAATTTAATGCAAAATCGCTGCCTTTATGAAAAAGTGGCATAGCCTCCTGTATCGTGTCGAGCACCCCACCCCCGAAGAGATAGCCGACTCCCTCCATTGTCGACCGGTAGAACTGCGGAAAAAAGAACGTAAGGGGGTAAAAAGCTGCTAAGGATAATGAAACCAATAGCATTGGATAGTACCACCATTTTTTAAAATTCATTTTCAGCATCAACCCCAGCAGCATGAATATAAAAATAAACACTGCCAGAAATCCAGCATGGAACATCGAAGGTAAATAAGAGTTATCAAATCCCCTGCCTATGGCAATGGGAGATATAATCAGAAGGGTAACGAGAAATGTGTTAAACCCGGTTAAGATAAGATAATCTGATTTACGTCCTAAAAACCTATCGATCACAAATTGAACTACAATGAATATACCAATAAGACCCACGAAAATAAGGGCGCCGTTCCAGGTGAATAAAGCGAAAGCCAGCAGGATACCTGTAAATATCCAGTATGAGGAATTCTTTAATATGTTCTTCTTGAAATAGTTAAAAGAGATATTATCTGTTTGCATACGTTTCAATGCAATAATGAACATCAGATAAGCGGCCGTGGAAAGTAAGGTTTCAGCTACATGATGATCCACAAAACCAAGGAGGGAAACACTCACATGGGCTGGCGTTAATGCAAAAATACCGGCACTCAGGAGGCCAGCGCGCCAGTCGAAGAGCTTTTCTGTGATTAAAAATACAAGAGGCACAGTAAGAAATCCCAGTATTAGCGGAACAACCGCGGCTGTTGTCTCTATTGTGTACAAAGAAGGTTTACCCAGCCCAATTATGAGCGCGACAAGCGCAATAAATTGGTCGTATAAAGGCACCCAACCGATAATCGAACCATAGGGAAAATTGATGTACGAATCGAAAGTAAGGGCATCAGGAAAATGGAAAACCGTGAACAATATTCTCCTTGCATGATAATACGAATCCACACCGAGCAAAGTTATATCTCCATCAGAAAAAACAGCAGGGAAAACAGACGCTCTGACAGCCAGCGCTAGCAGCGATATCAACAGCAAGAGTTTGAATTTGTTTTTTTCTATGAATATCTGTTTTTTCATACTGAAACAACCGTAGCCCTTCAATTAAATATGCTTTAAGATCTGCTATTTGGAAATCCTGATTTCTAACACTATTAAACTCATACACAATATTAAAAACTTAGCATATCAAAGCCTTTAAAATGACATTATCTGAACTGATAAAATAACCCCGCAAATGAAACTTGTCAATAAAAGGTATAAACGTAACTACAAAGTCTCATAACCCCGGACTTAACGTCACGAGGCCTGTAGCCAGCGTTTTTTGCATGGTGTGTATCTTGAGTCTGGATATATTTTTCGACCACTTCCCATCCCTGCCCCACAGATCCATGGAAACAACTCGGAGCCCACATATGCTCACCACACCATTCTTTTAGATGCGGGAATTCCTTCCTGAGTATTCTGCTTGTTCTTCCTTTTAGCCTCTTGGCTATGAAACTAAGCGAATGCTTCGGAGGTTATTTGAAGAAAATATGCACATGGTCGGGATTGACCGCAATTTCGATTATTTCAATACGCAGTTCTTTCCTGTTCATATTACCACCGTGGTTTATGCAGGTACGCTGGCATATATAAACCAGAGGCAAGAGCGGTGTGAAACTAATCTATTCCACAATTTCTCGATAAAGAAGAAACAAGAGGTAATGAAGAATTCAATCTATCTCTTCCTCTTCTTCATCAAATATTCAGACAATTTTTTCTTAAGCTGCATATACTCAATATCAGAAACCCCGGTTTGCGTAAGCGTAGAATCCCTTAAGAAACAGGGTTTTGTTATCTTGCAGCACCAGGTCATGCTCCCAAAGCAAGTCCCATATCCAGGCTCAAGAGGAGTCCCCCTGACAAAATCCATCTTTAGCTTCATGAACTCCTCGGCGCTCATTCCTGCCTGTTTCAGCGCAGCATGCAGTGCGCATGCTTTGACTGGGAGGCAGCAGAAGGCAAGCGCCCTCAGGTCGCCGCCGCCGCAGATGTGCTTTGGCGCGTTGTACCAGCCGGTCATGGACTGGATAGCGCTGATCTCATCCACGAGATTGTCGATGAGACGGGGCTCTTCAAGCAAACCGCGCGCTACTGATACCATATCAGCCCCATAAGAGAACATGTCTTTTGCGCTCTCAAAATCCACCACAGAGTTATTGCCGATTATAAAAAGGTCGGTGGAATTGCGGACGCGTTTGATGACCCCGACATCCATGCCATCCGGGTGCATGGCATCAATATGGATGATATCAGCCCCTGCTTTTTCGATAGCTTTTGCCAGCTCCACATCGTTCACCACATTCGCCCTTGTCTTGACCGAGACCACAACCCCTGTTTTCTTTATCTCCCCGATGTATTCACATAATCTCGGCAGATCTCTCAACAGAGCCTCGCCCACGCCAAGTTCAAGCATCTCTGGCTGCCTGCAGTG
>CBFFLL010000214.1:0-4388 GCA_965642175.1 Candidatus Methanoperedens nitratireducens | reverse complement strand
ATTGATTGATGATGCTGCCATTTTTCCCTGGATGGGGCCAACTCGTACCAGTGAGAATGATCAATTAACCACACCTGAAGATGCACATCCCGCACAAATGTTCTGGGGGATGCCCCGAAGAATTGTCCTGAAATTCGATTCGGGTGAGTCTGGTAATTGTGATGTATGTGGTTGTGATTCAAACAATCTGGTTACAAGTTATGTCGCAAAGAACTATGGCACAAATTATGAAGGAGGTTGGCGCCACACACTTACACCCCATAGCACAAATAAAGAAAATGTGCTAATTCCCAGACATGGAAATCAAGGTGGAATAAGTTTTCGCCATTGGTTAGGATTGGTGCAAAATGACAATGCGAATCGAAACGAACCGGCTACGGTAGTGCATACATTCAGAGCACGGCAACAGGGATTAGAAAATAAACAATCCCCGCAATTGTGGGCGTTCGGATATGATTTTGATAATATGAAAGCTCGATGTTGGTATGAAGGAAAAATGCCTCTAATTAATGTTGATGAGAGTATTCGTGAAAATTATGAATCGGTTATTGAGCAATTGATAAAAACTTCCGAGCTTGTAGCGAGAAATGTTCGAAAATATGTGAAAGAAGCCATGTTTGGGGAACATGGGGGTGCAAAAGGTGATCTATCTTTCATTGATAGCAAATTCTGGAATAGTACTGAACCAGAGTTTTATGCTACACTGGAGAAACTGCGCATTTCACTTTCTGATGGGGCTGATGATGTTGTTAAGATTAAACTTCAATGGCTCGATACATTGTTCCGAACTGGGGAACAATTATTTGATGAGTATTCTCAATCAAATCAGATAGATGTTGCTGATCCAAAACGTATTGCTTTAGCACATAGAAATTTATATAAGTTCAATCAAAAAAACAACAAACAGATAATAAAAATTTTGGATTTACCTGATAAATCAATTCCCAATAAAGATAATTAAATTCATAAATTTATGAACTCAATAGAATACAATGTGAGGTAAATTGAATATGGAACAAACTAAAAGTCTATCATTTGTATCTAATCAAGATGCGCGTGGTGCATTGCTGAAATGGTGGAATGAGTTGGATGATTCTCGTGGGGATAGGGCTGCATTGAGACGTTGCCATAACCCCACAGAAGTTGCATTTAATCCGGCATTTCATCGACTTAGAATGAAATTCAAGCAGTTTGGCTATGTGAATCAAGAATCGCTGGCATTGATAGCTGGCATCCTGTCTCATGTAAGGAGCAATAATGAGCGTGTACATATTGCAGCACAAATGGCTACACCAAAGTCGGGAAGTACTACTGCTTGTGTTAGTGGATTGCGTTTTCGACGTATATTGAAGGTTCAGGATAACACTGATCTATTCGAACCATTGATACGCATTGTACACATGCTTGACGGAACTGTGAATATTCCGGTACTTGCAAATAGCATCTACTGGTGGAATATCAATGATTTTACAAGAAAGGATTGGGCTTTTGCATATTATGATAAAGCACCACAGGAATCATAAAGGAGAATAACAAAATGAGCGAATTTATACAACTACATATCTTAGCATCGTACCCGCCATCGAATCTGAACCGTGACGACCTTGGAAGACCAAAAACTGCTGTAATGGGTGGAACCCAGAGGCTTCGGGTATCATCCCAGAGTTTGAAAAGAGCATGGAGGGAGTCAGATATATTTAGGGAAGCTCTGTCAGGTCATATTGGCATTCGTACAAAAGAGATGGGAGTTTATGTTTATAAAGCATTAACTACCGGATGCAGTCTGGTGGATACAATTAAAAATGATGCTGAAATAAATGAAAAATTCCCTCCTGTCTCAGAGTCCAAGGCAAAGAAATATGCACAGGAAATTGCAGGTGTTTTTGGCAAGGTGAAAACTACAAAGAAAAGTAAGGATGAAGAAGCTGAAGAAACAGAAAAAGAGCCTTTTGGAGATTTAAAACTTGAACAGTTAGCTCACTTCAGCCAGGAGGAAATAATTCTGATTGATTCACTTTTGGAGAAATTAGCTAAAAGTGGTGATATACCTACGAAAAATGACTTACTGCTTTTACGGGAAAAACATACAGCTGCGGATATTGCTATGTTCGGGCGTATGCTCGCATCCAGTCCAATGCACAATACCGAAGCTGCTGTCCAGGTTTCTCATGCAATCACAGTGCATAAAGTAGCTGTGGAAGATGATTATTTCACTGCTGTGGATGACCTGAACAGTGGGGATGATAATTCAGGTGCAGCACATATAGGGGAATTGGAATTTGCTTCCGGTCTGTTCTATAATTATGTCTGTATTAATCGCACTCTTCTGACAGATAATCTTGGAGGAGATAAGGAGTTGGTGAATAAAACATTGCAGGCTTTAGTGGAAGCTGCTGCAAAAGTTGCTCCTACCGGCAAACAGAATAGTTTTGCATCCCGTGCGTATGCATCATACATTTTGGCAGAAAAAGGCACTCAGCAGCCACGCTCACTTTCGGTTGCATTCCTTAAGGCGTTGAATGGAAAGGATTTACTGGATGAATCCATATCTGCTTTGAGGGATACGAATGAAAAGATGGAAAGTGTCTATGGGAAATGCAGCGAATCTAATTGCGAAATGAATGCGCATACAGGCGAAGGCACATTATCCGGGATTCTTGATTTTGTAAAAGAATAGGAGCAATAGTATGACGAAATATTTGATTTTTCGTCTGTATGGTCCTATGGCTTCCTGGGGTGATGTTGCAGTGGGGACATATCGCCCCACATTCGACCATCCTTCAAAATCGGCTGTCATGGGATTATTGGCAGCAGCTATCGGGATTCGCAGAGATGAAGAGGAGAATCTTCGGAAAATGGCAGAGTCTTATGATTTTGCTGTGCAGGTGGATGCATCGGGTACGATGCTCAGGGATTATCATACATCGCAGGTTCCTCCTTCCGGCACGGGCAGGAATGAAAAACATTTTGCTACGCGAAAGGATGAGCTGGCGGTATCGAAAAGTGATCTGAAAACCATCCTTTCTACAAGGGATTATTATTGCGATGCAGTATACACTGTGTGTTTGTGGGGTAAGTCGGATGAAGTTCCATATTCCCTTGAAACTCTGGCGCAAAAACTGAAAGAACCGGAGTTTGTCCTGTATCTTGGACGAAAATCATGTCCTCTGGCTATGCCTGTTGATGCAAAAGTAGTCAGTGGTGAGAATATACAAGATGTATTCGGCACAATGGGGATGGATGCTCTTCTTGGCAATCTGCAAAAAGATGACAGTATGAGGTTATACTGGGAAGGGACTCAAGAAGCTGGTGTGCCAGCGCTGCATACAATAACACGGCGTGATGATCCATTGAGTCGCAAGCGATGGCAATTTGCGGATCGACATGAATATTTTGCTGTTGTGCAGCCAGGTGGGAGGGATGATTGATGTATATGAGTAGAATAAGGTTGCAACCAGATGCAGCTGAAAATAAGGACTTCTGGAAAAGTTTAGGCAATACCTATCAAACCCATCATTTGCTCTGGTCATTGTTTGCAGACGGCCCGGAAAGAAGCAGGGATTTTTTGTATCGTCAGGAGAAGTCAGAGAATTTGCCAACGTTTTATTGTGTGGCTGAGCGCATCCCTGAAGATATGGGGGGTGTATGGCAGATTGAGTCTAAACTTTATAAGCCCATTTTGTATGTTGATCAGAGGTTATCGTTTTCCCTTTGTGCAAATCCAATTCGCACAAAGCGCGATGAAAATAAAAAACAGCATCGTCATGATGTGGTTATGAATGCCAAGGATCAATTAAAGCAGGAAGGTGTCCCAAGAGGGGAATGGCCGTTGGAAGCAGAGATTGTCCAGGAGCAAGGTTTTGAGTGGCTTGCACGAAAAGGGGAGCAGTATGGATTTGTGGTGGGAGAGCATGAAGTTCGGGCAGATGGCTATCGTCAGGAGCGGTTCTACAAAGCAAAGGGAAAACATCAAGTTAATATCAGCACGATTGATCTCACCGGATTATTGACTGTCATTGACCCTGAGCGCTTTAAGGATGCTCTATATGGTGGGATTGGGCCAGCAAAGGGTTTTGGGTGTGGTCTGATGATGGTAAGGCGTCCATTGGTGATGTGAAATAATGCTTCCAAAACTGAAACCCATAGCAATCAAAGAACGTATCTCCATGTTATTTCTGGAAAAAGGAGAACTTGATGTTTTAGACGGGGCATTTGTGCTTGTGGATAAAACTGGTGTGCGCACCCATATTCCTATTGGGAGTGTTGCCTGTCTGATGCTTGAGCCTGGTTCCCGTGTATCCCATGCGGCGGCGGCTCTTGCTGCACGGGTGGGGTGTTTGCTTATCTGGGTCGGTGAGGCTGGCGTGCGCCTCTATTCCGCAGGCCAG
>CBFFLL010000213.1:0-4413 GCA_965642175.1 Candidatus Methanoperedens nitratireducens | reverse complement strand
TTTTATAACAGCTATTTTGGGGAGGAGAGGAGATGCACATATGTTAGAAACTCCAAAGGAGAGGGTTAGATTATTGAAAGCTGGTATTGACGGCAAAACAATAGAAAAGTTGTATATAATTTATAACAATTTTAAGATAGTACACATTCCCCTGCTTTTTGAGTTGGTTGAAATTAACACTGAAGAGAATGGAGGAGCAAAATTCATTACAGGATATCTAGACGTTTTATCTCACCCAGTTCTAGATATTGTAGAGAAATATGTGGAAGTCTCAAAAGAAAATGGTGGAATGCCCTATGAAATAGGGTTCAATGCAAGAAATATTGGTGGTTTAAATGCTACGAATATTTCTGTTAGCATCTCTTTGCCGGAAGAGGTAACTGCCACGAACACGAGATGGAACATTGACAATTTAACTGGTGGTGAAAATGTTACATTATATACAAACATCACCTTTACAAAGCTAGAGGATTTTGTTATTAATATATTTGCTTCTGACGATGCAAATAATAATGCACCAGGCATTATTTTTGTTCATATGAGGCCATCATGGCTGAAAGGAGACCTAAATGACAATGGAATGCCGGCGGATGCCGGTGATCTGGTACTAATTAAGCGGGCTTCAATAGGGGAAATCCCAGTAGATTCCAGATATGACCTGAACAACAATGGAATACCAGCCGACGCAGGTGACCTTGTATTAATGAAACGTGCTTCAATTGGTGAAATTAATTTATAGGGAGGAAATAAAATGGAAAAGAATATAACAGAAATTGGAAAATTAACAATAGCGCTGACAATGCTGGTTCTGTTTGTATCGACTGCATCAGCACAGCCTGTTGCTACAGATTTTGGTGTGAATGACACTTCTGGAGATCCAGATACATTTGTACTGATTCCTGTGAATATTACAAATGTACAGAACGAATCTATTGCAGGTATTGTTTTTGACATCAGTTTTGATTCGAGCGTCATAAATTTAACTGAGGCTCATGTTCAAAGAGGGGATTTAACTTCTGTATGGGATTCTCCCGGTTATAATCCAGCAAATGGTAGAATATCCATTGTCTTTGGGGGCAGTGGAACGGAAATTCCGATAAATGGAAGCGGCTCGGTAGTTGTACTGAATTTCAGTGTTGTTGGTGCCCCAGGGGCAAAGAGCGCAATGAATATCAGTGGAATACAATTAAGCGGTCTGGAAGGGGCTCTCGGAACAGCGACAGCAAATAACGGTACTTTCATAATAACTGGCCAAATAGTAATTGATAAGAACTTGACGACAATAGCAGTTTCACCACCAACAGCTACGTTGACTGCTGGAGCAACACAGACATTCACTGCAACAGCAATGGATCCAAATAATACTCCGATACCAGGAATCAACATAAACTTTACAAGCGACAATACTACTGTTGGAACTGTAGTTCCTGAGAATATGCTGACAGGTGCAGACGGAATCGCAACCACCACATTCACGGCAGGTGCTGAGGGAATTGCGATGATAACCGCAAATAATGACACAGTCACGGGAAGTGCAAATGTAACTGTAACAGTATCGTCACTCCCCTCAGCATTGAGAACGATTACGGTTTCACCGCCAACGGCCACGCTGGCTATTAACGGAACCCAGATATTCAATACAACGGCACTGGATCAGAATGGCGCTCCGATGTCAGGGATAAACATAGTCTGGGCAAGCAATAACACCGCAGTCGGAAATGTGTCTTCATTAACAGCAACGACAGATGTGTTTGGAGGTGCAACCACAACATTCACGGCAGGTGCACAGGGAATTGCGATGATAACCGCAAATAATGACACAGTCGCGGGAAGTGCAAATGTAACTGTGACTGCTGTGAAGCCACCAACGAATGTTACTGTTGCTATACGTACAATTGAGAAGGAATCTCTACGACTAGGGGAATCAACCAATATTACTGTTGATATCAGCAGTAATATAAGCCAGGCATTATCCCTTCGTGAAAATATCCCGGCGGGATGGAATCTGACAAGAGTCACCGTCGATGTGGATGCTTTCAAGAATAGCACCAATGAGGGATTATGGTTTAATGTAGAGCCAGGAATTCATAAAACAGTTATCTACAGACTAACTGCGCCAGGCAATGCTTCTATTGGAACATACCACATTAACGGAACTATAAGCAGCTCAAGCGGAGTGATAGCAGTTGTACAGGGAGACAACACTATTACACTTGATATTATAGCATTTTATAGAAGACTTGGCAGTGATTCCGATATAGTAGAGACAACGGATGTGTTAACGGCCGTAGAGGATTGGAGGAATAACAGAGCGCCTTCTGGATTTGAACGCGCGATAACAACACAGGAGGTACTTGCCCTGATTGATGAATGGATTGCAAGTTGAGCAAAAACAATCAAAACAAAATCCACGCTTATCCCGCCACTTAAGCGGCGGGATAGGTCTGTGATGGGCGAGAGTGTACGAGAATCAGTTAAAAAATCCGAGTCATCGAAAGAGGATAGAACGTCACATACAAGAACACCCGATTATTCACTGCCTGCAAATTCCTCAATTGTACTATAAAGGGTACCATCACGATTCGTCCGTAAAGTGTCCATAAGACAGTAATTAGGGGTAGTAGCGACGCTGCTGCATCCTGGGACCACATAGACCCATTCTATGACCTGAACAGTTAGCTTTTTCCCCCCTACATCCTTCAACCCTACCTTTTCAATAACTCAATTTCACATTCTATCAACCATTTTTTCTAACCAAATCCGACCGAAATATTTATTTCTTTGTAGGGGCATTACTCCCTACATGGTAATAAAGCGAAGGAAAAAGAATGGACGGATTTACCTAGAAGAATACAAATCCGTTCGGGTGAATGGAAAAGTCAAAAGCATATTTATCAGAAGCTTGGGACCCGAAGAACCTGCAAAACCTCAAAAAGCAAAACCCAGAATCTTAGATCGTCTAGATCATGGTCAATCACATAAATCGGGAGCAGTAACTCTTTTATGGGAACTTGCGTCTCAACTTGGATTTGCACAAACCATCGATGAAATCTGCTGCAGTAGGCCGAATATAGAAGGTCCATCACCCGGAAAACTTCTCACAGCATGGGCAATTAACAGAGCCCTTGACCCCATGAGCAATACCATGTTAGAAAATTGGATCGCTACAACAGATCTACCCAGACTGATGGGAGTTAATATTGCAGAACTTGACAGATTATCGTTTCTATCAGCAATGGATTTTGTTTGTCATGAGGACAAAAAATCCAGGCAAATCTACGACTATACGCATCGAATTGACGATGCTATTTACCAGAGAACACGAAGAATGAATCCACTCAAGCCGGGTGAATCTGAAACAGTCGCCTATGATCTGACATCGGTACTATTTTTTGGGATCAGCTGCCCGCTTGCTGAACTTGGATACAACACAAAACATGCCCAGCAACTTCAGGTAAATCTGACATTGCGTGTATCAAAACACGACAAATGTCCTATTTCCCATTTTATCTATAATGGCAGCCGTTCCAGTTCTTCGACCATAAAAAATCTTGTTGTCCAACTCAAGAATACAGGTATTCAGCCAGGAACTCTCATATGGGACCGAGGAAATGTCTCGAAGGATTAGGTCAAAATAGTCGAATCGGCTGACTGGAAACTCATTTGTGGTATCCCAAAGACTTCTAACGATGTAAAAAAGATAATTGAAGATACTGATGTACCAATTAGCCCGGATTCATTTGTTTATAAAAGCAGAACCGGCCATATCTATGCAAAAAGAACAACTGGCAAGCTTTTCGGCGAGAAACGTTCTGTAGTTGTATATGCCAATCAGGAACGCAGAACCAGCAAAATAAACGACCAGAATGAAGTTCTGGCGTATATTGGTGAGGAACTTAATGCTTTGAGTGAAAAGAGAAAAGATTGGTCTGAGGCTCGTCTACACAAAGCTATCGATGGTATAGTGGGTTCATGGAAGGATTTTGTCCATACCAGGGTGAAGAGAAAAGGAACTGGTTCTCGTATCGAGATTAAATTCAAAAAACATCCGATCGCATTGTCTGAACGTTTGCATGGGAAGTATATGCTGTTTTCAACTGATGAATCGCTACCATCTGCACAGGTAGTGAAGGCACATTTTGAGAAAGATTTTGTGGAGAAGGTTTTCCGAACCTTGAAGACAACTGAGGAAATGGAACCTGTGCGTCATAGACTTGAGCAGAGGGTCAGAGTGTATATTTTTATATGCGTTTTAGCGTACAGGCTGTTAGCTTATCTTCAGTGGCGTCTTGATAATTTCTCTGACCGTAAGAATGTCTGGAAGGAGGCAGATGCATTCCTGCATGATCTGGAACATGTGGAGCGCGTGGAGATCAGGCTTGGGCATCAGCTGAGGATCTGGCATCTGAATTT
>CBFFLL010000212.1:0-4451 GCA_965642175.1 Candidatus Methanoperedens nitratireducens | reverse complement strand
AAGGATCAGGAAATATTATGGAAGAAATTCAATAGTCGTGTATCCTGCTATCGATATTTCAAAATATGGTTTCAAGAAATATGGGGATTTCTGGCTTTCAGTCAATCGTCTATATCCTGAGAAACGGATCGAATTACAGATCAACGCTTTCAGGCATATGCAGGATGAAAAACTGGTCATCGTCGGCGATTTTACAAGAAAAGATTACTCTGAAAAATATGTTTCCATGATATTGAAGGATCTTCCCCTGAACGTAAAATTACTTGGCAGGGTAGCAGAAGAGGATCTGATCGAATTATATGCAACATGCAAAGGACATATCACAACTGCAATTGACGAAGATTTTGGAATGACGCCGATCGAAGCAATGGCATCTGGAAAACCAACGGTCGCGGTCAAAGAAGGAGGATATCTCGAAACTATGATCGATGGTTCGACCGGGATACTTGTGGATGCACAGGGTTCAGCTATAATAAATGCAGTGAAAACGATATCCAATAACCCTGAAAAATACAGGATAGGGTGCGAAAATAGAGCTAAAGATTTTGATGTACCAGCATTTATTAAGAAGATGGAGAATATAATAGATTCTATTCAGATTGAACAAACCGCAAATAAATAACAAAGGATAGCATTATGAAATCAGCACTTATCACCGGGATAACAGGTCAGGATGGGTCTTACTTAGCAGAACTGCTCCTTGAAAAAGGATATGAAATATATGGCATGATCAGGCGCCTTAGCACCCCTAATCTTTCAAGGATAGAACATATCCTGGATAAGATCGAATTGATAGAAGGCGACTTAACAGACCAATCCTCCATCAATAATGCCCTGAAAGAATCACAGCCAAACGAGGTATATAATCTTGCAGCCCAATCATTCGTAGCAACCTCCTGGAACCAGCCCGTTCTGACAGGAGATGTGACCGGTCTTGGCACGGTCCGGATACTTGAAGGAGTGCGCCATGTGTGCCCGGATGCTCGTTTTTATCAGGCTTCATCAAGCGAGATGTTTGGGAAAGTCAATGAAACCCCGCAGAACGAGGATACAAGGTTCTATCCACGCAGTCCATACGGCTTTGCCAAAGTATATGCACACTGGGCATGCATCAACTACAGGGAAAGCTACGGTATGCATGCATCCAATGGAATATTGTTCAATCATGAATCACCCAGGCGCGGAATTGAGTTCGTGACAAGAAAAATAACAGATGCTGTGGCCCGGATATTTCACGGCACAGCAAAGGAATTGCGCCTTGGCAACCTTGAAGCCAAAAGAGACTGGGGCTATGCAGGCGACTATGTTAAAGCAATGTGGTTGATGCTGCAGCAAAAAGAGCCAGATGATTATGTTGTCGCAACTGGGAGGACGCATTCTGTGGGTGAGTTTGCCGAGCTTGCTTTTAGTGAGGCTGGTCTTGACTGGAAGAAATATGTGAAGACGGATGCGAAATTCATCCGCCCTGCCGAGGTAAACCTTCTGCTTGGCGACGCTTCCAAAGCACGACGTGTCCTTGGCTGGGAACCTGAAGTTACCTTTGAAGAACTCATAAAAATGATGGTCAGGGAAGATCTTAAGAGATATGAAAAATGAAGAATAAGGATTTCTGGCAAAATAAGTTCGTGTTGCTAACAGGGGCTACTGGTTTTGTTGGTCCCTATCTTGTCAAAGAGCTGCTTGATAGAAAAGCACGGATCAAAGTACTTACAATGGATAAAGCCAGAAATCTCACAGGTCTTGAAGATGAGATAACCCTGGTGCGAGGAAATATTACAGATACCGGCTCGCTGCAGGATATCATGAAAGATGCGGATATGGTGTTCCATCTTGCTGCGGTTTCAAATGTGAACTATGCGATAGCGCATCCCAGGGAGACATTTGAGATAAATGCGACAGGGACGTTGAACCTGCTTGAGGAGGCACGAAAAAACACGAACGGGAAATTTGTTTATATTAGTTCTTCCCATGTGTACGGGGTACCGCAATATCTCCCTATGGATGAGAAGCATCCGGTCAGCCCGCAGGAACCATATTCTGCAAGCAAAGCATCTGCAGAGATGCTTGTTAATGCTTATGCCCTGAATTATGGATTGAAGGCCGCAATTATCAGACCGTTCAATATGTTCGGCCCCGGACAATCAGAGGATTTCATTATCCCTTCGATAATAAAACAGGCATATCAAAAAGACACGATCGAACTTGGGAACTTAAGCCCAACGCGCGATATGTTATACATCAAGGATGCGATCAATGGGATGTTAACCATTGCAGAGCATGGGGGTGGGATATACAACTTGGGCTCGGGAAGGGAAACGAGCATAAAAGAGGTCGTTGAGAGTGTTATTGATATCATCGATCCTGCAAAAAAATATGTTTCCATAGAGTCACGGCGGCGCTCAAATGCTGTGGATATCCCAAGAATGTGCGCTGATGTTTCGAAACTGAAGATGCTTGGGTGGCAGCCTGAGGTTAGTCTCAGGGACGGATTAATGAAGACGATCAAATCATAGTTGAAATATTAGGTGCTTGATTTATATTGGGCGGTGGTTCAACTGGCGATGGTTCTTCGGTTGGATAACTATCACTTCCTTCAAAACAGATATCTATCAGTTCCATCTCAATGTTGCAATCCGGACACAAGAGGGGATCGTAGTCAAATGTTTTCTAAATTTCTTCCCTCCAGCTTCGCTTAATAAGTACCATCTCCCCTTCATGGAATTCAGTTTGTCGATGCCTGTATCCCCTTCTTGAATAGATTCCGACATACCTCACAATCTTGAAATTCTTTTCAGGAATATGGCTAAGAAGTAACTGGATGAAATCAAATTTATCCATTGTTACCGTTTTTTTCTGCTTTGTTTCTGAATCCTTATACCAAAATGTTATTACACTATATTTTTTATAATCCTTTTTGGTAAAATGTTATCTACTTTCATGCCAAGTTAGTTGCTACAATCGAAAAGTGATTTTCTTATGGATATTGGCAACGACGAAAAACTACTCGAATGGTTCGAATCTATTGAAGCAGCGCAATCAACAAGAAGAATTTATCATGATTTCATGAAGATGTTTTGTGAATGTGTTGAGAAGACCCCAACTGAATTAATACAGGAATCAATACGTGAACTTAAACAGGGGCTTTTATCGGTGGAACGGAAAAGTAATTCGTACATTGCCAAATTTAAAAAAACCATGAATGACAAAGGATATGCCCCGAAAACCTTCAATACGGGAATGGCTACCATCAGGTCATTCTATAGGAACTTTGACATACAATTATCCAACTCAACTACGAAAATTAAAAAAGCATTGCTAAGACCTGAAAATGAAACTTTCCTGAAAAGAGAGGATGTAATAAGACTCGTTACAAATGTCACGAATCTAAGGCAAAAAGCAATTATCTTATGCATGGTGACATCTGGAATGGCTCGGCAAGAAATCATAAACCTTAAAATAAAGAACATTACTTTTGATGAAAATAATATAGGTACAGTGAAAGTAAGAAGACAGAAATCTCAAACTGATTATGTTACGTTCATTTCTCCTGAAGCATCCATCGCATTAAAAAATTACTGGGATGAAAGGAGCAGGAATAGAATTCCCGGAGGATTATGCGTTCGTAACATATCATAAATCAGAACATGGGGTAAGAGCAACCAAGCTTAGTGAAATCACATTTGTTGTTCTATTCAATCTTATGGGAAATAAGCTTGGTTTTGAGAACGGAGATGGGTATATCAAATCCAGAAGTCATGCCCTTCGCAAGTTTTTTTCATCAACTCTTGCCAATGCAGGGATGCCTAAAGATAAGATTGATTTTATGTTGGGGCATTCTTTATCAGGTACGGATAGAGCATATTTCAACAATATGAATATTGAAGATTTAAAGAAACTTTACATAAAATATATTGAGTACTTAAAAATTGAAAAATCAATTGAAATTAGATCATTAGATACTCAGGATGCAAAGAAGCTGGAAGAACTTGAAATAAGGAATGAGCAATTAGTAAAGCAGCTGGAACAGAAAGATGCGGTAGTAGAAGGTCTTAAAGAGCGCATGGATACTTTCGAGGGGAATTATGAGTATTTCGAAGGATATATGAAGGAATTTTATAAAAATAACAGACCACATGGGCTTATGCCAGTGAAACCAGTACAATTGAAAGATATGAAGAAATCCAATCAAGGAAAATAAGCGTTAAAGACCGAAACACTGATGCATTATGGGGGAAAATTCCCCGGAGCGTACTGGTGCGCTATTACTCAGATTATACAGTGAAAGTGTCGAAAGAAATATATGATAAGGCAAACATCAAAAATCATGGGGCAGTTTCTTCACATACCTAAGAATAATGCAACTCAGAAACCTGACTCAAGAAGAAGAAATCATTATACATGACTTTCGGCTAAATTAAAAAATCTATTATCTTAAATGCGACACATTTATA
>CBFFLL010000211.1:0-4458 GCA_965642175.1 Candidatus Methanoperedens nitratireducens | reverse complement strand
ACCAAAGAGATGGAAAAATATGGTGCTTTGCTTGCTGTTTTTTCAAATATAGAAAATGAAAACTATATCAATAAAGTTATTAATGATGTGTTGGATTTTGTTCGGGATATGCAAAATGTTTCTGATGCGGATATTAATGATGCGAGAAAATTGATTCGGACGTTTCCACAGTCTCCACTGATAAGGTTAGATGCTTATAGACCAGGGATTCTCCGGGGATTTATTGAGATGATAGGTGATGAGATTGATGATATCTCTGACATGGATATTGATGGGTGGCTAAAAAATTTTAAGACAGAAGACTTATTGACGCCATAGATCGGAAGTACTGTTGATTTGATAAAGTATATTAAGAATACAGTATATTATATTATACAGTAAAATTAATACTAGTTAAAAAAATTCCAGATATAATATTGAGTATTGTATTTAATTTCAATAGATTGCGTGATAAAATGTCTACCGACGTGTCAAACGATTTAACCTTGAAAGTTGCAGAAGCCTTCTCGAAAGACGTGGGAAGGGGACTGGCTCGAATCGATCCAGATGATATGAAACTCCTTGGAGCCGAGGTAGGCGATATAGTTGAGATCGTCGGTAAAAGAACAACCGTGGCCAAACTTATGCCCACGTTTCCAGGTGACCGGAGCAAGAGCATAATTCAGATCGACGGCATCGTAAGGGGAAATGCAGAGGTGGGTGTGGATGAAAAAGTAAAGGTAAGGAAAACAAGTGCTCAATCTGCATCGGTTATTAAACTTTCATCCAATAAAGCAAGTCGAAGGGATACCAGGTATATAGGTAAATTACTGGGAGGCCTGACGGTTGTAAAAGGCGATGTCGTACGGATAGTATTTTTTGGAACACGCTATCATGAATATACAGTTATCGATACACGTCCTCAGGGTGCTGTTATTGTACATCCTAAAACCAGTATCCAGTTTAAAAAAGCCGAAGAAGAAGAAGAAAAAGTAAAGCAAGGAAATAAGATCTCGTATGAGGACGTGGGTGGTCTGGGTAAAGAGATCAGGAAAATAAGAGAGATGATCGAGCTTCCACTGAAACATCCAGAACTGTTTGAACGGCTCGGTATAGACCCGCCAAAGGGAATATTGCTCTACGGTCCTCCAGGCACAGGGAAGACCCTGATAGCCAGAGCAGTGGCAAATGAAACCTCAGCTTTCTTCAAGCATGTGAACGGCCCTGAGATCATGCATAAGTTCTATGGGGAAAGCGAAGGGAAACTGCGGGAAGTCTTTGAAGAGGCAAGCGCAAATGCTCCGAGCATACTTTTTATTGATGAGATAGACGTTATAGCGCCCAAGCGAGAGAAGATCCTGGGAGATGTTGAAAAGAGAGTGGTGGGACAGTTACTGGCATTGATGGATGGCCTCAAATCCAGAGGTCAGGTAGTGGTCATTGGAGCAACCAATATTCCAAATGCCCTTGATACCGCACTCAGAAGACCCGGAAGGTTTGACCGTGAGATCAGCATAAATATTCCAGACAAAAATTCTAGGCTTGAGATATTGAATATCCATACACGGGGAATGCCCCTTGAAGAAAACGTTGATATTCCACATCTTGCCGAAGTTACACACGGTTACGTTGGCGCAGATATGGCAGCCCTGTGCAGAGAAGCTGCAATGAGCGCCATACGCAAAATAATGCCTGGAATAGACCTTGACTCAGAGCACATATCCCCTGAGATAATTTTGGAAATGAAGGTATCAATGGATGATTTTTTGGAAGCCCTTACGGAGATAATTCCATCCACCACCAGAGAAGTTTTTGTGGAGACGCCCAATGTATCGTGGGATGATGTCGGAGGACTGGAACATGTTAAAAAGGAACTCATAAAGGCGATCGAATGGCCGCTCAAATATACCTCTCTCTTCAATTATACTCACATCAAAGCGCCAAAAGGAATATTGATGTACGGGCCTCCAGGTACAGGCAAGACCATGATAGCCAAAGCAGTGGCAAGCGAGAGCAATGCCAATTTTATTTCGATAAAAGGGCCGGAACTGTTATCAAAATGGGTGGGCGAATCTGAGAGCGGGATCCGGGAGATATTTAAAAAAGCAAGGCAGGCAGCACCATGTGTCATTTTTTTTGATGAAATGGATGCAATAGCACCGAGGCGTGGAAAAGGAGGGGATACTCAGGTCACTGAGCGCACGGTCAGCCAGATATTAACTGAAATGGACGGCATAGAAGAACTCAAGGGAGTTACAGTCCTGGCTGCCACAAACCGTCTTGATATGATCGACCCCGCCCTCCTGCGTCCTGGAAGGTTTGACCTTATAATAGAAGTTTCACCCCCCGGAAAAAATGAATTGCTGCAGATATTCAAAGTCCACACCAGACAAAAACCCCTCAGTTCTGACATAGATGAAAAATCGTTAACAATGCTGATGGTGGGTTTAACAGGCGCTGATGTATCATATATATGTAGAGAAGCTGCCATGATCGCAATTAAAGAATATATCGATAACGAAGGAGATATCGGAAAACCGGATTTCAAGATATATCAAAAACATTTTAAAGAGGCTATAAATACATATAAGAAAATGCACGATATTCCAAAGACCGTGAGTTAGATGAGAAAGCTAATTTTAATTAAGATAGTCCATACCTCAGCCGATATGGGTTCGATGGGTGAGGGGCTTGTAAAAGAGGGTATGGCAAAGATGGGTAGAGAAAAATGGCTTGAGAACCAGGGAAAAATTGAAAAATTCTGGGATGACTTGGAGAAAGAAATAGATGGACTCAGTCTGGATTATAGTAAGACAAGAATATACCAGGACGGTCTTCCCTGCGGCGATGAGTTAGGATTGAGGATCGTCAGGGAAACCGCAGACAAAGGAAGCAAGAACTACCGGATAGTCAGAAAGTTGATCGAAAGAGGGGCTGTAATCGAGGCAACCGAAAGCCCCGAGCTGCTAAGGAAAGAATACGAGTACATCAAAGCCCTTATGACTGCCAGAACGCCGGAAGAAAAAACAGATGCAGCGCGTCGGTACGATCAAATAAAAGATGAACTGATGCAGGAGCGCGATGCTTATATTGCAAAGGCAATTGATATTTCTCTGAAAGATGATGAAACCGGGGTGCTTTTTATAGGGGCATTTCACAATGTTATTCCTGAATTAGCAAAGGACATAGAGGTAAAAAGCCTGGATTAGTTTCGATTGCAGAAACTTTTTTGATAGCTTCCTTTGCTAATCCTTTCTTACACCATTCCCTTGTACTCTCATCCCATGCCTCCATCATTCCGTAGTCGAGCATCGTCTCAATACTTGCAAGCGCAGCCTTGAGATTTATTCCAATAAGTGGTACGCCTGCAACGGATATGATCAAATCCGCATTCAATATGACACCTTTATTCAGGAGTCGGTCCAGCAGATCAACAAGGTTATTCTCTCGTTCAGGTTTCATATTTGTCCCCCCTTTCCGGTTTCCAGTGGAAATGAAGGGGATGAATACTTTTTATCATCAATCCTTCTCCAGTCCCACGAAACTGAATGGCGCCCATGGTCCTGTGAAGCGGACTGCAAAGCCATCACGGTTGTTTATTTCGTCAAGCACCTCACCGAGCTTTTCAACATTATCTTCTTTGACCAGGCAGGAAAGAGCCAATATCAGCTTCATCCCTTTATATTTTTCAGGCACCTGTGATTTTTTCTTTTCAACCTTTGATTCATCAAGATGTTCACTTATCTTAGAGATAAAATCAGCGGCAAGCCTGGATATTTCCACTGCAATAGCATCCTTCATTTTTAACTCGAACCGCCGCCGGACAAGGTAAGCAGCCCCTTTTGACATTTCTTCCAGTTTCTCTTTTAGTTCCTTTAGTTCCTGATCACTGCTTGCAAGCTTCTGGGCGAGCCCATCCTGATCACAGAAAATCTGAACAGAATATTCAGCTTTCTTTTTGACATTTTCAAGCCCACTTTTAAGTTTCCTGTAATTCTCTGCTAACCAGTTACTTACAGTTTCATCGTTGCCTATGATGATAGTACTGAACGCAAACGGCAAAACTGTGCCGAATTGTTTCGAAGCATAGTCAATTACATAATTATGTGCTAAGATCCACTCTTTTACTTTCCCATCGTCCTGTGTTCTGTAAGCTTCTGCCTGGCAGGAATGAACAACAGCGGCAATATCTTCATGAGGTATTGTGAAGACCTTATTATCATTGATCCCTATATCGCCAAAGCTCAAATGAGCAGGGCTATTTATAACTGAGTACAGGTATCTCCCTTCCCGGTTTTCCAGATCAACATGGCCTTCATTCATGCTTTTTCTGCACCTTGCGCCCACCTTGTTGTATCAATTAAATTACGTATCATATCATCAGTGATATTATCTAAGCCATCTCGCACTGATTCCACGGCATCATCAAGGTCATTGTCTTTCTTTATGTTATCAAGCGCTTCTTTCAGGTCGTTTAAT
>CBFFLL010000210.1:0-4477 GCA_965642175.1 Candidatus Methanoperedens nitratireducens | reverse complement strand
CTGAATTTGAGAGGATTAAAAACATTTCAACAGGCGCCATTAAAGGTATTTTATAAGGATGAATTGGTTGGAGACTACATAGCAGATATTCTGGTTGAAAATGAGATCATAATTGAAGTGAAAGCAGTAAAAGAAATCGATACTGTTCATTTTGCCCAATGTTTAAACTATCTTAAAATAACAGGACTGAAACTTTGTCTTTTGCTGAATTTTAGTAAACCAAGAGTAGAAATTAAAAGAATTGTTAATGGTATCTGACAACAATAAAACAAATCTGCGTTTATCTGCGTTCATCTGCGGTTTAAAAATTCCAAAAGAAAAAACAACTTCATTTCACAAATTCATCAGCTGTCAAAAGTGGCAATGATAGTATATGTATTGATACACATTATATCAACAAGAGAATAAAAACGATGTGCACAGATATATTAATTATCCAAAATGAGAAAATTTTTGACCTTTTACAACGGGTTCTTGATGCTATAGTATCCTGTCCATCCTGTAAATCCTGTCAAAAAGAGTTTACTGAATAAAAGAAAATTAAAATGAGTTTATCTTACCAATCAGAATCTAAAACTATCGTACTCTATGTGCTCTTTTCTGCGCTGTAACTGTCTTTCTCTTAGTTGTCCTTGGCACCTTCTCTTCTGGTTCTATCCACTCTCCCCCTTTATGCCATTCCTCGTCAAATTTAGGCCAGAGCGTCACTAAATCTAAGAGTTCTTCCTCATTCTTTGCTTTGAATTCTTTTATTTTTTCCAATTTGGGTTCTCCTGAGATTTGCGAGCAGTGTTTTATAATAGTGCTTTTTTTATATCATCAGGCATTTTATTTAGAACAAAATCAAACACGACGCTTGCCAACCTTAACGCTTCATTAGCATCCTGGGGGTCAGGCTGAATAACATTTTATATAGAGGTAAGTATAAGTGTGTTATAGTGATTGAAATGATTGTTGATTTAGAGACCATAGCCAAAAAAGTTGATGCCCTTGACTATAAAATGTCCCAACTTGAAAAGCTCCATATGTCTTCAATAATCGAATTCGATGCCGACAAAGCGAAGGAAGCAGTCCATAAATACTTAAAATCATCAAAGGATATCAGGAATCTCTGGAAAGGCGAATTATCTGCTGTTGAAGAAGTTAAAGCGATGAGAAGGCATAAAAGGGGCTACTGAATGCCGAAGTTGCTCACTCTGGACTCAAATGTCTTTATTAGTGAAACAAAGGGAAATGAAAAGTATAGTCAAGTATGTAGTAATATAATTTCGCGTGTGGGTTCTGATTTCTTACTTGTAGAGCCAACTGTTCTGCTGGCGGAAATTGGAAATGCTATCGGCAGAAATGTAGGCATGAAATTTGGCGCTATCAGAGTTATCGAAGTTGAGGATATGGTCTCCTGGTTTACTGAATGTGATAAAGATTTCTGCAAAAAGGGCGGTTTAACTGGAGCACAATATGGAGTCTATTCAACTGATTCCTTATACTTGCAAACCGCGTTAGACTCGTACTCGACCCTCGTTTCTCTGGATGAGGATGATTTTGTTCTGAGATTAAAAGATAAAAATTTGCCAATCGAGATTTATCATCCAAGAGATTTTCCATACTAAGGTTTCACCGAAAAATAATGTGGCGTATTTTAAAATATCTTATTTCAAAAGCCATTTCCACAGAGGCAAATAAACCACATTTTTATCCCCTATGCGCTCTTCTTCTTCCCTGTCCCAGGTGATAATAAGCAAATCTGGGCATTTTAATTCAATACTCGCCTTAAGCAGCGCTTTTATTTCTCTCTCTTTCGTATCAGGGTCCTCCAGGTCATAGCACACCTGCACGAGCTGTTTTATTTCAAGTTTTTCCTTGATAATAAAATCAACTTCTATTCCATTCTTATAATAATATATCTCCATGGCTGGATTCTTATTCTGGGCTCTTTTCAGTTCCAGGAAGACATTATTTTCCATCAACCTTCCGAAATTTTCAGAAAATCCTGAGATAAGAGAAGTTATTAAACCTGTATCATTTAGGAACACCTTTGGTACCGATGCCTCTGTATCTTTGACTGAATAGGAAAACTTTTTCAGATAAAATGCGAAAAAAGAATCTTCAAGATAAGATGCATAATTATAAAGGGTTTTCTTGCTCACCTTTATTCCCTGTGATTTCAGGGTATTGAATGTGCTATTGACCGAAGACTGCTTTGAAAAGGAAGCGAGCATGGATTTTATGAGAAATTTTATAATGAATATATTTTTAATATTATATCTTTCAATTATATCCCTGAAAAGTACAAGATCAAGATATTCCTTAAAAAACCTGTCTGCAATTTGATTATCGAATACTATATCCGGAAAACCGCCAAATTCCATATATTTTCGGAGATTATTCTTGATCTGGTTCTCATCTGATGTTGAGGGGAGCGGCTTGATCTTAAAGTCATTAAAGTCCAGAAATTCCCTGAACGATAACGGAAGAATAGAATAGGTCGGTGTCCTGCCTCGCAACGAGGTTGCTATTTCTTTTGAGAGCAATTTTGAGGATGAGCCTGAAATGAACAGGTAATGGTTTTTAGTTTCGTATAATCCCCTGACAGCTTTCTCCCAATTATCAATATTTTGGACCTCATCCAGAAATATGTATTCGGGAATTTTGCCATTAAACTCCTCGTGAACGCTCACCGCATCAAGAATGTCTTTGATGCTTGCGCCTATCATTTCAGGATCTTCAAAATTGAGGTAAATGAAGTCTTCATCTTTTATTTTGAATTTATTAAGTATAAGGTCATAAAGGAAAAAGCTCTTTCCCGCTCTTCTTGGTCCTATTATAGGAATTACAAATTGTTTTGTTTTTTGGATTTCCAGGCTTCTGGGTAAAACCTTAAGACTTCTTATCTGCTCCTTCTTATCGACCAGGTATCTCAGAAGAGATCTTTTATCCAGGTTATATTGATGGGGAAACTAACTTAAAAATGTTTCCCCCTGAAGGAAACATATTCGAAAAACCGGAGTTCGACCCGGGATGCACTGCCTCTGGAAGTGCAGTGAGACAAAAGGGAGAACGGATGCGCTCGCTGACGCTGCTTGAAAAAACAGGCTTAAAATGAGTTTATCTCAACTTTCAGAAGATCCTGCCGGTCAGGATATGAAAAATTATAAATACACTTAAGAATACAGTTAATTCTATGGCACATAAAACATTAACAATCTCAGAAGAAGCCTATGAAGCGCTTGCAAATCTTAAAAAAGAGGGGGAGAGCTTCACAGAATTAATAAAGCGCATCACTGCACCTCTCCGGAAGAGAAAACTCAGCGAGTTCATAGGTGTATTAAAAAACGATAAAAAATTTGAAAAAGCTACAATTGAAGCAAGACAATCTGGAACCGATCTATCCAGATTGAAGAAGGTAAAGTTATGAGCGTACTTGATACCGATTATTTAGTATCCATCCTCCAGGACAAAAATGTCTCAGGATTAACAGTAGATATGATTGATGATCCTAAAACAACTGCCATAAATGCCTATGAACTTTATTATGGAGCCAGACGCTCAGATAATCCAGAAAAATCATTTTCAGAAGTTAATTCTTTGCTGAAATCCATTCCTATACTTGAATTTGATAATCGTTCAGCTCTGAAGGCTGGGGATATTCAGGCTGAGTTAATGGATATTGGAAGACCTGTAAATCTTCTGGATGCTCTTATAGCAGGAGTTGTTATGACAAATAAAGAAGAACTTCTTACAAATAACCTTGATCACTTCGGACGCATACCAGGCCTGAGATGCAAGGCATGGCGCCGAGGAGATTATGGAAGATAATCGAATAATTATAGGGATAGATGGAATGATTTTGATGTGGCTGTAATTTGTTGGTTGTTGGCTCACGACCCTGATGAGTTAAAATTCTGGAAAGAAACTAAATTTTAAGCTTCTTCCCGGCAAAAGAAGGATAATACATCTTCCTTTTTATCTTTTCGATGCTATAATTATATATTCGGTATAGGGTAGCGTTTTTCCAAAAATGCGCACGGATCCGTGAAAATCCGTCAAAAAACTAAAAGAAGGGCATGCAAAGCATGCCCTATTCCGTGTAAACTGAGGTTTCAGTTTATCTGCATCATCCGTGTTCTCGGTTCAAACCAAACCTGAAAAACATGGAAAATTAATAACTATCGAAATGACTGTACAGAGCAAGCATGTTAAATTCCTTAACCGATGACCGATGAAAAAAAGTTCAAATGATTTATCTTACCATAACAATAGCATCAGTCGTCATTGTCTTGTAAGGATATACAATTATTTTTACATCGTATTTGGTATCAGCTTTTAATAGAGTTGGTGTTCCATCCACAGTGATATTGTTATTGGTTACAATTACTGTGCCAACGCTATCAGTCAGATTGGTTGTTATTATCTGATCCCCAACAGTAAAATCAGTACTTGCTGTTATGAACGCGGTTGGACTTCCAACTTCAACTAT
>CBFFLL010000209.1:3917-4548 GCA_965642175.1 Candidatus Methanoperedens nitratireducens | reverse complement strand
GGCTTCCCCCACCGGACCTGACTTCAAGCCAAGCAAGAGGTCAACATGCGCCACCTCCGCCCCGCTTCCGAACAGGGCTTCCCCGATTTTCAAGGAAAAATCTTTAATAACTTCTGGGGTCACGCCAACAACACCAAATCGTTCTTGTAATACTTTGTCAGGGGTGATCTGTACTTCCACTGGCCGCATTTCAATTTTCCTGATACGTTCCAGTTCCATTCTGAGCTCTTCTAGTATCTCATAGGTAATACTCCCACCGATCTCCAAAGGTAATCTCGGCCTGCCTACTTCTACTCCCATATAATTAAGGGCGGCCTTCGTGCCGGTAGCTCCGGTTTTTGTAATAAACCGTGTAATCTTATGAATCTCAAGTTCAAGCTGGCGGGCTTCTTCCAAACGTCCCTCTTCAATTGCCGTTTTGATCTGGATCCATTCATCTCCAATAATATTGGCAGAGGCGAGAATTAAGCCATCAACGCCAGCTGCAAGCGCTGGTAATGCGATCTCGTCCCAACCGCACAGGATCTTGAAGTCTGGCCTCAGGGTCTTGACCCGTTCCAGAAGTTCCATGAGATATGACATGTCTCCCGACGAATCCTTTATTGCCACCACATTGCTGTATTCATCTGCC
>CBFFLL010000209.1:0-3907 GCA_965642175.1 Candidatus Methanoperedens nitratireducens | reverse complement strand
CGACCACGGTTCTGGGAAACGTGACCCCGGTAAGGACTGGAATATTATATAGTACGATTGGGATATCTATCTTTGAGGTAATCTCAGAATAATGCTTGAACAATCCCCGCTCCGAGGGTTTCATGTAGAAGGGAGTGACAATTATACAGGCATCCGCTCCCGCATCTTGCGCAAACTGCGATAGTTCTAATGTCCGCTTGGTACCCGTGGTCCCGGTCCCGGCAATGACAGGAACTTTCCCGTTTGCCTCATCTACAGTTATTTGGATGACCTGTTGCTGCTCTTCCCAACTCAGTGAAGTGAACTCCCCAGTACTTCCAGCTGGAACCAGACCAGTAACTCCTAATGCATCGATACAAAATCGGATAAGTTTTCGAAGCGCCGCTTCATCCACTTCATCTTGTTCTGTAAAGGGGGTGACGAGGGCGGGATTCACACCTTTGAATGCATCTTCAAGCATGATGTCTTCCTCCAGGCCTATACACGAGGAACAGCAAGATCTGAAGGTCCTATATTCGAGAGTTTCGCCTCAGGATAGTTCTTTTCCACGATCTGTATGAGATTTTCCGCATATTCGACCTTTCGTCTGATGAACTCGCTGTTGTCAACCCACGGAACATACATGGTGCCTACACTGGCGCCCGGTTCTATCTTAAAGTAGCAGGGGCTGACAACCCGTGCCATTTCCGGCGCCTCGTAAAGCCGGTTGAACCCTCCGAAGGAACCGAACAGGACGATGTGGAGATCTATGGGAATGTCAATAGTCTGGCGAATGGCAGCCAATTGGGGCAGAGTGAGATCGGCGACCGGGTTAAAGGTATCAGCCCCAAGTTCCTGTAGAAGTTGCCCTCCTGCAGGATTGGCATGGCCAGCAAAGATACTTACCTTGAAGACGGTATCTTTTGGAATAATCTCATTTTTCTCTCGTAGGGCTACCAACACCTTAAGAAGCCCTTCATCAACCACCAAAAAGCCTCTAAACCCAATATCAATACATCTTTTCATATCCTCAATGACATGAATGAGCCCCTGCATTCCACGATACCGGATTCCTGAGATAATACCCTCCGGCGTGATGGGTTGTCTTCCAATATCCCACAATGCCCGGGGTCCGGGGGTCATTATGCACTCCATTTTCTTCTCCGCAGCCAGGCTTGCAAATGCCTCCAACTCATCCTCTGGGAGCCATGAGGCTCCTTGTACGGTGCAAATAAGCCGGTGCACGGGCACGTCTCGCTTTTCAGCCTCATCCACCAGTGCTTCCAGAACAGGATAACGTTCCACTCCTGAAATTTCTATCCGGTAATGTGCCCCATCAGGGAAGGTTTTCTCTGAGGTGGGAAGGTCGTACAGATCATTTTTCGGTAACCCGAGATCTTGTAACGCCTTTTGAATATCTTTCTGGGTTGTCATACACTTCACCATGATATCATATGCTGGTGAACCGTATAAATCCGTTGCCTCCCGCAAAAATACCAATGAACATCAGTTCCATTCTTTTCAAACCGCTAAAAACGAGGCGCTAATTTGAGATTCTTATATACTCAAATTAGTAGTAGATAAGAACCCTTATTATATCTAATTGATATAATTACCATTGGGGAGAGTATGTGGGAAAATGAACTTAAAGAGGGTATTACAACTATTGCAGAGTTAAGGGAATTTATCGAATTAACTCCCACAGAAGAGATGCAATTACAAAAAATTATAGAAATACACCCTATGCGTATTACCCGATATTATATGTCTTTAATTGATAGAAATGATCCAAATGATCCCCTTAAAAAGATGGTAGTTCCATCAGAAGGTGAGTTTGATCTATCAGGCTCCTACGATACAAGCGGTGAACGGGAAAATACCATAATGCCTGGTCTACAGCATAAATATGCTCAAACTGCCTTTATTTTATCTACCAATAGATGTGCAGGTTATTGTAGATATTGCTTCAGAAAAAGATTGGTAGGTCTACCGACTCAAGAAATATTACATAGATTTAGTGATGCTGTAAAATATATTGAAGAGCATAAAGAGATTAATAATGTGCTCATAAGTGGTGGCGATCCTTTTGTTCTACCAACCCAAGTAATCGCGGAATTCTTGGAAATGCTTTCTCCCCTCCCTCACCTTGACTTTATAAGATTCGGCACCAAAGTTCCAGTGACTCTTCCAGATAGAATTTTGGAAGATGAAGAGTTATTGAGTTTACTGAGAAATAACTCTCTGGAAGATAGAAGAATATATGTGGTAACCCAATTCAATCACCCCAGAGAAATCACAAAAAAAGCCATTGATGCTGTAGATACACTCATTCGCTACAATTTGATCGTGAATAATCAAACTGTTTTACTAAAAGGAGTGAATGATAATCCCGAAATTTTGGCACAATTGCACAATAAACTTGTAAGCATCGGTGTCAACCCATATTATGTTTTCCAGTGTAGACCTGTAAAGAGAGTCAAAAATAGATTTCAAGTTCCATTGTTTAGAGGTTATGAAATTGTTGAGAATGCTAAAAAAAAGCTTAACGGTCACAGTAAAAGGTTCAAGTATATAATGTCCCATCAAAATGGGAAGATAGAAATTATGGGGATTATGGACGATTATATCTATTTTAAATATCATCAAGCAAAAGTTCCTGCTAATATTGGGAAATTCTTTAAGAGAAAATTAAATAAAACCGCCGGATGGCTAGATGATTTAGACTGAGTGATTTTACTTTCCCCATAATCAGATTGTGATCAGTCAGATAAGTATTGGTTTTTTGAAAGAGGTTAAAGAGAGCGTCTTAACGAAAATTAGCCCTAAACAACGCGAATTATAAATGGAAATAGTGAAGGAACTCTCTCCTCATCCAGAAGATTATATTGTCACTCATACTATGGATGGTTTTCATAATTCAGATTTAGAAGAAATACTAAAAGGTTTAAAATGTAATACCTTGATATTTACAGGGGTTGTAACAAACCTTTGTGTCGGAAATACTGTGAGAAGTGCTTTTTAATAGGGGATATAATTCAATAGTGCTCAGCGACTGTGTGGCAACGATGAATGAACAATACCAAAAGTTTCCTATAGATGAAATATTTCCTATGCTGGGTGAAGTTACTATAGTAGAGAAACTGGAGATCACATCTTGAAGCTTTGTCAGGGCAAAAGCTTTGATGTTTGCTTTATCGTACTTGAGCCAAAATCAAAATCTTCAGCTTTTTGTAATTAACAGATTCACCTTATACATAATCAAAAATATTAGGAAATAGGCAATCACCGCCCAATATGAGTTCCACCAGTTCATATACTCCAAATAATCAATAGAAACAAGCCCGGCTTCAATCATTGCACCCACTACGGCAATCAGAAAGCTTGTAGAAAGGGCAGTGGCCGTATCCCATGTTCTGGGGAACAGTAGATAATAAGTTGCTCCGGCAAGAGTTGCAATGAAAAATACCTCGATGGGTACAAAACCCAAAAATAGAACACTATTTTTAGTAACCCACAGATTAAAGTAACCTCCCATGTTCTCGAAGAAAAAATCGAAGACGGCAAGGGACAGCCCGAGTTTCAATGCCTCAAAAAGGTTCTTATGCAAAAGCACCGCAAGAACGGAAAATATGCCTATTGCCAGCATAAGCAAAAAAATCCAAACACCCATCAATATCACCCTCGACCTCCACCATTAATGGTTATCGATGGTATAGTATTTAAGAAATTCGCATGTCAATAATTTGCAGCAGTTACAGGGCATGCTATGTATTTACATATAATCTGAACTTACAAATTAATTTTGTAAGATATGCGGATGTATTGTTACTGCTGATTCAGAAGACTGCAAAAGAAGTTCTGGCATTGTGGCCCTTCATATTTTAGCAAAAGACCAGCAAGGTACATATATATTAAATTTTTACCCCTC
>CBFFLL010000208.1:1479-4616 GCA_965642175.1 Candidatus Methanoperedens nitratireducens | reverse complement strand
ACTTCTGCAAGACTGGATGAATCGGGTCCGTGTGCCATAATATATTCTCCTTATTCTTTATTTCTCAAAACCTGCTTATGCAGGAATTCCAGGTGCTGCACCAATTGCAGCCTGTTCGATCTTTGTCATTTCTTCCGCATAGTGCAGGTATGTGTCAACAGATGCAACAACTACTCTTGCTTCAACTGTCAGGATCTCTATACCGACGAGTGAGACTCTTGCCCACACATCAACTACTACGCCTTTGTCCAGTATCCTGTCAAGCACTTCTGCAAGACTGGATGAATCGGGTCCGTGTGCCATAATATATTCTCCTTATTTTTTATTTATGTCCCATAAAACAATTTATGAGTGTAATGTTTTTATTCTCTTTTCAAAGAAATTTTGAATATTCCGTTTTGGTATGCTGTTTTGAGGAGGGAGACTTTACATGGAAGTTTCACTTCCTTGGAGTATTTTCTCTCATCAGAACCGGCTGTGAGTGTTAACACGTCATCCTTTATCTCATAGGATATGTCCTTCTCATCAATCCCGGGAAGCTCGACTATTATCTCAAGAGTGTCTTCTTCTTCATGTATCTCCACCACGGGCTCCCGTTCTTCATCTAATACCTGCCCATTCCCGGTCTCACGAACGATATTTCCAAAATGCTCGAATATGGGAATTCCACTGCCGCCAATTTCCACTGAAAAACCATACATGGCTTTCTTCTCACCTTTTTTTTCCATATCAGATAAAAGATCTAAGAAACTTCCAAGTCCTTTGAAAACCTCGTTTGCATTTCTGATATCTGTTTTTGCTGCAAAACGTGTCGAGATACTTTTTTTCCTCGGGCGTACATTTATTCGTCCCATATATACTCCTGTGAATATTCAATCGGAGATCGGTAGACCTCAATCTCCGAAATCATTTTCGTGCCCATCATCATAAGCATAATTACCATAAGAATTGGTAAGTATATATAATATTTTATTTTCCAGGTTTTGTTTCGAAAATTGAAACATAACAAAGTATATCTAAAACATACTATCAAATTTGATTAATAATATGAAACTTCTTATTGTTGATGATGCTCCATTTGTGCTGAAAGCGCTTAGTGACTCTCTGGGGGCGCATGGTTATGAAGTGCATGAGGCAACCAATGGAGAAGATGCCTTGAAAAAGTACGGTGAAGTGAAGCCTGATATTGTGCTCATGGATATATTGATGCCAAAGATGGACGGCATCAGCGCTACCAGAGGCATCATAAGCAATGACCCGGAAGCAAAGATAATCGTTGTAACGGCAGTGGGAAAGCCCGGGCTTGAAAAAGAGTGTATCGAGGCAGGAGCAAGGGTTTTTCTCATGAAGCCTTTCAAGACAAAAGAATTACTTAAAATAATTAATTTACTCGGTGAAAATGAAAGGAATTGAGTTTGTCAGGGCATACCAGGAAGATATCATTGAGTCCATACCAAGCACTATTATTATACTGGACAGTGGATTGAAGATACTGTATGCGAATAAAAACTACTACCTGAAGTCAGGCAAAAAAGAGAGGGAGGTGGTTGGAGAACGGCTTGAGAGAGTATTTTCGCAAATGCTTATCGCAAAAACCAGGATAGACGAAAAAATAAGGCAGGTATTTATTACCCGTCTTCCTTTCAACGGCGGACAGTTAAAGTACCCTGGAGGATTGTTCTTTTTTTATAAAATACACCCTCTGGTAGATGCTGATATGAATCTAAGAAAAGTGGTGCTCCTGATGGAAGATATTACAGAACTTACCCGCCTTGAAGAAGAGCTTCGCGATTCCTATGTCCAGCTTGAAAATGCGTATGCTGAGTTAAAAGAAGAGGACGAAGCGAAATCAGATTTTATTTCGATTGCCTCTCATGAACTTCGAACCCCTCTTACCGTGATAAATAGCTACCTTGAGATGTTTGAGGACGGTTTGCTGGGTGAAATGTATGATAACCAGAAGGAGAAGCTTGAAATAATACACTCACAGTCAGACCATATGATCGGGCTGGTAGAAGACATGCTTGATACCTTGAAGCTTGAGTCAAGGAAGTTCAATATCCAGAAGAAATCGTTAAAACTGGAAACGATTGTAAAAAATTCCGTGGAAGAAATGAGCAGGCTTGCAGACATTAAAGAGCACGTTATTTCATTAAAGATTCTTGGGGATCTCCCAAGGATAAGGGGGGACACGCAGCGTATAAAGCAGGTGTTTAACAACCTCTTAACCAATGCCATAAAATATACCCCGGATAAAGGAAAAATAAACGTAGAATTGAAAAATGAAAATGGGCAATTATTAATTTCGATTTCTGATAATGGTGTGGGGATAGCTGAAGAGGAACAGGATAGGATCTTTGAAAAATTCTACACAGTTGGTGGTAAATCGCTGATCAGAGAATCTGAAAGAATGGGGCTTGGACTGACGATTGCCAGGGGAATCGTAGAGGCGCATGGGGGCAGGATATGGGTGGAGAGCGAATTGAATAAAGGAAGTACTTTTCATTTCACACTTCCGAAAGGTGATGAAAATGTTTTTCTTTAAAAGAAAGCCTAAAGTCGTACCAGCCAACGAGCTTTTAACAAATTTTGATGGCAACAGATTAAGAAGAGGGGGAAGTTACCTTGTCAAAGAACCAAAACCTGAGCTGAGTTTTGAGATTTTCACGAACATGGTGAAGGGTGTATGCATAGAATGTTCCCAGACTGAAGCTTTTCCATGCGAGAACATAGTATGTATGGAATGTACGTTATCCTGTCCCTGTAACCCCTGTAAATATACAAGAGCGCAGGGGCTCTGCTTTGTAATGGACCCGCCTGAAAGAGTAAGGCAGAGACTTCTCCTGCAAACAACCCCTATTTTCTGGATAAGTAAACATGGGACCGGTAGCATAAATCCTGCTAATCTTGAAATAATGGCAGGTATGATAAATAACTTTTTCAGGACGAGTAAAAACCCTGTTGTTTTGCTGGATGGTATAGAGTACCTTATTATTACAAATGGTTTTATCCATGTTTTGAAGTTCTTACATGATTTGCGGGAATGGGCTATATTACATGACGCTGTTTTAATCCTGCCGCTCAATCCGGCAACCCTTGACGAAAAGGAGCTTGCGCTTATTGAAAGGAACATGCAG
>CBFFLL010000208.1:0-1379 GCA_965642175.1 Candidatus Methanoperedens nitratireducens | reverse complement strand
GAATTCATATTAGAAGTAAGAATCCGAATTAAAAATAATTCAGTGATGGGAATAATGTGAAAGATGAGAGAATGTCTACATTTAGAAAATCCAAAATTGATTGCCGATATACCTGTTGAAAATATCGTGAAAAATCATCTGAAAGTTATCATACTTTCAATGCTGCTTGAAAAATCGATTTGCGGGTATGACCTTATAAAAGAAATTTTTTCAAAATACGACGTTCTTGTAAGCCAGGGTACCGTTTACCCGCTTCTGTATTCCCTGAAAGAAGAGGGTATTCTCAAGGTCGATACAATGAAAGGCGACATGAAAACAAAAAGGTATTCTGTCAAAGAGGATAAAAAGGCAGCCATTGAGAATAAAATAGATGGATATATTAGAGCAGAGGAGTTTATTTTAAATTCACTCAGGTACCTTGAAACTTATGTTTAAGAATTCAATCAATGGTTTGAATGAGTTATTCAATGAAAACAGTGACATACCCCAGGGCTCGATAGTACTTGTAACCGGGATAGAGGGAGGTTTGAAATCAGGAGTGGTTTTCAACATGATGTCAAACTATCTTGCAGGCAACAGTGAACACGGTTTGTATGCTACACTGGAAGAAAACGAAGAAAGCCACCTCAGGAACATGGGAAGTTTAGGCATCAAAAAATCAGATAGGTTACATATATTCGATTACAGGGATGTAAGACATGAATGGGAGAACGAAAATCCTGACATGGTTAAGGTCACCAATGACATGATAGATTACTACATGGAAAAATACGATAATCTGACGGTTTTTGCCATGGACTCCCTGAATGCCCTTTATTCGGTCTCAAACTATGCAAATCTCAGAAAAAATATTTACCATTTCTTTACATTGCTGAGAGATAAAGATCTGACATCTTTCCTTATAATGGAAACTTGCCCTACTGAAAAACAGATGTTTATCCAAAGTGCTGATTACATGGAGCGTCCGGAATATTTCCTTGCAGATGGCATAATAGAACTGGGAACAGTAGAGGATAAGGAATGTGTCAAAAGGTATATTCAAATAAGAAAAATGCGAGCAGTCAATCACAACATGGAAAAACATCAGATACTGGTGGAAAAAGGCGGTTTGCATATCGTCGGTCAAATATATTAGCCCGATTTATATTACACAATGGGAATTTGAGGAATACTGATGTCCACTAACATGCAGCAAGATTTAACACTGAAGGTCGGGGAGGCTTTCACAAAAGATGTGGGAAGGGGTCTGGCACGCATCGATCCAGACGATATGAAGCTGCTCGATGCAGATGTGGGAGATATAATTGAAATTACCGGTAAAAGAACTACCGTAGCGAAGCTGATGCCTACTTTTGCAGGGGATCGCGGAAAAGGAATCA
>CBFFLL010000207.1:0-4644 GCA_965642175.1 Candidatus Methanoperedens nitratireducens | reverse complement strand
TGAATCAAGGTAAAAACAGGCGAAAAAGATATTGAAATGTCCTTTAATGGGGGGATTCGGACAGACTCCAGGACGACATGGGTGCAGGCAATTATCTATTGACAAGCAAAAGATTATTTCTCGAATTTCATTATGGGGTAGTACAAACGTTCGTGTCACTATACAGCAATCACTAACTGTGAAACTCGCGGAAAAAATCTTCTGAATCAAACAGTTTATATGAATGGACGACTCCTGATATCGATTGCTGTTTGATGACACGAACGTTTGTACTGGGCCTATGGACACTTTACGGACGAATCAGGGTGGTACCCTGATATTGTTTTCTGGTAAAGTCCTGGTTTTCTTTAACATGCATCATATGCCCGCAGCTAAAGGCTTGCGGTGGCTTAATTTAAAATAATTTTTAAACTAAAGGTTCGCTAAGAAAAGCATCTTTAATTCGAGATACCATTTCCTCATATATTTTTTCATCTTTCGTTTTCATGGCACGAATATCGTTGATAATACGGTCGAGATTTCCAAAAGTAAGTGCTGGAGGCTTAGAGTCCTGCTTAACTTCTTCAATACGCTTGATTAAATTAGAAAACTGGTTCAAAGAGGCACGTTCTTCTTCCGTCAAATTGTTTAACTTTGATCTACTTACAAGTAAATCTAAAACTTCCATAATCCATCCGAGTTGTCTACCGTAGCTTGCCACATCCTCAACTATCTTTATCTCTATTTCGGAATCCCCGGAATTAATATTATTAATGTTTATAAATCCCATTTGCTGGTTCAAAGATTTTAGCCAAATAGTCCAGGGGTTTATTATTTGCGAGACATCACCTGATAATGGCATGACTCCTGCTGTATTGCTCATTTTACATAACCTCCATTTTAACTGTAATAAGGTCTGATGACTTCTTACCTTCAATCAAATAAATGTTAGCATGATTCATAACCTTTGCTCCAAAATCCATAAGCAGATGTCGGTGTGTCCTTGCTTTGGCTAATATGTACTTTCAATGCCGTGTGATTAGCATGACTTCGAAAGAGATACCGATAAATAGTGCCTGATTTACTTACCATTTTATGTATGAAATGGTAAGTAAAGTATTGATCTCCTATGGCAAAACAAGCAATTTTGACACAAAAACCAGCCCGAATTACAAATGGTAAGTTACTCACTGACCAGCCTCTCCTGGATCGAGGCATGAACCTTGAGGAGTGCAGGGCAATCTGCACCTCACAGAGATACCTGTGAGGGAAAAGGTGTTCTTCAGGGCCATCTATGAAACGCAGCTGCGACCTTTTGAGGCCCTGAACCTTCTAATTGAGAACTGGGACCGTGAACAGCAATTAGTCACAGCTGTCAGAGTGAAGCAGAAGACTGCGCCTGTAAAGGGTGATAGACATCGGAGATCCTCCTTCCTTCCAAACCCAGGACAGCTTTTCTTACCGAGAATACCAACCTCATGCTGAAAACAATAGTGAGCAACCGCAAGAAAGGATACATCTTCGTGAACGCTGCCGGAGAAAAGCTCACAATGGCGTGGTTTAAGATCAGGATAAACCATTATGCTAAGCCCCTGGGAATACAGAAAGACGTGAAGTACTACGATACCAGGACAGGAGAGATCCATCCCAGACATCTTGTTACCTGCATGGCGCTACGTGAAGCGGGAGAACGGCATCATGATAATGCAGGTGGGTCCCGAAAATTATCTGCGGTGGCTGCAGGGCATACGATGCACGTCAAAGAAAAGCATTACGAGAAGGTGGGGGAGGACTTTGAACAGGTGCATGAGAGCTACAGGCGGTTTCATCCAGCGTTTGTGGAGAAGTGGTAGTTCATGCTTACAGAGGGATATATATCTTAATAATTCAATATCTTCGATTTGAATTTTGATGATAAAAAGCACGACACAAACAATAGAAGCAGTATACGAAGATAATGTATTAAAACCAGTTAAACCTTTAAAGGGGATCATGGAACATCAGAATGTAGTAGTAACGGTACGTCCTCACCCTACCAAAAAAGGCCTTCGTGATGTAGCTGGGACATTGACTCATGATGAGGCAAAAGAACAGCAGAAGCTCATAGACGAGGAGTTTGAAAAAATTGAAGGTGAATGGTAAGCTGGCTGTTGATACTAATGCAGTAATTGCTTATAGGGAGGCAATTCCTGAGGTTTGTAATTTGATAGATACGACAGTTTCTATCTTTCTTCCTGCGGTGGTATTGGGTGAACTGCTATATGGTGCAAACAATAGTGCAAAACCTGAAAAAAATGAACGTGACATAATCCAGTTTGCCAATAATTCTATTCTCATGCCAATTGATGAAGCTGCAGCAATACGCTATGCTAAAGTACGTTATGATCTGAAAAAGAAAGGAAACCCTATTCCTGAAAATGACATATGGATAGCTGCATCATGTTTAGAACAGGATGTTCCACTACTGAGCAATGATGGTCATTTTGATAAAATCAATGGATTAGAAGTCATTAACTGGCAATGAATCCCTTTTGTGCCGGTTAATTTAGTGTTTCACCTCTGAAACACTAAGCAATAAAAAAGCTATGAAAAACAGCTTATAGCTTAACTTCCTATCCGCTTTTTGGGGTTCAGTCCAAATGATGCTCATCTTTTGCTTCTATAAAACTTGTCGAACTTACAACACTCAACACAAACAAAGTTGGGTTGATGAAGAAAATCCCTCCAAAATTCAACCCCGTATTCTTCTATACCTTTTTGTGAGATAGTTGGTGGGTGCCATGTGATTTTACTAAACTTGGACTTAAAGAAGGCCCAATCGTATGTCTCTTTACTCCAGTGATAATTGGTAATGCTAAAAGAATATTCGTCCATAAAAAATAAGTATTCCACGGATTCTCCTTCATGCAAAGGTGAAGCACTTTTTATAAGATAGCCATATTTCTGTGTGACGTTGCTGTCTCTTGGCAGATATAAAGGAGTTGCGTTGACCATAGCGATAAGTTTTCCCCCATTTTTCAGATTGATATAAGCCGTCTGGCACATAGCAAACAATGCTTCTTTCGATGTCGCATAATTAAATAAAAATGAGGCAGTTACTATATCGAATGAATCAATTCTCCCGAGCTCTGTAACATCACAAATAATATATTCCACGCTAAGAGGATTTTCTTTTTCAGCTGATTGTGCGAGCTCAATCATTTTTTGCGAGATGTCCACGCCAACTACATGACGAGCGCCATTCTGCTTTATTTTTCTGGTAAACCTCCCTTCACCACATGCTAAGTCCAGAACCGTTTTTCCTTTTACGTCTCCAAGAAGATTAAGAAAAGTAAATTCTTCGGCGTATTTTTTGACAGGCAGTTGGCTATTAATGATTTCATATTCGAACGCGATATCATCGTAATCAGTACTCATATTATCTTTTCTCTTTCTTGCAGAGATTGTGTGCACATAACTTTGAATAACTTAAAGGATATGCATGGGTATTCGGTTAATGGAACATGCAGGGGGAACAAGGCCTTACTGTTGTCTCCGTTTTGTCAAAAGTCGGGGGTTAACCAATGGCACTTGGTGACAGCAACGTTGTTACTAGGCCAGTTTGATCCAAATGATTGTACCTCAAAAAAGTTTATGAGTGTTTGAGCCCTGTTTGATATTGTCGCTTTTGTTGCTTATCATCGTGACAATCTGAACATCTTCTTTCAGCATCTTCATGATGGTTAAAATCTGCATGGCAATTATCACAGTTGCGCCAGCCATCTGGGAATAATGGGACTGATGTATGACAGAATATACAATTATTAATATTTTCCCCAGATTCGTGGTGTAATTCAACAGTATTCCCATCTTCGTTACCATGACAATTACGACAATCATCTATAGTTAGATAATCTAAATTTGGTGCGGCTGCTGCTAAATGGCAGATGATTAATGTTAGAAGCAATACGAATATTATTTGAACCAATTTCATAATTATTTTCCCAACATTATCTTTCATACAACTTTTATTATATATGCATTTTTGTTATCATTGACAATATGTATTCATAAGAATGAAAAATTTTAACGCAGTTTCTATAAAAGATTACAGGAAAAAATTGACAAACTGGCCCAGTAGGCCTTGCCGTAGTAAATGGGAAAAAAACAACGATCTTCCCCACTATACCTTATCGACCTCGCAGCGGTCTCAATTCTGTTCTGCTTAATTCCACATCAACATTGATTGGCACCGTTTTCTGGAGATATGTGCTCTGACCAGATAATGCCTTATTGCATTCTGATCTGGCATTTGTTATTATCCGAATAATGCCATATCCGCATCTGAGAGTTTGGTAACCTGTACTAACTATTCATGAGAATAGTGCAAATTTTGTTTATGAAGATTTCCTTTCTTTCTACTGAAAATAAAAACTTGATGATGGAAATCTTGGCAAACAACGATGCCTAATCACTTAGCGTGCGTGTACGTAGAAATCGGGGCGATACCCTTATAACAATAAAAAATAAAAATGGATTACGAGGCCTTCGGCTTCTTTTCTTCTGATATTTTATGGATGCTGTTCAGTTTTTCCGCCCCAAGTATCTTATCCAGTTTAAGAAGGATAAGCAGCCTGTTTTCCATCTTGCCAACGCCACGCAGATATTCAGTTCCGATCCTGTTCG
>CBFFLL010000206.1:0-4662 GCA_965642175.1 Candidatus Methanoperedens nitratireducens | reverse complement strand
GAACGCGTCTGTCCTGAATATGCCTTCTTTTTTCGAAACGACAAGACCCGGTGGTGAGAAAACCGCAGGCGATGAAGGATACCCTTCATCATTCAGCGCTTTTTGAAGCGACTCGCGGGATGTTTTCAGGGGATTAGAGCGTATCAAAAGAGGCGGAACTGTGTTATTAGCCTGACAGAGACGTTCTACGTCGTTAATATTCCCAAATTCCTTGAGCCATTTTTCCACTATCCATACCGGATGTGAATGGTACGCCGAGATATATTCTATCGGAGCCTTCTCTTTATCAGGAAAGACCACTGTATCTTTATTCCTGATGATAGCTTCAACAGTCCTCTTCACAAAACCTGAGAACTTATCCTCACGCGCCGAAAGCGCCACTGCGTTATTCATTATTCTGGCGGGAGACGCATCTGTAAATACTGCCTGGAATGCGCATATCCTGAGGATGTTAAGGATATTAAGAACAAGTCCAGATATAACGGCACTTGACGCACCTTCTATAATGCGATCAATCCTTGCCCTGTGGCGCAGGATGCCATAGACGAGTTCGTTGACCGCTGCTTTTTCAGGCGAAGAGAAGTCTTCTTTCTTAAAAAGAGCACCGAGGAGGATGTCGGGATATTTCCTGTCTGCAATTGTAGAATTCAGGACAAATAGGGCTGTAGAATAGGTTTTTTGCCGGACGAAAGTATGGCTGGTGTTATCTGTACGCACAGGCATCCTTTATGCGCGGGATTATTTAAACATAGGGGCAAAGTAAAATCTTGTTAGGTGTATGAGATTTCATGAAACATAGTTTTATTACTATCCCGATTATGAACTGAACTATTTTATGAAAGCAATCATCTTTGACATGGACGGCGTACTCGTGGACTCCATGCCTTATCATGCTGAAGCATGGAAACAGGCATTTGCCACAGCAGGTATCGATGTCGAAAAGAGAGATATCTATGAGCTTGAGGGCTCAAACCACATGCAGACAGTGGATATCATATTCAGCCGGTTCGGGAGAGTCCCGACAGATAAGGATGCGGAAGACCTCAGCCACAGGAAAATCGAGATATTTAACAGTATAGAGAAAATCATGCCCTTTGACGGTATGAGAGAACTGCTTGCAGAACTTGCGCCTGTTTACAGGCTTGCGGTGGTATCGGGTTCAAACCGGAAAACCGTGCATGATCTCATGAATAAGTTCTTTCCGGGCGCCTTTCAGGTCATAATTACAGGTGACGATGTGAAAAAGAGCAAACCTGACCCTGAACCTTATCTCATGGCAGTTGAAAAGCTGGGCGTTCCAAAAGAAGAGTGCATAGTAATAGAGAACGCTCCCCTTGGCATACACTCCGCCAAAAGCGCGGGCTTGCGGTGCATTGCCGTTGTTGCATACCTTGGCAGGGAGAGCCTGGAAGAGGCTGACGTGATAGTGGACAGTCACAGGGAGCTGGATATAGCCATACAGACTCTGGAAAAAAGTAAGATATAAGGGCGAGAATCAGCCGCGTGGGAACTGTTTTAACAGTGTTTATTTTTTATTAGACTGATAGAGGCTGTCAAAAAGTTTGGTGTTGGGAGAGCTAATCCTCATGCTTGAAAAGGCGAGCGATATCCCAAACTCTTCCTGAATTATTGACAAGTATCCTCAGTAAATAGTGCGGCTGCCGGGAATCGAACCCGGGTTAGAGGCTGTTTCCCTCCTTTTGGTCAAGCTTTTGCCTGCAAAAGGTTGTTGGGAAGCCCCTGTCATACCGCTGGACCACAGCCGCACGTTGTTGATTTTTTGGTTTATAGTCCGATCGAGCCGGAGGCGAGATGGACACGCCCTCCAGAGGCGGAACTCTGGCCGTTCTGGACCACAGCCGCACGTTGATCTGTATATTTGCTACTTTTTTGCTGTAATACTGGGTCAAGGAATATATCATTTATGGTTTAAGCTTATGCTTATCCATGCTGCCAGAGTTCGTATGTTTTCGTATCAGTTCGCTGTTAATGCCTGCTTTAGAACAGTAATATCTCCACCGCCAGCACGATGCTTGATACAAGTATCGCAACAGGCGTCACGAACAGCCCTATCTTCAAAAAATCAGTCATCGTCGTGCTCCATCCGTATCTCTTTGCGCTCTCAAGCCACAGGATGCCGGCAAGCGCGCCGAATGTGGTGAAATTAGCGCCCAGGTTGGAGCCTATCACAAGTGAATATGCCATCGCCGTATTCATATCAGGGGTCATACCAGGGTGCTGGAGAATAGATAGCATCATAGCTGTCATGGGTATGTTATTGACGAGATTGCACATGAAAGCAGATATAAGCGAAACAAGGATTGTGGCTCCAAGGATATTATCGCTTAAATTCGCGAACAAAATCTCCCCTGCAGATTCAGCAAACCCGCTCACCTCAAGACCTTTTACAACTATGAAAAGCCCGATAACGAACATTACCACGTTCCATGAGACCCTCTTTAACCTTTGAACAGGCCTGCCCTCGAAGATCATCAGGATAACTGCGCCAGCAAGTGTGACTGCTGATATCGGTATGTCATAATAATTCGCAACCCCGCCAAGCACAATAACCGCAGCAAGCACACCCACGCCAAGAGCGACAAGCTGTTTATTCCTTATCTGGACCCTTCCATTTTCCCGTTCATCAAAACTCACAGGTATATGCTTCCTGAAAATGCGTTTCAACAAATAATAGTTCACAAGACCTGCCCCAATGGTGGGAAGAAGCATGTATCCGGTGAATCCAAAGTAATCAAGCCTGAAGCTGTCGCCAATGAGGATATTAGTAAGATTTCCGATATAAAGCGGCATTGAGAATGTATTTGCAGCAAAAAATGAGACGTACATAAAGGGTTTGGGGTCGATCATGGCAGCACGAGCTTCATTAAGCTTTTTCGGCTTCAGGACTATCAGTACGTAAGTAAATACAAAAACAGCAATTGCCAGGAACTGGCTTGGTTGCATGGATGCCTATAAGCGCTCTTCTGTGAAGTCTTTGCATCCACGATTGGTCTCATACACGTTTTTCTTTATGAGTGTGCAGGAACCATCGTACTGCTCTCTATTGCTTCCTTTTACTTTTGTTGTGAAGTATCTGCAATCAACACAATACTTCAAGATTCATCCTCCAAAAAATATTTTTCTGACATATTAGTTTTTAATCGTTTCTATAAGCCGTAATAGATATAATATGATCATTTTAAAATAGGTTCCATATTGAGGCTTTCATTAAAACCTGATATAAACAAACTCATTAATAAAGTTTACCAATCATAAACCCAGTGTGTTCACTATCTTGTTATGTAAATCCTTATTTTTCGTCCCTATTATCGACATTCCCATAGTCTTCACATCATTTTCAATTATCCGGACTCCCCTCAGGTCTGATAGCTGTCCCCCTGCTTCCTTTAATATCAGGGCAGAAGCCATGATGTCGTAGCCGCTCACAAGCCCACGCGTGTCGATGATCCCGTCCAGAGTACCGTCCGCGACATAGCACATATCAAGGGCGATGCTTCCAAGAGCCCGGACTATGATGGATTTTTCAAGTTCAATAAGACCAACAGGAACTTGCGGAACACCGTATGAATATATTGAAACTACCGGCTTTGGACGCGCGCCTGGTTTACTGCCTGTTATCCGCTTTCTGTTCAGAAGCGCTCCTCTTCCTCTTTCGGCGCAATAGGTATTATTACTAATATCACATATCACCGCCATAGTAATATCCCCGAATGCTGCGATGTCGGTTTTTTCAGTATAAGCAAGCGACGTACAGAAGAACGGGATGCCACACGCGGCATTCGTAGAACCGTCAATAGGATCAAAAACAAGCATGAACTCAGGATGCTCTCCAACTATGCGGTCACCGAGTTCTTCTGAAATTATCCTTGCAGAAAGCCCGCGGTTAGTAAGTGCATCGTCAAGTGCATGCTCAGCAGCCATATCCATCTTTCTTGTAATATCCTTTGGTCGTTGCACAAGCATTTCTGCGTAATCTGCATTATCTCGCATAAAGGAGCGGATCACATCCCTGACCTCGACCCCGATCTCCACAAGTTTTTCAATTTCCATTATGTTCTCCGAACATAGATCTTATCGCATCAGCTGCTTTTTTTGCGCACTCATAAGAGTTCATAATATCGCTGTCTATCACGATCTCCGGGTTGAGCGTTTCCTCATAAGGAACATTGACGCCCGGCACATTAGCGCCATCCTGAGTTGATCTTTTGTAAATGCCCTTTGGAGAAAATGCAGATTTCCTGTGAGCTTCTCGCTCCATGCAAACCTCAAGCGAGCATCTGATATACGCTTCTGCAAAGCGCGGAATGATACTTCTCGCTGCGTCGCGGTATCTTTTCCGGTTCGCTGTCGCATCGATAAAAACATTGACGCCATACTCGGTCAACAGTTTTGACATATAGGCAAGCGAAGCATACACGATATCCCTCTCTTCATCCGTATATCTGGGGTTAGGAGTAAGGACGCGCCGTATCTCGTCAAGCTGGAGTATCTTTACACTTATTCCCTCTTTCTTAAGCATAGCTGCCGTGCGAGATGCAATTGCTGTTTTCCCGCTTCCCGGAAGACCTGTGAACCAGACTGCGAAAGCCATTTTTCACCTACAGGTATGAATTTACGTCCTGGTAATCGAACACATCACTG
>CBFFLL010000205.1:0-4675 GCA_965642175.1 Candidatus Methanoperedens nitratireducens | reverse complement strand
TTTGCCCATCGTAGATGCGTATATAGATGGGCATTTTTCGGATTAATATTTTTTAATAAATCGAGTTGCTTTGCAATTGCCCTTGTTCCCATTTTGGGATTTCGCTTCTTTAAGTTTCTTATTGTTATCCAATCTTCCATTGAGATCACCTCAAAACCTCCTGCAATAAAACAGGAGGATTTTAGTATATTGGGTGGGTCAATTTTCAATGGGAAAAGTGGGTCAATTTTAGGTGGGAATTTTCAGAGAGATTCAAAAAAGAAAAAATTTACCTGAAATAAATACGGGATTATTGAAAATGGCCCGTTAAAGATTTATGAAGAAGGATTTTTGATTGTGGAGACAAATATTTTCAAAAAAAGTCTCAGATATATTATCGGCATTCACTGCACCCGTCCTTTTTGCAGACATTAGCATTATTATTATTATCTTAATAATAAATAATTTCGTAAATTATATATACCCTCATAACATTTATTTTAAATATGATTGGATAAATCAGGAAAGGTGGAATTAAATGAATAAGAATCTGAAATTGTTAGTTATAACTATCGCCATAGGATTAGTGTTATCCTCTACGGTAGTTATGTTGGGAACCGCAGGGAAAGGGCCCGGGGGTCCTGGCGGAAAACCCGGTAGCGGAGGCAAACCTACTTCCGACGCTGGTGACCTCTACGGTGATCTGGTCGCTATCTTAAGAGAACCTGTCAATGGTGTACCCATATTGGATCAGTACGGTTGCGAGATACTGATAAACGCAACAGGCGGACCTAATATTTACATGATCTGGGATCCTGACGCTAAAAGCTGCACAATCCCGGAGGAGGCAGATGTTGTAGAAATCTCCTTCGGTCGCCTGAACGTTGTCCGGTCCCCGCCAAAGGTACTGGAAAACGCATTCGATGAGGCCGTGAAGGGTTTGAATGAGGCGACATTTATAACACTTGACGATGCGGGTCGTTTCCTGTTAACAAGGACGGCTGTAGATGCGGATGGTGTTCCATATGAGTATGTAAAAGCGATCGATTCTTCGCGTGAGAATCTTGCATTATATAATAAACTAATGTTGGATGGACACCTGGTAGGAAACCTGGGTTCTAATCCCTACACCACTCAGCGTGATCCTGCAGCGCCACTTCTGCTAAGGCCCGTATTGGATGTAACCCACTTTAGTGAGGTAGTAGATCCGGCAATAGACTTGAGCCACCTGCGGAACAATAGTGCTAATCCGAAAGACCTGCCACTTACTCAGGCAGACCTTATGACTACAGCATCATTACTGTCCGCAGGTGCCGACAAGACAGGTCATATAACGGTAGACCTGGTGTTCTACATGAACTGCATCATGGATCTCAATACAAAGAATGCAACCGGCTATTATACCAGTACTACGGTTGTCAACTTTGATCCCTTGGATTATGCCCGAGAGGACGTGTATACCAAGCAGGTCTATGTACTTGTTCCGGAGTTGAATTCCGGTGAATGGCTATTCGGTCACTGGGTGCAGAATTATGTCTGGCTGATGAACACGACAACATGGCCTTACTCCTACCAGGGATCAAATCCGGCAGTGTTCACATGGGATATTCCAGATGTTGACCCACTTGGTCCTGACATAGGCGGATTTGCACAGGCGTCTGATGATGCTCTGAGAGTGATCTCATATACGCATGACAACAAGATGCCTCCAGAACCAGACACCACAGCGGAATCACGGTACCTGAAAAGGATAAAGAACCGATACGGCTGGTGAGGAATAGAGAATTGACTATTGGAGGGGGGAGTCTTCCCACCCCTTTTTTTATAAGTTATTGATTTACCTTTGAGCCAAATGGACACCTCAATTTGCACACCAACCAGAAGTGGCACGTCTTTAAATCCACGCGAAAAAAGCCCATCCCAATCAATGGGGCGTCCAATATTTTTGCAAGAGATTCACGTCTCTTTCTGACCCTATCTTATTCAGCATTCAAATATTCATATTTCTTACTTCTGCAAATATCAGGGCGCCCCATGATGAAACAGAACCCATCCTCATGGCAGCAGTTCACCCTACATATCTTCTAAAAAATGATAATATATATTCGATAAGAGATTCGTCTTCATTGATAACTCCTTTTTCAATCAATTTTTCATATAATTCTGGATAATGGTTTTTGATTTCTTTGGAAGTTATGAATACATCCTTAGATATGATTTCATCCTGAATATTCAATTTTTCTCCGGTCTCTTTCTCATAAACCCTTTCAAGATATTGCCCGTATGCTCTGGCAAGTTCCTGACCGCTGACATTTTGTTCTAAATTCATACTGATTGTGCCTTTCTTTTCATCGAATTTCTTATTCGTTTTGATCAGCCCATTATCGATTAATTCCCTGCCTACGTTGATTTTGATTTTGGTGCTCATGGAATCACCTATTTCAGGTTCTGAGAGTAGACGACATTGTTGTGAGGTTTGTGGTCTGTTGACGACTATTACTTTGACATTGTCGACTGAATTTGGATAATATTTATTATAAGGTTCGTAGTATTTTTGATATGCCCAAATTAGAAAAGCTCTATCAGTGAGTTGAGCTTCCTTATCCTGTTGTTGATCTATCACCAGCTGTTCTGCATATATTACGGCCTGGAGTGACTCAAAAGCAAGCAAAAATCTTTCGTGATCATACTCTTGTGTATAGTTTGACTTGCAGTTGGCATCATAATTCGAAAGCGCTGTTCTCACCTGGTCTGTATGTATCACGATTTCCCCTGGTATGGTTCCCTGGTGTAGCCAGTATGATAAAATATCTCCGCCAAATTCTGCCTTTAGATGCTCTCGAAGTGTATCTGCACCCGCAGATGATAGGTAATTGTCTGGATATGGATATGGAGAGTTTTCAAAATAAGTCCCATGAGACGACCGGTCTGAGATCGTGTGAGCCATCCATCCTGTTGCCCATTGATCCTGGGATTCTGAATAAGTATACATATAATAATCAAGCGGACCATATAATACATTGGGAATTTCTAAATGCACAAGGGTGTCCAGGAAATTGCTCCCATAATTGAAATCAATTAATGCGTCCGGTGCTACTGATGCAGAAAGTTCTTCAGTCAGATTCATGCCCGCATCTTTATTTATACTATAATGTGTCAGTCCTCCCCACGCCATAGCCTGTGGAATGGATAGTAATGAGATTATGATCATTGCTATTGATATGAATTCTTTATGACCTCTCTCTGACATATTTTCCTCCTTTTGAATATCATTTTCCCTTTCCCGTGTAATTATCTTCTGCTTTATTATATGACATTTGTCCTTAATGAGTTTTCTTACTTTAATGTTTCTTATAAGGCTTAATCTATTAATAGACCTTTTCATGGATAGGGGAATGAGTGCAGGGATACAGAAGGAAAATAACTAACAGACCTGATGCAAAGACTATAGCTACATTGGAGAATTCTTCAAAACACCAAATTTATGGTCCTATCCGAATTAATTTTAGTCAACGACTCCCGAATCGAATTCGGGGGCATCAAAAAGATGCTCATAGTTTTAGTATCCAGTCGGTTTGCTGAATTTTGTATTTTAATTCAGGCGCATATGTCTAATTTAAAGAGGCGAATAAAGTGAACTACAAGGCCCGTATTAAGCGAGTTTCGATCAGCGAAAAAAAATGTTTCGACCAAAACTGAAAAATTCTTCCAACATTTTCTCTTTTCTGAAGGAAGGATTTCCAGCCCAGTGGCACTGAACCTTTTACACCGTACCTACGGTTAGCACTTCCAGCATACAGAAATAGAACTCTTCCAAATCAAGGATATAATTGTCGGAGTTAGGATCAAAATGTGCTCGCCACTGCTTAAGATCTTCTTCTGATAAATATGGAGTTCCTATTTTTGCGAGCCATTCTGCATTACCTGTAATATAGCGTTTTGCTTCTGGAATGAGAGGTGAGAGTTTTTGTATGGCATGGCTTGTAGTAGATACATCTTTTAAGCCTGCCTGTAAAAAAAGCCCCTGCATTTTTCGCCCGATAAAGTTATCAAATAGAGGTTCTAGGGGATTTTCTTTAAGAACCTGTGCCGCCGCTGCTAAGATTTTTAAAGACAACTGAGGCTCGATGGGATGAACAATAAAAAGGGCACCATCAAAATCTTTAGCAGCAATTCTTCCACCTTTCTTAGTCACTCTCTTCATCTCTTCCATAATCTTTAAATAATCTGTAACATAAGCAAAACAGTTGCCGAAAAAGACCAAATCAAAGGTATCATTGTCAAAGGGGACGTCGGAGAAATTTTCTTTTCGAAACTCAATGATGTTACTAAGAGAATCTTTTTTCAGATTTTCCACAGCATAATTTATTAAATCTGGAGAGAAATCAACCCCAACAACTCGCCCATTGGGCTTCACCTTCTCTGCTAGTAGATGTGTCCATAAACCTGGTCCACATCCTAAGTCCAGTACTACATCTCCTGGTTTAAGATTTAAATCATCAACCGTTTCACGCCGTTCCTGCAATTTTGTTTTATGATGGTCGAGAAGCCATTCTACATTGGTTAACTCCAAGCCCTTTTCACCCCTTAAAGATTGATTCGTTTCTAACATAAAATATCCTCTTTATTATATTGTTGAGTTATTTGCATATTGTCGAAAAGCAGATCAACCTTTAATTAAGCTTAACCCATTCGT
>CBFFLL010000204.1:0-4691 GCA_965642175.1 Candidatus Methanoperedens nitratireducens | reverse complement strand
TCAGCTCATACAGCAGCTTCATCGCTTCCTTCTCCCGCGCTCCGCCGCATTTCTGGACTATTGTATTGCTGTACTCTATCTGCCTGAGATATTCCTGCTCTTTCAGTCCCACATACCGCGTTGCATGGACGGTAGCTTCTATGACAGCATTGAAACCGCGATTCACCGGTTTGATGGGCCTTCGATTTATTTGTCCTCGTATAGGGGACAGTTCAACCACAGAAATATTCTCACCCCTTCTGCATTCGCAGTCAAAAACAACCCATCCGAGCGCCTGTTCAAGGATGGGAAAACCATCGATGAACTTAAATCTTTCAGGCTCAACATCTGACAGCGCCGATTTCACAAACAGCGCCGGGTCATCCACGATATTTGCTGCAGCTTTTGGATTTGCATCTATGTTCGTAAATGTCGACGAGTTAAATATCCTTACAAAGAGCCGCCCACCATCCTTGTGAATACCCATAGGCGCAGCATTTGGAACGCCATCGGGAGAAAGCGTGGTAAGGATGATCTCTGATACTCCTTCTTGAAATCCGAATTCCTCAATGTCTATCAGAATCTCATCCCCTCAAAAAGCGATACGAACAGTCCTGAGATAATCAGGTCTGCTGTCGAGCCCGGATTGACGCCTTCTCTTAATAATTCCTCATCAAAGGAATGGAGTTCATTTCTTATATCCTCCATACCGCCATTTTTAAGTATATTTTTTGCCCGCATTGAAACCTCTTCCGCCTTATTGTTATCGAATTTTGTCTGTATGAATGTATCATTATTCCGAGATAAGATCTCCATGAACGTGAGAACCACCGCATCATTTATGCCGTGTTCTTTGATCTTATCCTGAATAGAAGCAGCACATTCAAAGGTCTTCTGGAAGCCGTTGGTCCATTCCTCAGCTATCATGTCATAGCCAGATGAGATCTCCATCATGTTGTATAGTGTCAATCCCTGCGCTTTTATTTTTTCAATTGATGCAGCATCGGAAAGATCCATGTCATCCACTGGTTTGACTTTTACTCCAGCTTCCGAGAACGCCCTGTAGAAATCCACGGCATCATCTACGGTAGTCCCTCTTACGACCTTCTGGACCTGCGTCTTCAGGCATGTCCTGTCGTCGCATCTTCCCGCTGCCATCACAAGCGGAATGAGCAGGATAAATGCCCCGAAATGAGTATTGCCGCCTTTCTGCCATTTACTGCTTTCTGTGACAGCTTCACGTATTAGTGACCCAATTCCTGATCCAGAACTTGCTGCTTTTTCCATAATAGGGTACACGCCAACAGCGCTTGCAAGGAAATGCTCGAACCTGGTATCGGTGTAATTGTGGTCCCTGTCAATGTTTCCCGGCTTTGGGGTTGCCGAGACCTCAAGTGCCATTGCAAGCTGCGCGCATCGGGCGATATGGGATGATGTCATTATTAGAGTAATATTATTTCTTGATTAGATAAATTAATGTGTAGAGTCATTATCAGTAAATATAGAGGTTATGAATAATAAAACAGCTAAATACATACCTGCTGTCAGTTTGGACTGGCTGACCCCGGTGTACGACCCAATAATGCAGTTGTTCATCCCGGAAAAAGCCTTCAGGAGTTGCCTTATAGATCAGATGCGCATCGAGAAAGGGCACAAGGTGCTTTAACTGCCCTGAAAGAGGGACAAAATTGACTTTCTCTCCATTTATATATTTGAAAACGTTCCTTCCGTCATAGACAAGGGCCACAAGAGTCCATTTCTGGCTTATCATGGGATTACCCGTTGATACCATCCACATACTTTGCGCCGTACACAGTGCCGTGATTCCCGTTCCCGCTATCTCCTTCCTGCCCGTCTATTTTACAATTACTTTCCCTTTCATAGGAGGATGTAAGTTACACCTGTACTCATAAGTCCCAACTTCATTAAAGGTATGGCTGAACGTCTGTCCCTGGTTGAGTTCACCCGACTCGAAGCCGGCACCAGTCACTGTGTGCTTATCGGAATCCTTCTGCTTCCATGTTACCGTCCCTCCTCTGGCAATCGTTACCTCTGCAGGATAGAACGAAAAATCGATATTTTCTACAGTCGCTGTCATTGGCAATGAAACCGTTGTCTGAACTGGCGGCGGGGCAGTAATCACCGGCTGTGTTTCGGTAGATGGGCCACTTGATGTACAACCGCTTATCAGCACCACAAGTATTAACAATCCAGGTATCCATTTGTAATTCAATTTGAAACCTCCTTTTATGGAATATGACTTCGGCATTATTTATGCTTTCCTAACTCAGTTCTATAGAAATGTGCCAAAATTCATATTGTGGAAGAAGAATAGAGGGCTATACTTTAACTAATTTAATAGAGCTATCATGAAAAATAAGATAATCATCACAGGCGGGGCAGGTTTCATAGGAAGTCACCTTATCGACAGGCTGCTCCTTCGGGGAGACGAGGTCGTAGTCATCGACAACCTGAGTTCTGGCAAAATGGATTTCCTAAAAGAGCATGTTGAAAATCCCGACTTTCAATTCATCAGGCTTGATCTTCTTAACCCGGAAGAACTGAAAAAATATGTAAAAGACGCAGATGCGGTATTCCATCTCGCCGCAAATCCGGATGTCAGGCTTGGCGTATCGGATACAAGGGTACATCTTGAGCAGAACATTATTGCCACATATAATCTTCTTGAGGCGATGCGCATCAATAAGATCAAGAACATCTTCTTTACATCAACATCCACGGTCTATGGTGAAGCAACCCTCATCCCCACACCCGAAGAATACGGGCCGCTTGTCCCCATATCTCTCTACGGCGCGTCCAAACTGGCGTGTGAAGCCCTCATAACGTCTTATTGCTCAACATTTGATATGAATTCATGGTTATTTCGTTTTGCCAACATAGTCGGTCCCAGGGGTACACACGGGATAATCGTGGATTTCATGAACAAGCTCAGGAAAAACCCAGGATCACTTGAGATACTGGGTGACGGTAAGCAGCGAAAGTCATATCTGCATGTCTATGATTGTGTCGAGGCGATCCTTTTTGCGATGGAGAACAGCAATGAGATGGTGAATATCTTCAATATCGGCTCAGAAGATACCATAAACGCGACAGAGATAGGGGAGATCATAGTTGAAGAAATGGGTATGGAAGATGTCGAATTCAATTATACCGGAGGCAACCGCGGATGGAAGGGCGACGTGCCAAGGATGATGCTTTCTATTGACAGGATAAGGTCGCTTGGCTGGAAGCCGGTTTATAATTCTGAAAAAAGCGTGCGCGATGCAACCCGGAGTTTATTGAACAATGGCTAAACTATTCTGCCCGAAGTGTGGAAGCGATGCAGACGTTTTCTATGATAACGTATGCAAGCAATGCTTTATCGGGAATAAGACATTGCTGGAATGCCCTCATGTCGTTTATGGCAGGATATGTCCTTCATGCGATTCTGTTTTCAGGAAAGGCAGATGGCAGTCCGGGGGCAAGGAGGAAGATATCGTAATTTCCCTGGTGAAAGAGAACCTGGAAATAAACGGGGATGCACAAAGAGTCGAACTTGCGTTGACGCCAAAACAGCTTGACTATTCCAGGTATCGTATACATGTTGAGGCAAAGGCAGAAATCAAAGGCGCCCCCATAAATGCCGCTCTTGATACAGAACTCAGGATAAGCTGGGAGACCTGCGACACATGCAGCAGGATATCAGGCGGCTATTTTGTGGGTATCGTGCAGATAAGGGCTGACAAAAGGCTCCCCTCACATGATGAACTCACAAAATGCATGAGTGTCGCTGGAGATGTGGCTGCGCGCTCGCGGGAAAAGGGGGACAGGCTTGCTTTTATTGCAAAGACGGAAGAGATCGAAGGAGGCGTTGATCTGTATGTGGGGTCGATAAAGCTTGGTAAGCAGATATGCAAAGCTGTGATGGATACTTTCGGCGGTAAATTCGCAGAATCCCCGAAGCTTGTGGGGCAAAAGAACGGCGTTGACCTGTACCGCATCACTTACGCTCTTCGCCTTCCCGAATTCGTGCGCGGGGACATTATCAGCGTGGATGGCGCGGTGATCGAGGTGCAGAACTGCGCAAAGCATGTTAGCGGCATTGACCTTGAGACAGGGAAAAGGTTCCTTGAGAATTTTAATAACCTGATGGATGTTAAGAAACTGGGCAGAAGGGAGGATGCCGTGTCCGCTGTTCTGGTTGCGCTTGAGGGAAAAACTATACAGGTGCTTGACCCTCATTCTTACGAGACGATCACGGTTAAAAGACCTGAATTCCTGAGCGTGGAGCCGGGAAATGATATTAAGATCGTAAAGACGGAAAAGGGGATCTTTGTACTTCCCTGATATTCTGCAAAAACTCTTATACAACAGTTATGCAACAGTTATCAGGTCTTAACATTGCTTGTGATCGTTCCCTCTGGCTTCCTTGTTAATTCTATATCCTGCATTACAGTTGACGCAGATATTGTTGTCACTACTACAGAACTATTCTGATCGTAAACAGTATCGCTTGTGGTTGTCGGGGTAAATGTGCCCACATCAAGGTACAGCGAATAGAAACCGGTTGCATTAGTCGTGGTTGATTCACAGGGGATTTATCTGTGATTTGACTTTATTCTTGGGAACTTTACCTATATAAAGGAAGAGATTTTATGTGACCGTTTCAATTCGTGTTGTTGAATTTTAATAAGTTGATTGGTGTCTGAGTG
>CBFFLL010000203.1:0-4768 GCA_965642175.1 Candidatus Methanoperedens nitratireducens | reverse complement strand
AAGGTGTCATTATTGAGCGCAGGGAAATGGGCGAAGGTACCGCTCCAAAAGCTCCCATAGTAATAGAGGTTGATAGAGATAATTCCCGAAAAAATATTGGTGAATTGGATATTCAAATACCGGTATTGACGCCCAGAATATTTAGGGAGTATAAAAATTTATCTGAACTCGATCCTTCAAATTTTAATATAAATAAAATTAAGATTATACAGTTTAGTGAAGAGGAAAAAAGAGAAATAATATTCAAAGATATTACTACCAATAAAATTTCACATAAGACCGAGCTTGATAGTAATTTTGTTGCTAATCATCAAAGCATTATAGGGTATTTTGCCCAGGTCGTAATGAAAGATTTAAGACTTGTAAGCGGTTATGACATACTTTATGAAAAAATTAAATTGTTTATTAAAGATTATTTGTTTGAAACAAAGGTTGACCTTGATGATTTGAATGTTTTAAGAAATCTATCTGAACTTCAGGCAACTAAAACCATCATTGAAACTTTTGAGAAAAAAATAAACGAACTGACTATATCGGATAGAGGAAAAGCAGAAATTCGAGAGAATATTCTGGTCAGTAAATGCCGTCCTTTTGTCGCCAAAGAGCAGGGTTATTTGATACCCAATAAAAGTGTCTTTAATAAAATCATAGGCGATAGTGATTTAGAACTTCGGTTTGCCCAATATCTTGAACAGTGTCAAGATATTATTAGTTATGTAAAAAATTATTTCGCAATTCAATTCAAAATTGATTATATAACTAATAAAGGAGAAATATCTAATTATCTTCCTGATTTTATTGTAAAAAAATCGGAAAAGGAATTCTATATAATCGAAACTAAAGGGCTGGAAGATTTAGATGTTCCTTTAAAAATCGAGAGATTAAAGCAGTGGTGTGAGGATATTAAAGCCGTACAATCCGATATTAACTATGATTGGATTTTTGTTGACGAGGAAAGTTTTGAGAAGTATAAGCCCAGATCATTTGAAGATTTAATTAAAAATTTCAATAAATATAAATAACATGAATTTAAAAGATGCAACGGTTGTTCTTGATGGCGTATTCCGGCATATACCACAAAGGGCTATTGGAAGCATATTACAGCTTTCAAGCGTCCGCCGCATCTCCTTCACCACACCCAACCGCGCCGCGCTCGTGGAGCAGGTAAAGGCGCTGTACTCTGTATTCCTGGGCGCGCGCCCCTTTCTGAGAAACCGAGATCGTGTGGCTTCCTGCGCTGGTGAGGAACAGGAAGAAGCTGAAGGATGGCTATGACCCCACGAGGAGAGAGCTGAAAGAGAAGTTACAGACCGAATATAATGCCTCGATAGGGAAGCTTGAGCTGTTCCTTTCGGTTCATTTTGAGTTCAAGGGAAAACTATATTCAACTTGCGGTAATTACAATTATTCCGGTAGTGATGGAACAGGAAAATCTAGATGATATTAGAAAAAAGGCCGATAAATTCGAATCCCAGTACAATAAATTAAAACAGGAATTCAAAGATTATATTGAAGTCAGTAGAAAAAATGAAGAGAAAAAAAGAATTGAAATAAAGGCGGACTTATCCAAAAAATTGCTCGTAGTCGCAGATTCATTGACACGAATTTCTGGATCGGACAATGAGCAAACATGCGAAATGATGAAAAATTATTCCGATAACATCCGCAAGAACATAGAGGCAATTTATGACCAGATGCTTTATGCCTCAGGTCTCACACCTATAGAACCCGGAGCAGGAGATATATTCGATGAAACAAGGCATATAGCTGTAGGATTGGAATACGGCACAAAATATCCTCAGAACTCCATATTTCAGGTTGCAAGGAAAGGGTATCTATTTGAAAATAATATAGTCCGCCCTGCTGAAGTCATCGTCTCAAAAAATCCGGTAGAGCAAAAAATGATCAAAAAAGGATTTTGGGATCGCCTCACAGGTCTGATAAAAAGGGAAAAACCGCAAGTTTCAGAGATGAATAAGAGAATAGATGAAATGGAGCGCGTTCAAAAAGAAAAAATAGATAAGATATCAATTGATTTGGAATCTCTGAGCAATTCTATTCGTGAACTTGAGACAAAAGCGAAACAAACATATGAATTAGAAGTAGAACGAAAGCAAAATATTGCAGAAATTTCAAGGGAACTGGAATCTTTGAGAAATTCTATCTATGAAATGGATACAGAAACTGAAGATAAACAATTCATACAAAAAGAAAAATTCGATAAGATCCCATGGATATAAAATAAAAGAGGTCGACAAGAATGGATAAAAATATAATTGGAATCGATTTCGGAACCACTAACTCTAAAATGGCATATTTGCTGCTTGATGAGCCAACGATCATTGAGAACAATGAAGGAAAGAAGATAACGCCATCTATCGTTTATTTTAAAAACGAGGACGAAGCGGTAGTGGGTGAATTAGCAAAAAGGAACATGATAGTGTATCCTGAAAATACGGTCGTTTCAATCAAAAGAGAAATGGGAACTGATTTCAAGAAAAAGATAGGGCGCCATAAATTCCCGCCAGAATATATAGGCGCTCAAATATTCAAAAAACTTGCTGATGATGCAAAAATCAGGCTTGGTAAGACCTTTAATGATATCGTGGTATCGGTTCCGGCAAATTACTCAGATAGCCAGAGACAGTCCATCAAGGATGCGGCAGAGATCGCAGGTCTGAATGTTCTGAGAATGATAAATGAACCCACTGCGGCAGCGCTTGCATACGGGATAAGGGAAGACAGGGACAGGAAGGTTCTTGTATATGATTTTGGTGGGGGGACATTTGATGTATCCATATTATCCATTTCATCAGGATTCTTCGATGTGGACGCAAGCGCAGGCGAGCACAGGCTCGGTGGAGATGATATTGATGCGCGTATCCTGGAATATTTGAGTAAAAAAGCGTATGAACAGCTCGGGATCGATGTGAAAAAAGATCTTTCGCTCCTGGCAACCATCCGTGAAACTTCTGAAGAGGCAAAAATCGCGCTATCCTGCAATGAAAGCACAATGATCAGCATTCCTTTTGCAGCGAACAAAGCGCCTTTTAACACGGTTCTAACGCGCATACAGCTTAATGGGATGATAGCAGACCTTATCGAACGCACAAAAAAACCGATCGAACAGGCGCTGGATGATGCTTCGCTTGAGAAAAATGAGATCGATGACATTCTGCTTGTGGGAGGAACTACCCTGATCCCGGCTGTCCATGACTTTGTGACGCAGTATTTCGGGAAAGAACCTGTAAAAGGTCCCGACCCCTATGAAGCTGTCGCGCTGGGCGCAGCAGTTGCGGGTATGGAATATGGAAAAGAAAAATCAATGATAGCTAAGAACGTTGAAATAAGCGATGTGATCTCAAGTTCCCTAGGAGTATTGGTGGCTGACGGCACAGTAAATAAGATCCTGGAGCGCAACACCAAGATACCCATCATACGTACGGGAAATTATACCAATGCTGCAGATTTTACTAATGAGGTCAGGATCGAGGTTTACCAGGGAGAAGAGGAGATGGCGAAAGACAATGAGCATCTTGGTGATTTTTTCATATCTGTTGAGCCCATGCCTGCATTCCTGGATCGGGTGGATGTAAGTTTTGAAGTAGGAAAAGAATTCGGAATACTGAATGTTACTGCTGTTGAAAAGGTATCTGGCAATCAGAGGTCAGTGAAAATGGAAGCCCGAAGCAGGCTTTCGAAAAAGGAAAAAAACAAATGGATGAAAAAATTGTTCGGTCAGGAAAGTATTGAAGTAAGTGTAAACAACATCTCAACCCGTGACGCTTTAACTCTATACCTGAATCCGGGACAAAACGTAATGAGTTTAAAAACAGAACTGGAACAAAAAGGTTTGATGTGTGGAACTGATAACATTTTCTTTGATGATATCGAGCTTAAGGATACTCAACGTATCTCTGAAACAAAAATAACATGGGGCAGCGCTTTAGAAATCAGACAAAAATGAGCAAGCATAAGAAAAAACCACATGAAGACAGGCTTCCTGAGGTCATAAAAGAGATATCTATCGAAGATGATCCCTACTGGAAAGTAGGTGGGGTCCATATGGATGCGCACAGGGTTGGCAGGTTCCTTAATAAATTCGAACGCTTTGAGGAAAAGCATCCTGAATGGACGGACGAACTTCTTGGCGGAGCTCCCACCTTCTATTGCGTGCTTGGAGTCCTAAAGGGAAGTGGAAAAGATGAAGTTAAGAAGGCATATGACCTGAAATCAGCATTTTCAAGTTTTCACCAGGATATCATCGATGAAGCTCTGGATGTCTTGAGCGATCCGAAGCTTCAAAAAGAGTACGATGAGCTGCTTTTTGTATTTGAGCAGATGACAAAGTGCATGCCTCCAATGGAAAAGAACGAGATGATCCAGATACATTCCCTTCGCATAAACGCAGAAAAAGAATTCTTCAGGATGAGACCATTATTGCCCCGTTATAAAACTTATATGGATTTTTATATAAACGGGATGCCTGATCTTTATGAGATAGCAGGACTTGATCATGATTCTTCGATCGAAGAGATAAAAAAACGATGCGATTCAGGTTCGGATTTATATAAGAAAATCCTTGAGATCCTTGGCAATCCCACATCACGCGAAGAATACGATTTTGTAATGCGTTTTATGTTGAAATTCGGGGATAGATTGGAAATCGAAAAAAGGATGTACCGAAAAAAAAGATGGGAAGGTCTTGATAAGAACCTGTTTGAGAAGACCGTATTATTCGGGCTGTGCAATAGCGAAGAGATGGAAA
>CBFFLL010000202.1:0-4784 GCA_965642175.1 Candidatus Methanoperedens nitratireducens | reverse complement strand
GGCACAAAATGCTGCCAGGGCAAAGGGCAAAGACGAGTTATCCATGGAGGACCTGTATCAGGGATGCAGGGCTCAGTCAGGAAACACCATATCTGCAATGGCAAGAAAGATCCAGCCCCGCTATACCTGGGAAGATATAGTCCTCCCGAAGGATTCAAAAGATCAATTAAAAGAAGTGGCAGGACATATAAAATATAGGGGAGTGGTGTATTCAGACTGGGGTTTTGACAGGAAGCTATCTCTGGGGAAAGGATTGAACATTCTTTTCTCAGGACCTTCAGGCACAGGCAAAACCATGGCTGCCGAGATCATAGCCAGGGAAACACAACTTGATATTTATAAGATCGATCTATCAAACATTGTCAGTAAATATATTGGAGAAACAGAAAAGAACCTGAGTAAGATCTTCAAAGAAGCCGAGACAAGCAATGCAATCCTGTTCTTCGATGAGGCTGACGCCCTTTTCGGCAAACGTTCAGAAGTAAAAGACGCGCATGACAGGTATGCTAACATAGAGATCGGATATCTCCTCCAGAAAATGGAAGAATATGATGGAGTGGTGATGCTTGCCACGAACCTGGGCAAGAATATCGATGACGCATTTTTGCGCAGGATGCAGATCGTGATCGAGTTCCCCTTCCCGGATGAGATACAGAGGAAATTGATATGGACTGGCATATTCCCGAAAGAATCCCCTCTTGCAGGGGATATTGACTACAAATTCCTATCAGAGAAAATAAAACTTGCAGGTGGGAATATCAAGAATATGGCCCTTTCAGCAGCATTCTATGCAGCAGAGAACTCAGGAGAAATTGATATGCATCATATTATGCATGCGGCAAGGAGAGAATATCAAAAGGTCGGGAAACCGTTCCTGAAATCCGACTTTGAACAATATTATGGACTTATAGATATGGGGCAATAATGGCGATCCTATTAGACATTGGCGATTCGCTGCGCAATATCATACAGAAAAATATCGATGAACTTCCGCAAAATGCGATCGTTCTTGATTCACCAGCAGATATTGAACCAAACTCAAATACAACGCTTTCAATTTTCCTGTACCAGATAGTTGAGAACAGCTACCTCAGGAATACTGAAGCAGAGTATATAGGCCTTGACAGGATGCGGCGCCCGCCGCTCTTCATTGATCTTCATTATCTATTCACACCATATGCAAAAAATCGGGAGACTGAGCTTATAATAATCGAAAAACTCATGCAGGTATTCTATGATAATCCTGTTTTGAAAAAAGAACTTTTAAAGGGCGCTCTCAAAGGAAGTGGAAATGATGAGATACGAATTATTCCAAACAATATAACCTTCGAGGAAATAAACAAGCTCTGGGAAAGATTCCCTAATAAAGCCTTCAAGCTTTCACTCTCGTACATCCTGTCGCCTGTTCGGGTCCCATCCGAGAAACCGCCTGTTTTGATCAAACGTGTTATGGAAAAAATAATCGATATTCATGAACTGGGTGCAGTATGAAGAAGTGTCAAGAAACCATCAAATCGGTTCTAAGCCTGGGTGTATTGCTGAAAGATGATTCAACCCCTGACAAAAGAGTAACTGGTGAAGTGTTCTTATTGGCTCAGGGCTTGAAGAGGCAGCCTGTCAGGCACAGAACAGGGTATTTTTTTTTCATGGATCTCCCTGAAGGGGAATATCAACTTACAGCAGGTGGGAAGTTCTACCAACAGGAAGATTTTCTTATTGATACTGAATCTGTCAAACCAGGAGAACCTTTTGTTGAATTATTTCTCAGGAAAAGGGGGCAATATATGATTTGAGAAAAAAAAATCTCTTAAAAAAAATCCTTGTGGAATTCAAAGTGAAAAGAAAATAAATTGAACGAGGGAGGAGTTATGGTTGAAATTAGAAATAAGCTAAACCAGAGATTAACAATTAATTTAAAAAGTGGAACACTTGAGCTTCTGGGAAAAGGCACAGCTGTTGTATCTGAAGATGATTTTTCGTCGACACATCTGCAGAATCTTCTTGGAAGTGGAAAGATTATTCTCGAATCTCAAAAAGAGGATAAACCAGAAAGAAAGTGGAAACCTAAAAAAGCTGAATCATCTGAGGAAGAAGTATCTGAATCTGTAGAAAAAACGGAATCAGGTTCTGAAACTGGAGAAACAGTTCATCCTGAAGTTCCAGGAACAGAGGCCGAATCAGAAGAATCACCGGAATCCGGACAACCTGAAAGTGAAACTGAGCCAAGTATCCAGGAACGAAAAAAAACAAGTTATGTTAAAAGAAAGAAATAATAAAATATAAATGGAGGAATAATATGAGTGAATATCTATCACCAGGAGTATACGTTGAAGAAGTATCCTCTGGTGTAAAACCAATCGAAGGTGTGGGAACATCGACAGGTGCCTTTGTCGGTATAGCAGAAAAAGGACCTATAGGACAGGCAGTCCTGATCCCCAACTGGACTCAGTTCGTGAAAATATTTGGGAATTTTATTCCAAATTATTATCTGGCATATTCCGTTAATCAATTCTTTAAAGAAGGCGGAACAAGATGCTTTATCGTAAGAACCTGCCACTATGATAATATTACTGATGCAAAAAGTAAGACCGCAAGACATTCAAAGGAAGTCCTGCTGGATGCATCAAAAAAAGAAACGATATTGGTTTGGGCATTTTCTGAAGGGAAATGGGGTAATAAAATAAGTGTCGAAACAAAAATAACCAAACCTGAGGAAAAGAAATTCAATTTGATCGTGAAGATTGAAAAAGAAAAAAACAAGTATGAACCTGCTGCCAAGACAGAATATGATATCGTAGAATCATATGAAAACCTTACTATCGAGGAGGTTGAGGACAGGATAAATGGAATTTCCTCATATATCAAAGTGGAAAAGGATACCTGGAAAAAAGGAACAATACATGGTTCAGGTGAAATACCTGAGGATCAAATAATATATCTTAAGAATGGCAATGAAGGCATAGAAATTGAAAGAATCTACGCTGAAGCTGGCAGATTTCATAGGCGATTCATCCGCGCAAAATGGTCTTCACGCATTTGATCCTGTTGATATCAATATCGTTGCTATCCCTGATAAATGCGGGGACAGGAATGCAATGCTGGAGGGATTCAATTATTGCCAGAGTAGAAAGGATTGCTTCTTCATCGCAGATCCTCCAAGTGATATCACACCCATGGAAGCGGTTGATTTCAGAAATGGAACTGGAGACTATGCAGGCAATGGATTTAATACATCCTTCGGAGCATTATATTATCCCTGGCTTCTCATAAATGATCCAGTGACAGGTAATCCAAGATATTCAGTCCCTCCCTCAGGCGCCGCAGCAGGAACTTTTTCGCATGTAGATACCGTGAGGGGCGTCCACAAAGCTCCGGCAGGGACACCAGATGGATACATTGATTCGGCGAATGGTATAGAAAGGATCATAACAAAAGCAGAACACGATATACTAAATCCAATAGGGATAAATGTAATTCGCAAGTTCCCTGCTTCAGGGATCTGCATATGGGGAGCAAGAACGCTTTCAGCAGACCCCGAATGGAAATATATTAATATCAGAAGGCTTTTCCTGTATCTTGAGAAATCAATTGATCTTGCATCTCAATGGGTGGTCTTTGAACCCAACTCACCTTCTCTGTGGGGATCTGTGATAAGGAATATTACAGCATTTCTCTTGATGGTATGGAGAAGCGGCGCATTATTTGGAAATACGCCGGAAGAGGCATTCTATGTCAAAGTCGACGCAGAGAACAACCCTGAAGAAGTGAGAAATGTGGGGCAGTTGATCATAGAAGTGGGCGTAGCACCGGTCAGGCCCGCTGAATTTGTAATAATAAGAATAAGTCAGAAAACGCTGGCAAAATAAAAATTAATTAAAGGAGGAATATAATATGGCAGATCGAAACGATCCGTATAGAAATTTTAGATTCAAAGTTGTGATCGATGGAATTCAGGTGACAGGCGGTTTTGCAGAAGCAACAATACCAGATACAACCACAGATCCGGTTGACTACAGGGAAGGTAATGATCCAACTTTTCAGAGAAAGCTTTCAGGTCTAACTAAGTATGGAAATATAACTCTTAAGAAAGGACTTATCGATTCAATGGCTCTATATGAATGGAGAAAGCTTGTTGAGGATTCAGGTGCAGTAAAAGCAAGAAAAAGCATATCTCTGATATTGGTTGATGAGGAAAATAATGAAAAGGCACAATGGGATATAATGGATGCGTGGCCTACGAAGTATTCATCGTCGGGGTTCAGCGCAAAAGCCAATGAAGTGGTCATAGAGACGCTGGAGATCGTGCACGAAGGAGTAAAAAGAACAAAATAAATTAGATATCAGGAGATAAAATGGGCGTACTACAAACTGAATACGACTTTATTCTGCCCAGAGGATATGTGGATGAAGATGGTAATCTTCATAAAAACGGAAAGATGAGGCTTTCAACGGCCGGGGACGAGATTCTGCCCATGAAGGATCCAAGGGTTCAGGGTAATCCGGCTTATCTGACCGTTATCCTCCTTTCCAGAGTGGTAACCGGCCTTGGAAATTTGAAAATGATAACTCCAAAGGTTATAGAAAGTCTTTTTTCCGGGGATTTTACATATCTTCAGGAAATGTATACAAGGATCAATCAAAATGGATCAAATACATTGAAGGCCGTTTGTCCGAAATGCGAGCATAAGTTCGATATAGAGGTGCAATTTGAGGGGGAATAATCGGCTACCCACTCGACCGCCTCCACGAAGAGGTAGCCTTTCTAGCTTATCATTTCCACTGGG
>CBFFLL010000201.1:0-4865 GCA_965642175.1 Candidatus Methanoperedens nitratireducens | reverse complement strand
ATTCAGTTCTCGGCTAAATATAGAATAAAGCCAAAAGTGAAACGGTAGGCTTATAAAAATATCAGTTAAAGTTATACGAAAAAACATCATCTTCGAAGGAAAATACAAGAAAAAAGCCAATTATAAATAAAAGGTGAAAAAGTATTGAAAAATCATGATATAATCTTAGTACGTTACGATGAACTCGCCCTGAAAAGCAAAAGAGTCAGGGCAATGTATGAGGCCGTACTTGTGAAAAACCTGAAGGCAATGCTCAATGCTGACGGAAGCTCATATACCGGCATATCCCGTGAAATGGGCAGGATATTCATCCACTCTGATGACCCCAATGCCCTTAAAAGCGCGGTCAAAGTCTTTGGCGTGGTCTCGGCAAGCCTGGCTTATACCTGCGAACCCACACTTGAGTCGGCGGCGCAGGTTTGCGCGATTCTTGCGGATGACATAATTAAGGACGAACAGTCTTTCGCTATCAGGTCGAGGCGAGCTGGGAACCATGATTTTACCTCGCGTGATGTTGCTGTTGCATGTGGGAATGCGGTAGATCAGGGCGGAGAAAAAAACATAACTGTCGATCTTGAAAAACCTGATGTTGAAATATTCGTAGAAATAAGGCAGAATAAAGGATATGTGTTCACTGGTTATTTAAAAGGCGTGGGCGGACTTCCACTGGGTACACAGGGTAAAATGGTGGCATTGATTTCAGGCGGTATAGACTCGCCAGTAGCTGCATGGCTTTTAATGAAGCGCGGCTGTGAAATAATTCCACTCTACCTGAATAATGAGCCTTTCTCTGATGAAACCACGCGCGAGAGAGCCATGCAGTGCATCGATGTGCTCCAGAAATGGTCGCCTCAGAAAAAATTCACCATATACGAGGCGCCGCATGGAGAGAATCTTCTTGCTTTCATTTCAAACTGCAATAACAGGCTAAACTGTGTGATGTGCAGGCGGATGATGTACCGCATCGCCTCCGAAGTGTTAAAGATCGAAGGCGCTCACGGAATAATCACGGGCTCCTCACTCGGTCAGGTAGCGTCACAGACTTCCCAGAACATGCTTGCAGAAACGTTTGGCTTGGAATATCCAATATATCATCCACTGATCGGGTTAGATAAGCTTGAGATCACTGACATGGCGCGTAGAATTGGCACATTCGAAACTTCAACAAAGCCGGCGACATGCTGCCTGGCGGTGCCGGAATATCCTTCGACTGCTGCGAAACTCTGGGAAGTTGCAGAAGCTGAAAAGATGATAGATCTTCCAACACTTCTTGATTCGATGGTGAAGAATATTAAGAAGTTCTACAGATAAGGTTTTTTAACGCACTATAACAATCAACCATAATAATCACCGCTTCTTAAGATGATCTATCATCGGCTGTGTAACCAGTGGTACCAGATCGTTGATCATATGCGGCATCAGGTTATCCATCACCTTTGGCATCAATTCAGGCATCTGCTCTGCCATGTAGTCAGGCATGGGGATCCTCTCTTTCACCCTTTCAAGCATCACTGGCATGACCTTTGGCATCATCATGGGAAGCAGGATGGGGAACAGCACCGGGAACATGGGCTTCATAAGCGTTAGCGCCCCGGGCACTTTGCCCATCACGCGCATCATCTTTCCCATACCGTAAGGCATGGAATCGATAAGCTCCGGGAACATGGTGCCCATCAGGCCTGCAAAGCCCTTCGGGGTCATAAGCGTGACAAAAGCTTCAAATACTGCCCATTGCGCCTGAACTTCAGGGTTCGGGTCAGGGAATTCATAGCCAAGCGAGGATGCTGCGAACCTTGCCAGGTCCACGACTTCCACGGGCACGTTCTTCTTATCCCTGCTTACCCTGAGCTGGAACTGGCAGCAGGGGCACAGTGCAAGCACCTTTTCCGCACCTGCTTCCACAGCCTCGTCAAGACGTATCTTCCCTATTTTGGCAGCAACATCCGGCTCCTTTATCAGCGTGAGCACAGAGCCGCAACAGTGCGCCTTTTCGTGATTAGAACTCATCTCCACGAATTTCACGTTCGGGATTGCCTTTATCACATCCCTTGGAGGTTCATATACCCCGGACGCCCTGCCTATATGACATGAATCGTGCCAGGTAACTGTGACCGGCTTTCCAGCTTTTGCTGGGAAACTGAATTCACCTGATTTCAGTTTTTCAGAAACGATTTCACTGTAATGCTTTGCCGTAATACCATACTCGATGCCAAGTTTCTTCGCCCATTCTGGGTAGACCTGCCGCCACATCATGTCGCATGCGGGGCAAGAACTTATCACAGTATCGGCGCCAGCGGCTTTTACCGCAGCGATGTTCTTTTTCATCGTCTCGGCGAACAGGTCCCATTTGCCTGCCACAAGCACTGGAGTGGCGCAGCAGTTCTCTTTCTCGCCAAGATATGTGAAGTCAACGCCAGCCTCGTCAAGTAGACGCACGCTTGCCATTCCAATATCCTTTTCGACGTAGCTTGCTGTACAGCCTGCAAAATAGACGTTCTTTGACCTGTGGCGCGGACCGTGTTTTTCAAGGAGATCTTGTGGGAACCAGTCAGCCCGGTCTTTCCTGTAGCCAGCCCAGATATCTCCCTCTGAGCGCAGCGCTTCTGCCATCATCACAAAGGGTGGGAAGGTCATTCTTTTCTCTTCGTTGATAAGTTTGCCTCTCAGTTTCATCCATGAGGGTTCGATGGGCAGCGCGGCGGAACAGCGGCGATCGCACATCTCGCATGTGGTACACACAAGGAACGTGTCCACCACCTTCTGGTCCCATTCTGCGCGCCCTTCCATGTACTCACGAAGCCAGTACCACTTCCCGCGCGGGCTCTGGCTTTCCCAGCCGCGTCCGTAGAACTGGTCGCACTCGTCAATGCAGTAACCGCACTGTGAGCAGCTATAAGCATACCATGCCACGTCAGCAGGGATGTCGCAGATCTTTTCTTCAGGACGTTCACCAATGCGCGTTGTCACGTAGTTACCGAACGGGCGTATCAGCGGCTCGATCGCTCCGGCAGCATGCATTGCCAGTCCCATGAGTCCGCCTCCTATGACCTTGCCTGGGTTCATAAATCCCCTCGGGTCGATCCTGGCTTTATATGATCGTAAATTACCGGCTTTTTCTTTACCCAGTACTTTGTCCGCTTTCATTGAGAAATATAAACCAGTCGCATAAGGTCTTCCGCCGTGCACCTCTGCGATCTTCATGATAGTGAGGACAAGACCGAACACGAAATTGTAGCTGAACTTACGCTGGTCGGCAGGAATAAACCCAAGTATAACAACTTCAGGAACGCCATTTACGCCGTTGAGGATTATGACACCTTCCTTCACGACTGGCTGGTCGACTTTTCGTTCAATATCTGCCATCACATCCCCCAGGGAGGATAGTGGTATGATAACTTCAGCCGGAACAAGAGATGGTCCAAGACGCTTAACTACCATTAGTTTGAACCGGTTCTCCCATTCATGTTTCGCGATGCGGTCGCTCAATATCTCTGCCTCGCAGACCTTGATCATTTCAGACAGTGCACTGCGTAGAGCGTTACCGTCCTTTTTTCTGAAAGCCAGAGAAAGCACATATGCTGCAGGCAGGAGCACACGCTTCTCTACAGGGTGGCCGGCATGTTCCATCATAGGAGAGCGGTTCTTCATTTCTGCCATGCGCGGGTTGATGAATACCATAGACCAGATGGGAAGCTTTGCATCAATGATAGATTTTACAAGATTCTGGAGGTCCCTGGCATCTGGACAAGCTAAAGCAGCTGTGTCTATATCTTCCAGTTTCTGCAATCGCAGGGTTACCTGACTGATTAGTCCGGTTATCCCTTCTGCCTCAGAAACAAGAGCGAGGTCTTCTCCAGAAAATTTACGAATTTCGCCAGTGGGTAGTACCAGCCTTGCTGATAATACGTTTTCCCTGAAATAACCGTATTCGTAGCTTCCTATGCCTGCTCCTCCCTGAGCCAGCCATCCTCCCACTGTGGACGAAGGGTAGCTCGTGGGATAAAGCCGGAGCGTCATCCCGTGAGCTGCAAGTTTGCGGTCAAGCTGTTCCCATGAGATACCGGGCTGCACTGTAGCGGTTAGTTTATCTTTATCGACGTTCAGCACACCCTTCATATGGTAGAAATCGACAACTATGCCTTTTTTGACGGGAATTGCTCCCCCGTAACCTGATGTTGATTTACCGCGTGGTGTCAGCGGTATCTTTTTCATGCGAGCCCAGTTTACGAGCTCGATGAGTTCTTCTTCAGTCTCAGGCTGGATAACTGCATCAGGTGTGGTATTCCCTATAAGCGGTTTTACAAGATTTGGAATGGCAGCGATATCGTGCCCATATAATTTTCGTTCTAAGGGGTCAAATGTCAGGCGGGTTTGGAATATTTCCCTTAGGTAGTTCTGGTTTTCACGATTGAGTGTCATATCAGTTACTTCCTATGGTTTTGTCAATATTATACATAACCTCGATTGTTTATAAAGTTTGTGCATGTTTTTTTAAAAACCACACAAAACATTTTCCTCCTTGAAAATGGTGAGAAAAAATACACAAAGCTTGGGTCTAATTGAGCTGATTGAAGCTAAGGCTGAAGATACGGCTGCTGACAAATGAGATACTGTTGTTTGAAACCAGCTCATGTCCCTCTGCGATAAGCTTGAATCCGGACTCATGCGCTCGCAGGCGGACAGCGAGAGGTTGATCCGAGTGGTTGTGGGGAGGATGCTGGCGGGGGAATAAACTATGGGAACGCGGATTGCGCGGATGACGCGGATGCACACGGATCAACAAAATTGGGTCGAAATATGTCGTTTCCAGATAACAAATCTGCGTTCATCATTGCCGAAACCCTGCGGGTTCTCCAGACCGAAAC
>CBFFLL010000200.1:0-4866 GCA_965642175.1 Candidatus Methanoperedens nitratireducens | reverse complement strand
ACCTGTGTATTCCAGTATTCCTACGACAGTGACATTTCTTGTATTGGTTATGGATACATGGATGGCTTAACCGAACACCCATGAAGACGAATTATATTCATTGGTCATCGGTTAAGGGGTTTGACTTGCTCTACCAATATCGTTTTATAAATAATTTCTAGTTTTTTATAAATATTGATTTAATTTTAGTCTATTGAGTATCAACCAAGGTACTTTATTTAATATTTAAAATTATAAAATATCAAATAATTAATTTCAGTCTTTTTTTATTAAAAATCTCCTTTTCCAGTAGAAATAAACGTTATGTATCGAAGCATTTAAGTCTCATGCATGCATATATCACTTAAAAATTCTAATTTTATTGTGTTAAAATTAGAAAGAGGATATAGAGCATGAAAAAGGACAAAAAACCCATCACTAAAAATCAATCTTATGAACCAGATGTGATTGAAAAAGATCTATGTACATTATTACCCAAAGAATGGTTAAAATATGCAGCAAAAATCTCAGGTCTGATCGAAAGAGAGAGAAAAATCGAAGCATTCGTAATATTATGGGTTCTTGTCTTTAGTTTCGGCCCCCATCTTCCACGAAATCTTGCGAATATGAAGCGGAAGTATGAAAAAGAATCTAAGAAAAAACTGGCCTACAGCAGTTGGTATATGAGATTCACCCCTGAACTTGGCGAATTCTTAAAACTCTGTGTAACTCATGTTATTGAACAATTTGCACTGGAACAAAATAAAGTACTTAATGAAAAACTCACCAAATTTAAAGATGTGTTGATTCAGGACAGTACAATAATAAGATTGCATGAGTCCCTTGCTAAAAAATGGCCAGCAGCTCGTTCCAAAACAGTAGCAGCAGGCGTTAAGGTTGGAATGCTGGTAAGTGCAGTGGCAAATAGCCCAAAAAGTATCGGAATTTATCCTGAACGAACGAGCGAATTGAAAACTTTGCGGATAGGTCCATGGATAAAAGATAGAATACTGCTTATCGATCTTGGTTTCTATAAACATCTACTATTTTCAAAGATCAAACAACATGGTGGTTCTTTTGTATCACGATTGAAAGGAAATGTCAATCCTCTCATCATTGATGCGAATAACACATGCCTCGGTAACAGTATTGATGTAAAAGGAAAACACCTCAATGAAATTCTACCAAAGTTAAAGGGAGAAGTGCTTGATGTTGAAGTTGAGATTCCTTTCAAGAGACCGAATTATAATGGCAAAAGTAAGACTAGAATGGATACTGAAAGGTTCCGATTGATAGCGGTTTACAATGTAGATGAGGAAAAATACCATATTTATCTCACAGATATTTCTCCAGAGATTTTAGGCCCGGAAGATATTGCGAAACTCTATGGAGCGAGATGGGATATTGAATTGGTATTTAAAGAACTGAAAAGCAGATATGATCTTGATGTTATAAATACAAAGAAACCGCATATCATAGAAGCTTATATCTGGATTTCGATTCTCACGCTTTTAATAAGTAGACGAATATACAATATTGTTCGAAAGCATAGTCCTAAAGAGAAGATGGTCCGATATACTCAGTTGAGATGGAGTACGATTTTCACTGAAAATGCAAGTGATCAGCTTACTCTTATACTTCGATATTGTGGAGTTGAAAGAACTTTTGAGACAGTCATGAATGTTTATCAGAGCCAGGCACTTGATCCTCATGTCAATAGAGAACGATTCAGAGAGGAATGGTGGTCTTAAACGATGACCAATGAATTATATTGAAATAGAACATGAAATGACCCAATACTCTATAGAAGAAGCTTTCAATATTTATATTTCTGGCGCTGCAAATGGATATACAGGGAAAAAATACTATGATATCGAGATCGATGATGATTATATTAATTCTTTTAATAATTATGTGAAAGAAGAGATCAATAAGGAATCAGAAGAAGGAAAAATAATAGTGGATTTCAATCGCCTGTATTATATTGGAAAAAAATTATAAATTATTTATGACGAATCAAACAAAACCTGTGCTTATTACAGCGACCGAATGCCCTGATATGCGCGGTATGCATCGGGGAGATTTTATTTTATGAGTAATTATTCAACCCCATTATTTCTATTGGAGAAATAAATTGTAATTCTCATAATTATGAGGTGGTTTTTAATCAATCGTTCAGTCCTATGCATTTCGATTGTGTTAACATTAATGTCATGAGTAGCCCCATTTACTGACCATTATTTCACATTAAAAAAAGTTTTAAATGATTCGACCTCTATTTCAAATGGAGATTAAGGAGTATAGTGGGCAGTGGGGATTGTGGTGGTGTAAAAAAGTTTTACTGCCCACTATTAGTTCGTATGTATACGAACATAGTATTTAAAGTTTATGGATCCACTCGATTATTACCGAAATTAAAGTTCTTGATACTCCTTCTTAGTTTCAATAGTATGCGCGTAATATCAGAACTCTACATACACCCACGCAAAATACAAATCTTTATTTACTATCGAATTTAATTTGTTTTAAAAGCTATGGAATTAAAAAAGATAGAGAAGATACTGCAAAAAGAACCCGAGGATGCAGCGGAAGAGCTCCTGAAGGAGGTTGAAAAGGCATACGGGGAAATTCCATACATCCTTAATTTCATGAAGCAGAAGCCCCAACTGCTAGTCACGAAGATCCTTTATGATAATTCCATAATCCGCGAATTCAAACGCCTTGATGCAAAGACCATAGAGCTTATATCCATTGGCGTATCGGCAGCGCTGAAATGCCCTCACTGCCTCAAGATGCATATCCGTGTTGCGCAGAGGCTCGGGGTGACTAAAGATGAGATATTTGACGCAATACTTATCGCCGGCACGCTGTCCAATGCCGCGGTGCTGGCTGAAGGCACAAGGGCGATGGATTCCGAGACCGGGGAAGAATGCAGTGTGTGCGTAACGCCGCACGAGAAAGATATTAAAGACTGAGCTATTTATTTGGAACGGTTCCAAGCACGTTTATAGTCTGGATAAATTCAGAGAAAGCCTTTGTCTCAATGGCAATGACTTCTTCCTTCGTCATCGAGATGCTCATCTCCCCATCTACAGTGAGAAGGTCAGGACCCCGGCGCACAAGCCTTTCTATCCCGTCTGCTGCCAGTATTTTCTTTATTTCCGGGTCGTGTACGAACGCTCTTCCGGGGAAGAAGACGGTCTCTTTTATCTGCGACAGGTCAAGCTCCATGATATCATCAATTGTTATAAGGCAGCCGATATCCTTTTTCACAGGCACGACATTAACGAGACCGCCCAGCTTATCGAATATCTCCTGTAACAGGGGTGCTGCCACTTCACCTGTAATAATGGTGGCTTCTTTTGTTATTTTTGGCAGTTTTAGGAGCGCTTCAGGTTCATTCCTTATATCAAAAGGTGCACCTGTCTCAGGGTCATATAGCGGCGTTCCCGTGACGCGGAATTTGAACCTGCTTTGAATATCATCAACTATCGCCCTGAACTCGGAAATCGAATGGGTCACGACCCCTTCTATTACGGGAGCGTTGTTCAGGATTATACCCTGTTCAGGAGCATTTGCAAAGCGCATAAGGATGAGCCCTTTCACGCCCATTTCCTCAAGATCTGCGCACGTTTTCAGGAGCACATCGCCGTCGTTCACGCCGGGAATGAGCACGGCTGCCGCGTACACGGTGCATTTTTCCGCAAGGACGCGAAGCGCATCGAGAGAATCCTCAGGCGTTTTGTCATTCATGTAAATGCGTCGCAGTTCCGGGTCTGTGGCAAAAACAGTGAACGTGACCTCGTTCACCCCGTGGTCGATAAAGAAAAGCGCATCTTCCCTGTTAAGCCCTTTCCCGCTCGTATAGCCCAGGTGGATAGGCTTTTGGTACTGAGACAGGAACTTCACGAGCTGCTTAAGTTCAGGATAGCAGCTCACATCCCCCCCGCCGCTGACATTGAACTTTGATACGTTCTTGTTGAAATAGACTGCCTGCTGTATCTCCTGTGCTACCAAAGACATCGGTTTGAAACCCGAATACCCCTCCTTAACGCTTTTCGTGCAGTAATTGCATCCTTTCTGGAATGGCATGCAATGCTGGCATCCAAAAGGCTGGACTTCTTTTACTCCTTTAAAATAACAGTATTTACAGAAGCCGCGGCAGTCATGTCCCGGGCGTCCTCCGAGGTCGGCGAGTATTTCCATGCCCTTCCGAAAGGTAAAGGAGGATAATAAAACTATTGGATAGTTTTATAAAACCTGTTGATCTCTTAAAATTAATCGATCTTAACTAATCATGAGCCAATTGGCTCATAGATACTGTATGAAAAATTTCATTTTTTCATACGGAGGGGGAGAGTATACCTCTGCCTTAGAGGCAGAGGTTGAATCTACCCCTTGCACTGGCAATAGGTAAACGAGACAAGAATTATAGTAAAACATTTCAATGGTGTTTAAGCAGAAATACAAAATTTTTTTATGACTCTGCTTCTTAAATTTGAAAGAGAAGGCTTTTTTAAGAATATTATTATTGGGTTAGGGGAGTTGCCGCTCCCCAAACAGTCGATATAGCTGAGTCTATCTCAGAGGAGAAAAATATGAAAACCAAGTCGTATCGCCATTGCCATGGCGAATCAAGTTTCCATATAGTGTTCAGTCCGAAATATAGACATGACGTATTTGGAAAAGATGAGATAAAAACTTTTTGTGAAAAATGTTTCGATGAAGTTGCGTCTAAAGAAAATTTTGATATAAGAGCTCTAAAGGTGATGGAAGATCATGTTCACTTGTTTGTCTCCATTCCACCAAAGTTTTCAGTATCAGAAACAGTGCAATATTTCAAAGGGTATTCTGCCCGAAAAATATTTTTGGAATTTCCCTGGTTAA
>CBFFLL010000199.1:1705-4907 GCA_965642175.1 Candidatus Methanoperedens nitratireducens | reverse complement strand
CATCTACGGTTTTGCTGAGAAATATAAAGCGGTTTACTGGATAACGAAAGAAGAGGAATGATCTTCCTTTATATGTTACACTTGGACATTTAACATCGCGGTTTCGACAAGCTCCCGGGTTATGTCAGGTAATTTCCTGATATATCTTTTATGTGTCCTGGGTCTGCAATTCTCAAGCGCGTACGCAAAGATGATCGGCACGCCCACAGTAGCGTCAATGTAAGGGGTAACATTACCTTCACCTGCTTTCGGTATCTTTCCCCATGATTTGCCCTCGTTTATTGTTGCTCCAGATAGTCCCCCTGTATCTGGACGGTCTACGGTCACCTGAATAACATAATTCTCACCAGGACATTCCATTCCGAGTATCTGGGATATCATGGGGCCTGTCTGCTGCAGGAAATTTTTCGGCACACCGCCCCCAACTTCAAGCACTCCGCGCTGGATATTGTTTATCATGCTGTAGTGCACGATCGCAGCGCTCTCAAGAGCATCCATCGTGGGACTTGGGTCTACGAAATCAGCAGGTGAGAGTTCTTTCGCGCCTCTTTTCGCGGCTTCGATTATAGGTAGATAACTTATGTCCATCCCAATGGAAGAATCAGCGAATGCAGGTACGAACACAGGCACATCGTATTTTGCAGCCGATGCTATGAATGATTTTTCGGGGTTTTTTGCTGTCTCGATCACGCCATCTCCAATTACTTTATAATAATGTGCAGTTGAAAATTTTTCCGGGAATTTGTTCTTTTCATGCGCTTTCCGGGTAAGCGTCTGAACGATTTTATCCTGGGCAATAAGCGTGCGCTCCATATCGATATAAACATCATATATCCGCACAACATCATTCTCTGCAAGATCATTATCGTCTGCTGTATGATCACCCTGGTGCACCGGCAGCCCATAAGCAAAATGCATGTCATGATAGGTATTCGCGCCTGTTGTGACTATCCAGTCAATAAAACCATTTTCTACCATGTTGATGATACCGCCGCCCATACCAACAGGAGTCATCGCACCGGCAAGAGTCAGGCATACGGTGGAGTTCTCATCGATCATGTTCTTGAAAAGATGGCAGGCTTCTGCCAGTCTCTTAGCGTTATACCCCATCCCATCAAAGACGTTATCGACCAGATCAGTAATGGTCATGTTTTTCCCTAACGAGATTGGGGATATAGGTTTGCCATTCCAGTAATCGTGCTTCATGTGGCGCATGCTGACTTATCTCCTGTAATTAATGCGATATTTATTCTTTTAAATATTCGGTGAGCTATTTAAGAATTTGCTAATATCGGGACTGTACACTAATATCGGGACTGTAAAATAGTTTTGATTTTTAAATAATTTGTGGATTTTATTCACATAACTCATTCAATACATCACTTATAACTATGAAATAATCAAACGTTAAGAATGAAAAACCTTAAACACATGCAATTTCATATATCGAAATCACAGAGATAAAACAGATGATAGAAGTCGAGGTAAAAGCGCGCGTAAAAGACCCTAAACTTGTGGAAAGGTCGATCATCGCGCTGGGGGCGTCACCGATAGGGATTGAGGCACAGGCAGATACTTATTACAGTGTGCCATATCGTGATTTTGCAAAGACGGATGAGGCATTAAGGATCAGGGTACAGGACAATAAGTATTTTTTGACATATAAGGGTCCCAAGATGGACACTATCTCTAAAACAAGAAAAGAATATGAGGTTGAGGTCAATGACGCAGACTGCATGGGCAATATTCTTTCCTCCCTGGGGTTTACCCCGGTTGCGACCCTAGTCAAGAAAAGAAAAAAATACAGGCTGGGGGATTTCATTATTTCACTTGACGATGTGCGAAATCTGGGCGATTTCATAGAGGCTGAGATCTCCATTCGGGATTCAAAGTACCATGAAGAAAAAGTTGAGAGCATATTCAGGCTTTTTGAAAAACTGGGCATTAGAAGGGACGAGTCGATCCGGACATCCTATCTTGAGATGATACTTGAAAAATCCTAGATCGATCGTCTATCATAGAATAAATTTATATACTGTCATTATCTTTTCATGCGTCTATGAGTGTGTTCAGTTTACTTAATCCTCACCTGCAAGAAGCCCTGGCAACACAGGGTTTTACAGCCCCCACTGAACCACAGGTAAAAACAATTCCCGCAGTGCTTGCAGGAGAACACGTCCTCCTTATCGCCCCAACAGGTTCAGGCAAGACAGAATCAGCTGTCCTCCCGGCATTTAATAGCATAATGGCGAAAAATGAGGAACACAGGCGGGGGATATCAGTGATTTACATCACACCGCTTCGCGCCCTGAACAGGGACATGCTGTCACGGCTTGAATGGTGGGGAAAGGAGCTTGGCATCAAGGTCGCGGTGAGGCACGGCGATACCACAGCATATGAGAGGCAGAAGCAGTCCCTTAAGCCTCCTGATTTTCTTGTCACCACGCCAGAGACACTTCAGATAATGCTCACAGGGAAAAGGCTTCGGAACAACCTCAGGACTGTTACGCATGTGGTCATCGATGAAGTGCATGAACTGGCTTCATCAAAGAGGGGCGCCCAGTTATCTATCGCGCTTGAGCGGCTTGTGGAAGTTGCCGGAGAGTTCCAGAGGATAGGGCTTTCTGCGACCGTGGGGAGACCAGATGTAATAGCGCGTTTTCTTGCGGGAACAGAGAGGACGGCGCGCGTTGTCGAAGTTTCGCTCATCAAGCAGCTTGATTTCAATGTGATATCCCCGAAACCGTCACCAAAAGATGAAGCATCATCTAAAAAACTCATGTGTTCACCTGAAGTGGCGGCGCATCTGCGGGTGATATCGGAGATCGTGGAAAAACACAAGTCAACGCTCATATTCGTAAATACAAGAGAAGCGGCAGAGATGCTGGGCTCAAGGTTCAGGATGCTTGGGCTTTTCATTGGCGTTCACCATGGGTCGCTGTCAAAGGATGCGCGCATAGAAGCAGAGAATAATTTCAAGGGAGGCGTACTTCGAGGGCTTATCTGCACATCATCCATGGAGCTTGGTATCGATATCGGGGATGTTGACCATGTTATCCAGTACATGTCACCGCGTCAGGTCACACGCCTGATACAGAGAGTGGGAAGGTCTGGTCACTGGGTGGGCGAGCGCTCAAGCGGGACGATAATCACAATGGGCGCTGATGATGCTTCCGAATCTTCGGCAATTACAAGGAGGGCT
>CBFFLL010000199.1:0-1695 GCA_965642175.1 Candidatus Methanoperedens nitratireducens | reverse complement strand
GGGCTGGAGCAGGACAAATAGAGACCATCGAGCTTCATGAGGACAGCGCAGACACTCTAGCGAACCAGATATGCGGGATGGCGCTTGATTTCGGGGAGATACCTGTTGAGAAGATATATTCGATAATCGGGAGAGCCTATCCGTTCCGCACCCTCAAACTGGAGATGCTGCGCGCGGTCATCAAACAGCTTGTGGATACGCGGCTTATATGGTTCGAGGACGATAAGGTAGGAAAGAAGCAACAGTGCCTGCATTATTTTTACGAGAACCTTTCTATGATTCCTGATGAGAAGCGCTTTGAGATATTCGATATCGTAAGCGGAAAGACTGTTGGGGCGCTGGATGAAGTGTTCGTGGCTGATTTTGCAAAGCCGGGCGCCGTGTTCATAGCAAAAGGTGAGATGTGGCGCATTATTGAAGTGATCACCGAGAAGAGCATGATCAAGGTGGAGCCGATTAGAGACCCCGGGGGCGAGATACCCAACTGGTCGGGAGAGGAGATACCGGTGCCTTATGATGTGGCGCAGGAGGTGGGAAGCATAAGAAAGCGCATTATGGAGAAGCTCGAAACTGGTGTGAGCGCAGAAAATATCATCGATGAGTTCGGGAAAGAATATCCCGCAGATAGCGAGGCAACTGGTGTAATACTGGAACTGATGCAGAAGCAGAGGAAAGCAGGTCTTGCAGCGCCGACTGATGATACCGCGGTCGTGGAACAGGAAGGAACTTCGATCGTCATAAACATCTGCGGCGGGCACAGGGTGAACGAGACATTGGGGCGCGCTCTCACTTCGCTTCTCGCGGCAAGGTTCGGCGCAAGCGTGGCTATGGAAATTGATCCGTACAGGATAAAACTGGAACTTCCCAGGATGTTCCATGCCCAGAGGATAAAGGAGATGCTAATGACCACGAGCCCGGAGCACATAGAGCCCATAATCGAGATGACGCTCAAGAATACAATGCTCCTGAAGTGGAAGATGGTGCATGTCGCGCGTAAGTTCGGGGCGCTTTCCCGGGATGTTGATTATGAGCGCATAAGCATGAAGAAGCTGCTTGATGTGTTCGAGCATACTCCAATGTATGACGAAGCGGTTCGCGAGATATTCCATGACAAGCTGGATGTAGAGCGTGCAAAAACCGTTCTGGAGAGCATCCAGAAGGGCAGTATTAAGCTTGTGGTCCAGCGCGTAAGTCCAATAGGCGAAGCTGGATTCATGGGCGGGCGGGAGCTTATGGCGCCAGAGAGGGCGGACAGCTCAATAATAATGGCTCTCAAGAGCAGGATAATGGAGGACCATGTGATACTTTTCTGCCTGAACTGCAAGAAATGGAAAGTCAGCACTGTGGTTAAAAGGGTGACTGAGAAGCCGGAGTGTCCTCTATGCACAAGCAGGCTGATAGCCGCGCTCAAGCCCTGGGAGGAGGAGGAGATAAAGCTGGTGAAGAAGCCTGAGAAGGAGAAGACGGAGGCAGAGAGGAAGAGGACTGCGCGGGTGTACAGGAATGCCAGCCTTGTGCTCTCGCAGGGGAAGACTGCGGTGATAGCGCTAGCTTCGAGGGGGATAGGTCCTGATACTGCTTCGAGAGTGATAAGGAAGATGAGGGAGGATGAGGAGGAGTTCTACCGTGACATACTTATTGCTGAGAGGAATTATGCGAAGACGAAGAGGTTCTGGGAGTAGGGGTTGAGAGCTA
>CBFFLL010000198.1:0-4918 GCA_965642175.1 Candidatus Methanoperedens nitratireducens | reverse complement strand
CATCCTCGACGAGCAGTACCCAGGCTCCTCCCCCGCACAAACCACAGGCGCCACGCAGCCCTCACCCACCGGCGCTTCCCCGGCGCAGCAGCAGGCGCCGTTTCTAGAGGCGGCAGGCATGCTTGCGGTAATTCTGGGAGTATGGATGTGGAAGCGTGGAAAGAAAGTGTGACGCCTGTGATGAACAGCAGGCGTGTATTAAGTAATCGTAAGTGACCCTAGAAAAAAACCGCAGATAAAAGCGCCCATAGTCACGAGCCTCCAGAGTCGCGCCTCTGGAGGGCGCATACACGTATGCCCTTACAGGGCATACGTGGGTACCAAGTCGAGAAGCGTAGCTTTCGGAGCCGGCGTGTCCACGTATGCCCCGCAGGGTTTCGGCATTGATGAACGCAGATTTGTTATCTGGAAACAATATCCATCGACCCAATTTTGTCGATCCGTGCGTATCCGCGTCATCCGCGCGATCCGTGTTCCCGGAGTTTATTCTCCCGCCAGCATCCTCCCCACAACCGCCCGAATCAGCCTCTTGCTGTCCGCCTGCGAGCGCAGGAGTGAGGCTTCAAGCTCATCGAAGAGGGACATGAGTTGGTAAACCCTGGCGATGATGTGTTTTGTAAGCCAAGAATCGGTAATACTTCAATCACGTCCAATAGACGCCGTTTTCAACAACATGCGCAAATTTCACATGCTCATCCGTTAAATGTTCCTGGGTAACCTTCTTAAGCCCATAGGGACAAATAAGATACAATATTAAAGAATAAACGGAGATAAACGTCATGAGCAGTGTTATAAGCAATGGTGTAGATGCGTTGATTAGAAGTGGTATTTATTCTACAAAAAATGAACTTATTGACGATGCTCTGAGGACATTTTTTGAGTTTAGAAGGGATATGAGAGTGGCAGCTGTGGTGGAACTTTATAAAACCGAAGAAATGTCTATTTCAAAAGCTGCTGAACTGGCAGGAATCAGCACTGAAGAGATAAAAGATTATCTTGCTAAAGCTGGTGTAAAGATAAGGAGAGGTTTTTCAAAAGCCAGGGGAGATGAACTGGCAAGGCTGGTTTAATGATTATTGTCGATACATGCATATTGAGTTCATTAGCTAAAATTGACAGGTTGGGTTTGCTGGATATCCTGTTTAAAAAGCATTTTTGTTACATTACCCCATCTATATTAAAAGAATAAGATATAAATATGGTTGCTGGCTTTGGATTTATTGATAAGATTGAAGAAATGGTGAGTTTTAACGAGGCAAAGAATAAACTCTGTATCTTGGCGACCGGGACGAAAGAACTGGAATTGGCTTACAGGCTCAGCGATAAGTATAAATTGAGCGTTACTGATTGCGAATGTATTGTTATTGCGAAATTGAAAAAAGCTATTCTACTTACGGATGATTCTTATCTTGCTAAGATAGCAAAGAAAGAAGGGGTCGAGAGAATATTTGATTTGAAAAGCCTGATAGAGGCATGTATAATAGAGGGAAGGATTAAACAAAAGAGTGTGCTTAATGGAATTATTGAGAGCTTGAGGCAAAAGGATAATTATGTTTTTTCAGATAGTAATTTAAAGCAGCTTTTTTCCCATTTTCCATGAGTATCATGTTCATATAATCCAACAGCACGGTTATTCCGCCAGCATCCTCCCCACAACCGCCCGAATCAACCTCTCGCTGTCCGCCTGCGAGCGCAGGAGTCCGGCTTCGACTCTCATTTCTGCTATCTTAGCGGAATGATTTTTAAGTTCGATATTTTCCTATAATCCTTGATGTTGTCTGTAAACACTTCAACATCGAGATCCATTGCATTTTGTGCGATTATAGCATCATTTATCCGGGTATTGGAGTAAAAGCTGAGTTCTAAAGCTTTTAATATGGTGCTTTTAGTTATGGATTCATATCCCACATGCTTTGATTTCAGTATTTTCAGTGTCCTGTTATGGGATTCTTCTTGATCTAACAATCGATATAATTTATACTGGATTTCAGAAATGATTATAGTATTGACAAGTAACTTATGAGTCTTTATCAATTCTTTTATTTTTGCTTTTGCAACAGGGTATTCAGGATATTCTTTGATATTTGCAAAAATGAAAATGTTTGAATCAACTAATATTTTTTTTATGTTGTCCAAAGCTCTTCCTCAAGCGCATTTAGATTTAATTCCTTAATTTTCACGATATCAACATGAGCCGGAGACTCAAGCAGTTCGACCAAAGAATCCTTTTGCACTTTTTTCTCTTTTTTTACTTTTTCGAGTACAATTTCATTATCTTTGATGACAATATTAAAGCGATCTCTGGGTCTAATATTGAGCAAATCAACTAATGCTCTTGGAAAATGGATTTTATATGTGTCATCTACAATTAATTCTTCCATAATATTCACAGCATCATTTTTTTCAGATGCAAATATATCTATGATTTCTTTATATATAGCTTGATAGGTCAATTATAATAGGTTATTATATTTTTAATAATTATAATTATATTCTATTCACTGCTACCCCGCCAGCATCCTCCCCACAACCGCCTCCATCAGCCTCTTGCTGTCCGCCTGCAAGCACATGAGTGCGGCTTCAAGCTTATCGCAGAGGGACATGAGCTGGTCATCCCGCTTCCATTACGTGTTGTGTTCCTGCAAAGTCAGTAATAAGTCCTGCGTAAACTTTTCTGCATATTTTTATCGCAATCCAAGACTCAATTTCAGGATTTTATCGATTTTATGCATTTCTTTGTCAGATAATTTCCCCAATTTTCGTGCTATTATCCCTTCCGGAATTGTCATTAGATATTCGCATCTTACTACTGAGGTTTTAGCAAGACCTGATCGCATGAATTCATCAGTTCCCTCTTTAATGATAAACTCGGTCTGCTTAATATCATCTATTCTCCGGGAAGTTATTCCGGCAAGAATAATATCATCAAATCTTCGTTCAATACTGTGATCTGAAACAATAAGAGCAGGTCTTGCTTTTTGTTGAACTCCATCAGTGGTAATGAATGGGAAAGGTAATATTACAACATCTCCTCGATCATAAATCATAAATATCTTCTTCTGGTGAGTCCCATATTTTGCCTAATGATCTTTGCTGCAAAAGAAGTGAACTTTTGTCAATGTGTGATTTAGATGTACCGGAATGTTGACTCTTAAGAAATTTTGCGAAATCAATTACTTCAATAACTTTGTCTTCCGGTAGCTTATCGACAACTTTTATCAGTTCCTTTTCATATTGTCTTGACTTTAACATCTTATCTTCCTTTTTCTCATTTAATATTATCAAACTCAATCATATAAAGGCTTTGTCTATGAATAATCATGAGATTTTAAAACAGTTTCGATTTATTCAGCGCCGTGCTCCCCACAACCGCCTCAATAAGCCTCTCGCTGTCCTCCTGCGAGCGCATGAGTCCGGCTTCAAGCTTATCGCAGAGGGACATGAGCTGATCAACCCTGGCGACGATGCGGATTAAGATTATTACCATGTATCGCCTTATTCAGGCTGGTGGAGAATATTGAGTCAGATAAATTTTCTTACATTGAAAATATTGCTGGATATCAATGAGCAAATAAAAATCCGCGCATCAAAAGATCCCCGGATAGAATATTCTGGAACTGAAGATCATCCGATCAAGATGCATGAACTCAAAAAACTGATCGAATATACACCAAAAAACCGAGATATCCCTGGGATGGCTGCGTATTATTTAAAGAATATAATACTCCTTCAGGCTTTCTCCGATGCAAACCATAGAACGGCATTGACTGCAATAGAAATGTTTCTGGAAAATAATAATCAAAATTTCGATTACACGCCTGTGGAAGCCTTTAATTTTAGAAAAGAACTATATGAAGGTAGATTGAGAGTTTACAAAACCTATGAAGAAATGTCCACAAAAGTCTTAAGAGAAGAGGATAATCAGGCAGAGAACAGTGTATTTTTACTATGCTTGAAATTTGTCAAGACACATACCAGATAGATTAACTTAACTCTATTAACACTTCATACCTGCGGTCAAGAATACGATTTATTGCTTTCAACTCGAACTCTTTCTCGATATTCTTGTTTTTTAATACTTCAGGTTTAATATTGGTTTTTTGATTCTGTATCATTATTATCCTTGCAATCAAGTGTAAATAGTCATCATATTTAAATACTTTTCCCACTATCCCGCCAGCATCCTCCCCACAACCGCCTCAATCAACCTCTCGCTGTCCGCCTGCGAGCGCATGAGTCCGGCTTCAAGCTTATCGCAGAGGGACATGAGCTTGTCTAACGATGCGGATTAATATTATTACCATGTATCGCCTTATTCAGGCTGGTGGAGAATATTGAGTTAGATAAATTTTCGTACATTGAAAATATTGCTGGATATCAATGAGCAAATAAAAATCCGCGCATCAAAAGATCCCCGGATAGAATATTCTGGAACTGAAGATCATCCGATCAAGATGCATGAACTCAAAAAACTGATCGAATATACACCAAAAAACCGAGATATCCCTGGGATGGCTGCGTATTATTTAAAGAATATAATACTCCTTCAGGCTTTCTCCGATGCAAACCATAGAACGGCATTGACTGCAATAGAAATGTTTCTGGAAAATAATAATCAAAATTTCGATTACACGCCTGTGGAAGCCTTTAATTTTAGAAAAGAACTATATGAAGGTAGATTGAGAGTTTACAAAACCTATGAAGAAATGTCCACAAAAGTCTTAAGAGAAGAGGATAATCAGGCAGAGAACAGTGTATTTTTACTATGCTTGAAATTTGTCAAGACACATATCAGATAGATTAACGTTAATGTCCACAGACATGTTGGGGTAAATTCATAATCGCATCATTCATGGTTTCTAAAGGACTTCTATACCCAAACGCTCATGAACGGCTGTTCATGCATGAAGCATGAAAA
>CBFFLL010000197.1:0-4955 GCA_965642175.1 Candidatus Methanoperedens nitratireducens | reverse complement strand
GAGTGAGTTCTGTATCGTTATTCAATGTCGCTATCAGTTCGCCTCTTGCTTCTTTTATCCCCAGGTTGTTCCCTTTTGCAAAGCCCAGGTTCTTTTTGCTTTCGAGGATCCTGATGGATGGGAATTCTTTTCTTACATACTCTGTTGAACCATCGCTCGATCCGTTATCCACGAAAATTACCTCGATAGCGGGGTAGGACTGGGTGGATAGGGAGGACAGGCAGTTCTTTAAATATTGTTTGCCATTGTAGTTTACGATTATTACTGAAACAAGGGGTGAGGTGTCGTTCATATTTCTTTGGATTTTTTCTTAAAATCCGTTTTTAATTATATAATATTTTCAATGATGTAAAATGTTTTAGTGCCGCCAATTCAAACAGTAGATGGATGCAGATAGATCTTCATAAATCTGCGTTATCGGTGTTTATAGATTTATAACTCTAAGCATAGATCAACCTGCCTTTTGGCTTTGGTATCTCCCTTCCGATTTCCTTTGCGGTTTCCATCCATTCTCGTATCACTAAGAGGGTATTGTCAATTGCTTCCTCGTATGTATTTCCATCAGCCATACAGCCGGGTAGCTCTGGCACTTCCACGACATAAGCCCCGTCCTCATCGCTCCAGAAAACGACCATTTCATATTTAATATCTTCTTCCATGTTTATTTCTCCATCGTATGAAATTTATATTTTAAAAATAAATTCCTAACCTGTCTGACTTGATAGGGTTTCGATTTTCCAACCTTAAGTGGCTGTAGGTTTATTATTTCAAATATATTCTCTTTCGTATATATGTGGTGATCTCCATGTATTCACTCTGAAAATCCATATCGAAAAAGAACTTTTTTCAAATCCTGAAATCTAATGTTCCTGTCGCTTGAACCTGAAAGAACTTTATCTAGAATTTTATCCCTACTCATATCTTATCCATAAGACTATAATTGATTATAATAACATCATATTACATAAATATTTTAATGGCATCAATTAACGATTCTAAGTACTTAATACCTTTCTATGTAGTTTTTATCATGCGTGGTATTTAATATAAGGTTATTGCCTGGAAATGCATTGGCGCCAATATTAATATGTTTGTATTGTGATAATTTTTTTAGTGGATTACACCGCAAAGCAGCAAACACCGCTCCTTGCAAGGCTAATGCCTGTAGAGTTTATCATTCCGTGATCCTTCATAAATAGCATCTTTGATGCGCACATCCCCACTTTTTCACCCAGGTTCATGGCTTTGACCAGCTCCTCGAGCCATCCGGGAGTGACTTCTGTATCATTATTCAATGTTGCTATCAAATCGCCTCTTGCTTCTTTTATCCCCAAATTGTTCCCTTTCGCAAAGCCCAAGTTCTTTTTGCTTTCGATGGTCCTGATGGGTGGGAATTCTTTTCTGACATACTCTGCTGAACCATCGCTCGATCCGTTATCCACAAAAATGACCTCGATGGCGGGGTAGGACTGGGCGGATAAGGTAGAGAGGCAGTTCTTCAAATATTGTTTGCCGTTGAAGTTTACGATTATTACTGAGACAAGGGGGAGTGAATTGTTCATTTTTTTGGATTTTTTACTTTAGCTATAGTATAGTTCCTAAATATTAGTAATATATAAATACCACTTCAACCAATTATTACTTATGTAGACTTAGGTGGTTTAACTGACAATAGTTCCAAAAGGAGAAGCATTCCTTCCAAATTATACCGCAAAAAAATTGACAGATTTATATCATAGAGAAAGAGATGCTAAAGCAAAAATACGGTTATTAGCAGCGATTTTTCGTAAAGAAGGGAAAACTTACGACGAAATTGGCCTGACTTTGAAATATCCATTGACAACAATTCGCGATTGGTTGAACCTTATCCACATAGAAGGCATATCAAGAAAAAGCGATATAAAGCAAACGGGGAAGCGAAAGAGATTAACAGATGAGCAGATGAAAAAATTAAAACCCATCCTGCTCAAATCTCCTGAAGAACAGGACTTTAAATTCACTATGTGGACAACAAAACTTGTGATCCAACTTATCAAAAAACTATATGATGTTTCGTATAAACCACTTCAAGTAAGGCGTATTCTTCATCGTCTTGATTTATCCTGTCAAAAGCCACGACCAACTCATAAAAAAGCCAGTAAGAAAGCTCAAGAAGATTTTAAAATACCAATTTACTATTATTTAAGAACTTGACTATAGATACATATCTCGCGACAACGCTCAATCAAAGTAACAATTTGTCCAGCGTTTCAAATGAAGAAAAGAATCCATTTTCGATCATTCATTCCATGTTCTCACTTTTTAATTAACTTATGATATAATAAATCATTCCATTATTTAATCTTGCCTCCCGGGCGCTCTGAGAGGAGCATGCCTGCCCCTGCAAATCTCCTTATCTTAACCTTATTTGCCAGACAGCAGGTCAGTTAGCGCTTTGTAGGATCGATTCAGAACTTATTGTCCCCCAGCAGGCGTCTATCATTGAAAGACAGATGCAAGCTTACTGTTCCCGGGTATTGAAATGGGCGCCAGAGACAAATTTAGTTTTAATTATAAATTTTGATGGTATAGACAGGAACTCAATATACTTCTGCTACGATCTTATCCCCTTCTAGCCAGATATCAACATTCTCTTTCTTCCCAAGGGCTCGATCGATCTCCTCAGGTATCCCTATGACCCGCCTGCCTCCGCTTACAGTGACCTTCCGCTTGAACACGATCGCTGGTTTACGGAATTTACTGGCGATCTTCAGGGCTTTCTTGCCGGACATTGCATCCACATACTGTTCACCGCATTCCGGACAGCGTGTTCCGGTAAGCCCTGTGATCACGATCTCGCGACCCTGAACTGTTGAAAAGATGACGAGATCTTTCGCATCTTTTGTCTGCGTTGCACACATAACACATTTAATATTTATTTTGCTCATCGTTCCTTACTCCTGTTCTCGAATTACCGTTATTATTATCAGATTTTCCTTCACGATGAAAGTAAAACGGATGATCTTATTTTCGCAATCTTTTCCTCTTATGTTATAACGTGTATCTCCATGTTTATCGATTTCAGTTTTATATATCGAACCGCAAGTTAGCACAGATTCGATATCTTCATATTGTATATTCCTTTCGATCATCCTTTCAAGAGCATGATCCATGATTGTATGTTTATCATTCTGGAACAATTCCAGAGTTTTCTTGCGTATATTTTCGGATCTCTCCATGTCAATATTCTCTTATAAATCTCTTTATATTTATACTCAATCCTTATATTTCTCCCGATGATCCAAATCAGGGATGGAAAGAGCAGCAAATTTTGATAAATTCTTGATCACGACCCATAGAACGTGAACTACTCAACCCTAAACAGGCTGTCCGACAATTGAGTGCAATTGATCCAATTCATTTTTTGAATTAACCGCAAATAAGCGAACTATTAACACTTTCGGTCAATAACATCTTAACGGCGCTGGGGTTGCGACCCCAGACCCCAACAACGGATGCGCCGCCTCTGGCGGGGAAGCCTGACGTTCTATAACCTGCCAAACCTCTATGCAATCCACTTATTTCATGGAATCCTGACCGCAGCTCCTTATCCCTCATGCTAAACTCATCGTTCGCGGCGTTCTTCGGGCTGCTTTTCGGGACAGCGGCGGCGCAGGGGGTATACAAATGGAGGGGGTGCCGCTTGTGGTGTAGTTTATGACGAGTTTGGGGCGCTGGCAATCATAGAATCTGTAGCGGCGAGAGCATAACCAGTGGATGAAAGAGCACAACCAGCGCCTTGAGAAGATACTCGATAAGCTCGCTGAAAAATAGCTTCCGCTACTATTATAATATCCAAGCCATAAATCCTCTGGCGCCCGATAGTTTCCCGATACGATCATATTTCAAAAAAATGAGATGACCTTTTTCTATATGAAAACAAACCGCAGTGCCCTGGGGGGTCGATGGGGAGATGGTGATTTTAAAAGTCTCCCTGGGGTTTATTCATTTCGTTTTCATCCTTACATACATCTCAATAATTAATCCAATAGCAAAGAACACACCGATTAATATAAACCAGTTCATGAGATAATCAGATTTCTTTTCTTCGGTTTGTATTTTTGCAGCAGGTTTAGTGGGTTCTATTATGACTGCATTTTCAGTTATATATTCTTTCTTTTCTATTCCAGTAATTGCAAAAGATGAAAAGCTATTTGTTTTAGCTTCAAAATAGATGTACGTGCTGTCTTTCGTCTTTTCTGAAGTTTCAAGCTGATCCCATTTACTGCCATCCCATCTTACCATCTTTATACTACTGCTTTTAATGTTATTACTGCTGAGCCATGAGTTCGGAAGTCTGAATGTGATCACAGCTTCTTTTATATTTTTAGGACTGCCAAACCCGGATGTTCCAACCCATACGTTAACATTCTGATAAACATTACCAGGCGCTGGAGTTATTACCAGGGATGACGTGTTTCTCAGCACTTCAACTGCAGTGCCGATCTCTCCTGCATTGACATTACCCACAATATTGATAGACAATATGGGGTTGCTAGTGTTTTTGAATCTATACGGTGTGACAATGTTTTTGTAGATAAACAGATCATATTTCTCTTTCACTATGATATTTAAAAAGTTCTCACCTGAGGTTCCACCACCGCCTCCGCCGCCACTGCTGCTTCCGCCGCCACTGCTGGGAGGGGAGGAAGTTACAGTCGCAGGTATTCCTACCAGGGTCATGTTCGCAATCGTAACATCTGATCCGTGTATGGTAATTATTGAATAGTTTGTGTTGAATCCAGACCTTAAATAACTGAAGTTATAACTACCGTTCAGGAGTCCACTTATCAAATAGTAACCAGTTGCATTAGACATGTTATATAAGATTTTCTACAACCAATTTCACAAAATATCCAGAGCTACAGCTAATTGAAAGGGGGGACATTCCGCTGTCCCCCCTTAAACCCCCCTTT
>CBFFLL010000196.1:0-4986 GCA_965642175.1 Candidatus Methanoperedens nitratireducens | reverse complement strand
TCATACCAATTTCATGTGCCGCAGTAGTCATCATATTGGCACCCACGTTCATACCGTAGGAAGCACAGACCACTACCCTGTCACCGGGTATAAATCCCTGGGAAACAAAGATCCTGGCATATTTCTCTGAATATCGCTGCCAATCATCCCAGGTAAGAAAGAAGGATTTTGGTGTTCCACTGGTCCCGCTGGTCTCATGGATCGTATATACATCGTTCCAATCAACACTCCTGAAATAAAAATCCGGCATTTCAGGAGGCTGGTATTTCCTGATGGTTTTACCCGATATGATGGGCAACTCCAGCAGGTCTTCATGAGATCTGATATCTTCAGTTTTGATCCCCTGATCTTTAAACCATTTTTTGTAAAAGGGAGAATTTTCTGCTGCATAGTTGACAGTATATTGTATACGTTCATCGATCAATGCGTCAAGATCTCCACGCTCCATAGTTTCAATGTCTTCCCTGAAGTACTGGCCTTTAATCATCATCTTCCCGTAGTATATATGATGACTTGGCTATTTAATAAGATGTTTCTGAAAGGTTGGAGAAACAATATTGTGAAAAATAATTTTCTCAATAAAAATAACATGCCCAGGACGAGCGTATTGTTATTAGTCCAAATCCCAATCAGGTTGCGATCAGACGGATATGCTTCCTATCATGCAGATAAACATGCAATGTCTGTATCAACCACCTGGTATAGTTGCACGCAGTTTTCATGGTGAGATCGAAGATTTCCATTAGTTTCATTCACAGTTCTTTCAGAGTCATACCGTCCACGAGTATTTGGTCAATTTGCCTGAGTATCATGTCCCGCATATCTCCGGGCAGACACCAATTGCCATCTCTTAGTCCTCGTTCAATCCCGGTAACTCGTTGGGAATATCGTCTTCCTTATCTGCTGTCTTTGCTTTCCGCCTAATTACTTTCGGTGTTTTTTGCTCTCCGGGCTTAGCCACTGACTTCGATATTATTCGTGGAGTTGTGGAGTGAAGCTCGACCGGAACTTGCTGTGCTTCGTATTTTGTATACAGGTTGTAAATCGCTGTTCTAATCAGATCGTCCGCATTGATACCATGGATGTGAGCGCTGTGGATGCTCCGGCAGCCCTGGCCAGGCTGAAGGAAGAGGGCTGTATCTATACCAGGAAGGATGAGTTCGACTAAGATCGGGCTGAAGGTGAATTTTGTTGAGAGGTTGAAATACTGTTGAATAGGGAAGCTGAAAATATTAAAAATTAATAATAATTAATTTCTTTTTGGGGATTGATGGGGAAGGTGTCACGTTCCCGAATTTGACATAATTGATAATTATTTTTCATGGGTTGCCCTTTATTTCACTTGGAAAAATAATGGAGACATCACAATAATTGTTATAATGATAAGATGTTTTTCACATCTTTTTAAAATAAAGTGAATTAAGTATTAATCCCCAATCCGCCCAAGTTTCACTAGCACCAGCCGTTCCCTTTAGAGCATATCCTTCCCCTTCAGCTCATTATAGAATCTCTTCTCTTCAATAAAAAGCCCACCGATGGCCACGAATGTCACCAGGAGGTATATCAAAAAGCCGATCCACGGCAGCGAGGTAAGTATGAACAAGACAAACAGACCCACCACCATATCCATCCAGGGTTTGGACTCCTTACCCAATCGCGAGAATATGATTCTGCCCAGCCACAGGCCAAAGAACAATCTGGCAGTATAGAGAACAAAGAAGGTCATGAACAATAATATTAATCCCAGTGGAATCCCGATCACTGTTATGAATAACAGAATCGAACCCACGAACCCGGCTACTGCCAGCAGGAACCCAATAGCTATATTCTTTAATGGATTTTCGGGGATGGATTGGGCTATGGCTGCCGCACGGTTTGGAAATACGGCCAGGACCAGCAGTCCGATCACCAGCAAGAACAGGTACCGTATGAACCACCATATGATCGATGATGCTCCGAACCCTTCGCCCTCACGTTCCGGCCTTTCAGTGAACAGTACATCCTTACCAACTACACCGGCTGGTATCGCTGCTTTGTTCGGGCCAGTGTAGGTGAGGTTACCGTTAATGCTGGCTCCAGGCAGGACATTCAGTTCACCCACATCAAGTTCCACGTCACCACCCACATTCCCGGATAGGGTCACCACACCGGCACCGCCAGTAATATTACCGCCTATATTCCCTTTAAGTTCCATCTGGCCGGAACCAGCGACTACATCACCCCCTACCTCAGCATTATCTGCTATTATCATGGTGCCCACACCCGCCACCAGGTCGTCACCTACAACACCGTTCACTATCAACGTACCGGCGCCGACCCTCACATCATCGCCAACAAAACCGTTTATGATCACGCTGCCTGCGCCGACCATCACGTCGCCGGTCACATTCCCGGAAATCTCAACCAGCCCGCCGCATGCCAGTACATCGCCCAACACTACGCCTTTAATAATTACCGTGTCTTCGCATACATAGAGGTCGTCTTCGATCACGGTATTTGGATCCATATGTTCACCGGGTTCTAGGACCTTGAAGGCGCTGACTGGATCGATTAAGATCAATAAAACAATAATAAGATGTAGATAAATACGAATGCTCATGAAAAATATTCCCCATCCAAGAATCAAAGATGATTACATAAATACTTATCGTCAGGGCCCTCACACATCTTTAATGTTATAATATTTCTTAACTTTTCTGTTGATGGGAGGGTATTTGATAAAAACAACAACTTAAAATGTAGATATGTTGTGGATGTAATATATGACATCTGAAAAGACGATTGATGAAACGGCAAAACCTCTTTTAGATAAAGCAAAGAGGGATAAGGTTGAACTTGTCTGGGATCGCTTTGAAAAGCAAGGAGATAAATGCAACTTCGGCGATCTTGGAATCTGCTGTAAGAACTGCAATATGGGTCCATGCAGGCTTACTCACCCTTCTTTACCCATACATCTTCGATTAGGACCTTTTGCAGTGAAAGCTGATAAGGGAGTCTGTGGAGCAAGTTATGATACGATCGTAGCGAGAAACCTTTCAAGGGCGATTGCAGCAGGTGCTGCAGCACACTCGGATCACGGCAGGGATTTAGCTCACACCTTGCTCATCACAGCAGAGAATAAAGCATCAGGATATGAGATCAAGGATGAAGAGAAGTTAAAGGCTCTTGCAATAGAGTTTGGAATCGAGACTACAGGTAAAGGTAAACACGAGCTTGCAAGAGAGCTTGCACTTGCAGTTCTTGACGAGTTTGGGATGGTAAAGGGCAGGTTGCAGTTCGTAGAGCGTGCACCAAAGGTGAGACAGAAGCTCTGGAAGGACATGGGAATCACTCCAAGGGGAATCGATAGAGAGATCGTTGAGATGATGCATAGAACCAACATAGGGGTTGATAACGACTATGCAAATCTCATTCTCCATGGACTCAGGACATCCTTATCAGATGGATGGGGAGGCTCCATGATTGCGACAGAGCTATCTGATGTCCTTTTTGGAACACCAAAACCTGTAACAACGAGGGTGAATCTCGGGGTTCTAAATGAGAAGGAAATCAACATCGTGGTACATGGGCATGAGCCTATACTTTCTGAGATGCTTGCAGAAGCAGTAAATGACCCAAAACTTGTGGAACTTGCAAAGATGGAAGGAGCTACCGGCATCAATCTCTGTGGGATGTGCTGTACCGCAAATGAGCTTTTAATGAGACGTGGCATTCCTGTTGCTGGAAATTTTCTTGACCAGGAGCTTGCACTCGTAACAGGAGCCGTTGAGGCGATGGTTGTAGACGTGCAGTGTATCATGCCATCACTTGGAGAGGTTGCAAAATGTTATCACACGCTGCTCATCTCAACATCACCGAAAGCGAAATTCCCAAGTGCCGAGCATATTGAGTTTGATGAGGAGAATGGGTTTGATATTGCGAAGGAAATAGTAAAACGGGCAATTTTAAACTTTAAAAACCGCAATCCTGGAAGGGTGTTAATACCTTCAAATCCAGTCGATATGATGGCAGGGTTCAGTACTGAAGCGATCATTGCGGCACTTGGTGGAAGTCTAACACCTTTGATCGATGCGATAAAAGAAGGGAAGATTAGGGGAGTTGTTGCTATGGTCGGGTGTAACAACCCCAAGGTGGTGCAGGATAAAAACCATGTTGGGATGACAAAGGCGCTGATCAAGAAGAATGTTCTTGTGGTTGAAACAGGGTGTAGTGCGATTGCGTGTGCAAAAGCAGGGCTTCTACTCCCTGATGCGGCAGATATGGCAGGAGAAGGTTTAAAATCTCTCTGTAAATCGCTTGGGATACCACCTGTTCTTCACATGGGCTCCTGTGTTGATATAAGCAGGATACTCGTCGTTGTAGCCTCTATTGCAAACGAGCTTGGTGTTGACATCTCAGACCTCCCAGTTGCAGCGGCAGCGCCCGAATGGATGAGCGAGAAGGCTGTCAGCATAGGGGCTTATGCAGTTGCATCAGGAATATTTACGCTTCTTGGAATACCTCCAGCGATAATGGGAAGTTCAAATGTTGTGGAGCTTCTAACAGAAGGTGCAGAAAGTCTTGTCGGTGGTAAGTTTGTGGTTGAGACCGACCCGATAAAGGCAGCAGAAATGATAATAGAAGTAATCGATGATAAGCGTAAGGGTTTGGGATTATAGCAAAAAATGCAATGTGATGCCCCCGGATTCATTCGGGGGTAGGGCGGACGGGGCTAAGGATGGATTATTAATCCTTATATTATATCTTCAATATTTCTGCATTTTCAGGGTCAAGTCCGTTCCATTTTATTTATTTCTAATTCCCTGACGCCCCTTTCGGTTCACTTATACCGGGTGCCCGTCTCATATCTGCTCCGCCTGCTCTTGTGGTGTGTGGGCTGGCAGGTGCTTTTCGATCTCAGCCATTGGAATGCATAATGCCACAAAGACCGCATAATAGTACAGCCTCTCGAAATCCATAAAATATGCCATCAGGCTGAACACCTAT
>CBFFLL010000195.1:2899-4993 GCA_965642175.1 Candidatus Methanoperedens nitratireducens | reverse complement strand
ATCCCGCAAAAAAAGCTCATTGGCATGACAACAAGAGATGTTACAACCATCAGATGATGCGGGTTATCCAGCCACATTGCAATCGCAACCCCAAGGGATGAGAAGAATGCCGCTGTAGCCACAATAAATAATACTAACCAAGGTATGTAACCAAAAGATATTCCCAATAAATAGTTCATCAATAAAATAAATATAACAGAAGCTGCCAGTGCTTGAGTTACTCCTGCGAATATGTAGCCAAGCACAATCTCAAAAGGTTTTACCGGAGCAGTGAGCGCATTAATCAGTGTTTTGTCCCAGTCCCGTGCAATCATCAGCCTCATTGATATGGTCATATAGCTATTGTTTGTCACGACCATAAACAGTATACCCGGTGCCAAAAATTCTATGTAACTTATATTGCCCATAGCCACTCGATTGCCAAGTCCCATCCCAAAAATAAAAATAAACAGCATCGGCTCAACTGCAAGACGCATGGCATTTACATGCAGGTTGCTCAAGTACTCGTACATTTCGCGCTCCCAGATCGCAAGCACTGCTTTTATCGTTCTTGTGTTCATCGCATCTCCCGACCTGTCAAATGCAGAAAAACATCCTCAAGAGTCGGACGGATAATATTTATTCCTTTGATTTTATTTTTTGTAATTATGCAGGTTAGCACCTGCTCAACAACCGCATCGTCGCCCACTCCAACCTTTATTCCATGGTTTCTCATTTTTACATAATTAACACCAGATATGCTGCTTAGATCCCTCTCGATGTGTTCGCTAATAACTTCGGAGTTTAAACTTATATCGATCACAATATTGTTATCCAGTATCTTTTTGAGTTCATCTGGTGTTCCACTGGCTATAATCCTGCCATGATCGATAATGGATATTCTGTCACAAAGAATATCTGCCTCCTCCATGTAGTGTGTAGTCAGAAGGACTGTCTTTCCTTTCTCTTTCAGATCCTTTATGTATTCCCATACCTGCCTTCTTGATTGCGGGTCAAGTCCTGTTGTAGGCTCATCCAATAACAGGATTTCGGGGTCTGATAACATTGCTCTTGCCACAACAAGCCTTCTTTGCATCCCACCAGATAATTGATGAAACCGTTTCTTTCGGTACTTCTCAAGTTTGCTCCACTGAAGCGCAGCATCTACTCTTCTTTTGAGTTCTTTTCGCGGAAGACAGTACAATAACCCCTGATAAAAAAGATTATCCTTGATATTCAGATGGTGATCGAAATTTGCATCCTGGGTTGCTATACCGAGTCTCTTCTTGCATCCGATCGGATGTTTTGTTACATCCTGTCCTGCTATTATTGCTACACCAGAGCTTGGAAGCGATAGACCTGCTAATATATTTATTGTCGTGGTCTTGCCGGCTCCATTTGGTCCTAAAAATCCAAAGATCTCACCTTTTCTTACTTTGAAACTGATCCCATCTACAGCAGTTATGGGCCCAAACGATTTGCGGAGATTGCATACTTGAATTGCTTCCATATCCTACCGACTCTGAGTCCTGACCCGGTCAACAAATTCGGAACGGTCAAACAGCACTCCGGTTCCATCATCAATCCACAGTACATGGTCACACATCACACTCATCACATCCGGATCATGCGAGATGAACACATAGGACACACCGGTTTCCTTCTGGAGATCCTGCATCAGCCTTAGTACCTGTGCCTGGACGGAAACATCGAGCATCGATGTGGGCTCATCAGCTACTACCAGTTTCGGTTTTAACGAGAAGATCCGAGCAAGTACCGCCCGCTGGACCTCGCCTCCCGAAAGCTGGTGGGGATACCGGGCAAGATGTTCATCCCTCAGGCCGACCTTGGAGATCAGTGAACGGATGTAATTAAGTGCCTCATCCTGCTTCAGTTCTTTGTGAACCATAAGAGGTTCAGCGACACTTTCTGCAAGGGTCATGCTGGGATTGAGTGAGATTTCCGGGTGCTGGAAGATCATCTGAAAAGATGGGCGAAGTTCCCGCAATTTTTTTGATCCCAGACTGAACAGGTCATATCCCAACATCGTTACGACTCCTGCAGTCGGTTGTTCAAGGCGTACAATACAACGTCCGAGCGTGGACTTGCCTGATC
>CBFFLL010000195.1:0-2889 GCA_965642175.1 Candidatus Methanoperedens nitratireducens | reverse complement strand
CCGCTCTGCCCGAACAGTCCCAAGGTGGCACCTTTTTCAACAACAAATGAGATGCCAGAAAAAATGTTCCCATGGCCGTAAGACTTTGACAGCCCGGTCACGCACAATACGGGTGATGGCACCGGACACCTCCATCGATATTTTCCTGAGTCATGAGTGGATGTTCTTGGTGGCATTTTTCGGTTTGCCTTTCACACCGGTCCATGAACGCACATCCTTCTGGCAGTGCCATGAGGCTGGGGCTCTGCCCGGCAAGTGGAACAAGGCCATTTTTCGGGATTGCTTTCATTAGCGCTTGTGTATAAGGATGGATGGGCTTTGAAAAGATCTGTTCAGCGTACCCAATTTCAACGATCTCTCCTGCATAAAGCACTGCTATCCTGTCACAGATATGTTCAGCAAGGTACAGATCATGGGTGATGAGAAGTAATGCCGCATGTTTCTCGGTGCTGATCTCCCGCAATAACCGTGCCGTGGTTTCCCGTGCATGGTAGTCAAGTCCCTTGGTGGGTTCATCTGCAATAATCAATTTGGTGGAGCCTCTTGCAATCGCAATGCTTGTTGTCAGACGCTGCCGCATGCCGCCCGATAGCTGATGTGGATATTCCCGTGCGATCCGCTCTGCCGGTACCAGGCCGACTGCAGCAAGAAGTTCCCATGACGTCTCCACTGCGGTTTTTCTTTGAGTTCCCTGCGTTTCGAAGATTTCTGCTATCTGCTGCCCGTTCATCATAACGGGATTCAGTGCCCCGGATGGATTCTGAGGTATAAGGGAAATCGAGCATCCTCTCAGGGCATGGATGGATGATTCAGAAAGTCCGGTAAGATCCTGCCCGGAAAAATAAATATGTCCTGAGACTTGGGCACTGGATGGCAGCAGTCTTATGATCGCTTGGCCGATCACAGATTTGCCAGATCCTGTCTCACCAACGAGCCCCAGTACTTCACCAGGTTGCAACCGGAATGATATGTTTCGTGAAGCATGAACGGTGCCCTCTCCGGTGGGAAAGTGTACGTTGAGATCTTGAACTTCTAACAGTGTCATCCGGGTATCACCTGCTCGTCATGCACGTCGAGAATATCCCGTAGGCCTTCACCCAGGAAGTTGAAGAGAAGGACAACAACGGTGATAGCAAGACCCGGAACGATCACATTCAGTGGCGCCGTGCGCAAAAATTCCTTGCCTGCGCCGATCATTGACCCCCATTCGGGAATTCCCGGCGGGATCCCGAGGCCAAGGAAACTCAGCCCCGCAGTCGCAAGGATTACACTCCCGATATCAAGGGTTGCAAGGATCAGCACGGGCATGATAGCATTGGGCATGAGATGCCGCATCATAATACGTCGATCCGGAAGCCCGGCTGTGCGGGCGCTCTGGATATATTCAAGGTTTTTTATCGAAAGCGCATTTCCCCGCATGAACCGTGCAAAGGTTGCCCATTGGGACACGGTAAGAGCAAGGATCATGTTGAGAATTCCAGCACCGATGAGCCCGAGTAATGCAAGCGAAAAGATGATGCCGGGGAATGCAAGAAAGAGATCGACACAGCGGGAAAGAACCTCATCAACAACCCCCCCGTAATATGCCGCAACGCATCCCACGGCAGTCCCGGCAGCGAATGCACATGCAACCGTAACGAATGCAATCAGGAGCGAGGTCTGGGCACCGAACAGCGTGCGACTGAAAAGATCCCTGCCAAGGTAATCCGTACCCCAGATATGGGCGGATGACGGGTCTTCATTCTTTTGCTTAAGATCAATGGCATTGGGATCGTACGGCGCGATAAGTGGAGCAAAGAGTGCAGCGATCACGAGAATTCCCAGAAGGACAAGGCAGACCTGGAACCCGAGACGTTTTCGGATCTTACGAATCCATCGTTTTGTTGAATGGTCTGTAGATTGGGCTGCAATTATTTTCCGTGCTCCCGGATTAGTAGTTACTTCTTCACTCATAACGGATCCTCGGATCGACGACATGGTAAAGCATGTCGACACACAGGTTCACGAAGAGAAATATGATTACAATCACTACGATGCAAGACGTCACAACCGGAATGTCATGGGAGAACACCCCGTCTACCATCAGCTTGCCGATGCCTGGCCAGGCGAAGATGGTCTCGATGATGACCGTACCAGCCAGCAGGTGCCCGAAATCGAGGCCGAGAATGGTAATGACCGGGATAAGTGCGTTTTTAATTGCATGATGCCAGATGATGTGTCTGAATAAAAGCCCTTTTGCAATGGCGAATGTGATATACGGCTGTCCGAGCGTTTCGAGCATGCTTGTCCTGACAATACGCACAATAACAGCGGTCGGATGAATGGCAAGGGCAACTGCCGGTAATATGAGGTTGGCCAGAGTCCCGTAACCTGTCACCGGGAGCCAGTCCATGGTCAGGGAAAATATGAGAATTAACATGAGCGCGACCCAGAATGAGGGGAACGAGATAGCGATGATGGTCGCACACCGGATGATGAAATCGGCAGGACGGTTCTCATGGATTGCAGAGTAAATCCCCAAGGGGATTCCCACCACAATAATGATCAGCATGCTCGCTCCTGCCAAGATAAGTGTCGGTAGCAGGGCAAGGGAAATCAGTTTCAGCACCGGTGTATCAAAATAGACATAGGACGTTCCCAGGTCTCCACGAAATACAGCACTGAACAACCAGTCAGAGTATTGTTTCCAGAGCGGATCTGCCAGGTTGTATTTATCCGATACCTCTGTGATCATTAGATCAGACACTTCTTCCTCTAATCCCACTAGTGTGTGACGGGCGATTGTCTCAGCTGATCCTCCCGGTACGGCATGCAGCAGGAGGAAGGCAAGGATCGATGCTGCAAAGATAGTCAGTACCATGAATGCAAGCCGTTTGGCAAGATAGTAAT
>CBFFLL010000194.1:0-5027 GCA_965642175.1 Candidatus Methanoperedens nitratireducens | reverse complement strand
ATGGAATCATACGGGGAAACGCCAATGTCGGCTTGAACGATAAGATAAAGGTCCGAAAAACGACTGCTAAAGCTGCGGCATCTATTACAATTTCATCAAACAGGTCAAGCCAGCGTGACATCAGGTATATGGGTAGGTTACTGGAGGGGCTTCCGGTTTTAAAAGGTGATGCAGTGCGCATTTCTTTTTTTGGAACGCGCTATCAGGAGTATACGATTATTGATACCCGTCCCGAAGGTGCAGTACTTGTTCATCCTAAAACCAGCATACAGCTTGGAAAAAAAGAAGATATAGCAAAGCAGGGTGTAAAAATCTCCTACGAGGACGTGGGCGGGTTAAGTAAAGAGCTAAAGAAAATAAGGGAAATGATTGAGCTTCCCCTGAAATATCCGGAATTGTTTGAACATCTGGGTATAGCTCCTCCAAAAGGAATATTGCTCCTGGGTCCTCCCGGCACAGGAAAAACTCTCATAGCAAGGGCTGTAGCAAACGAAACCTCGGCTTTCTTTATGCATGTGAACGGTCCTGAGATTATGCAAAAGTTCTACGGGGAAAGCGAAGGAAAACTGCGTGAGGTCTTTACACAGGCAAGTACCAACGCTCCCAGCATACTTTTCATTGATGAAATAGATGTGATTGCCCCGAAAAGGGAGAAGATTCAGGGGGATGTTGAAAAGCGGGTGGTAGGGCAATTGCTTGCCTTGATGGATGGTTTAAACTCAAGAGGGCAGGTGGTGGTGATCGGAGCCACCAATATTCCAAATGCCCTTGACCCTGCGCTTCGAAGACCGGGAAGGTTTGATCGTGAAATTAGCATAAGCATTCCTGACAGGAACAGCAGGCTTGATATCCTTAATATCCATACCAGGGGAATGCCACTTGATGAAAATGTGGATATTTCACATCTTGCTGACGTTACCCACGGATACGTTGGCGCTGACCTGGCAGCTCTTTGCAGGGAAGCTGCAATGAACGCCATACGTAAAATAATGCCTGAAATTGATCACGAATCGGGGTTGATCTCCCCTGAAATAATTCTGGATTTAACAGTATCAATGGATGATTTTATCCAGGCTCTCTCTGAGATTGTGCCCTCCACCACGAGAGAGGTTTTCATAGAGGTGCCAAATGTGTCATGGGAGGATATCGGCGGATTGGAATCTATTAAATATGAACTCAAAAAGGTCATCGAATGGCCCCTTAAGTATGCCTCTCTCTTTAAGCATGCCTCCATCAAGCCGCCCAGGGGAATACTGTTATATGGGCAGCCAGGCACTGGCAAGACCATGATTGCAAAGGCAGTGGCAAGCGAGAGCAATGCCAACTTTATTTCTGTAAAAGGACCTGAACTTTTATCCAAATGGGTGGGCGAATCCGAGAGTGGGATCAGGGAGATATTTAAAAAAGCAAGGCAAGCGAAGCCATGCGTTATTTTCTTCGATGAAATAGATGCCATAGCACCAAGAAGGGGTAAAGCCGGAGACACCCAGGTAATGGAACGTGTGGTAAGCCAGATGTTGACAGAGATGGATGGTATTGAAGATTCCACAGGGGTTACAGTGCTGGCTGCCACAAATCGTCTTGACATGATAGACCCCGCCCTCCTGCGCCCAGGAAGGTTTGATATGTTAATGGAAGTACCGCTTCCAGGTGAATCCGAATTGCTGGAGATATTCAAAGTCCATACTAAGCAAAAACCTTTGGGCACAGATATTAAACAGGCAGATTTGATCAAATCCATGATCGGGTTAACAGGCGCGGATGTTGCATCCATATGCAGGGAGGCAGCTGTTATGGCAATTGAAGAATATCTCGATAATAAGGGAGATCTTGAAAAACCGGATTTCTTAATAAATCAAAAACATTTTGTAAAAGCTATTGACTCGTACAATCAGATGCATGAAAAACATGGACAATGAAATGGTGTTAATAGGATGAGAAAGTTATTTTTAATAAAAATTGTCCATACCACAGCCGATATGGGTTCTATGGGGGAGGGACTGATAAAAGAGGGCATAGCTAAGATAGGAAAGGAAAAGTGGATTGAGAACCAGAGACGAATCGAAAATTTCTGGAATGAGCTGGAAAAAGAAATAGATGCTCTCGGTCTGGATTACAGCATGCTAAGAATATATCAGGATGGTCTCCCCTGCGGCGGTGAGCTGGGATTGAAGATTGTCAGGGAAACTGCGGAGAATGGAAGCAGGAACTATCAGATTGTCCGGAAACTGGTGGAAATGGGCGCAACTATTGAGGGGACTGAAAGTCCGGAGGTGCTCAGGAAAGAATATGAACACATCAAAGCCATCATAACTGCAAAGACGCCAGATGAAAAAACTGATGCAACCCGCATGTACGAACAGGTAAAAGATGAGCTGATCCGGGAGCGGGATGCTTATATTGCAAAGGCGATTAATGCCACTCTTGGAAATTATGAAACTGGACTGCTTTTCCTGGGGGCGGCTCACAACGTGATGCCCTTACTGGCAAAGGATATTGAAGTGAAAGGTCTGGATTAGTTCGTGGTGCCCGTTCATTTCCACTGGAACTATAAAGTATGCTTCGAAATATAATTCCAGGGAGGAGGTAAGGTTCAGGAAATGTTCGTTGAAGATGTCCTGAAGGTATGTGAGACACTCGTTTATTTATATTGTGTAACTTTTGAATATTTCCACTTGAAATTGGGGGGGTTAATTAATAACTTCAGTACTTCGTTAATTTTTGTACTAATCTTACTCAATCTATAGTTACCGATACTTTTCTAAGGGTTATAGGCGTTGCAAGGAACTAAAAATCCCAATTCATTTCCGATATTTCTCAATCATTTCAAAGAATACATCAAAATCAATGGGTTTAGATAAATATCCATCGAACCCTAATGAAAGAAAACGTTCCTTCTCGCCATCCATAACATATGCAGTTAATGCAATTACAGGAATATTCAGATAACCTGGGTTGTTCCTGATCATTCTGGTAAGTTCAACCCCGTTTGCATCTGGAAGTTCAATATCCATCAATATCAGGTCATAAACCATCTTATCACATTTACTGAGAGCTACTTCTCCATTTGAAGCACCTTCAAATGAAAATCCACATGAGAGTAGCAACTGTTCCACAAGGGCCATATTATGGAAATTATCCTCAACCACAAGCACATTCGTCAAATTTCTCATCCTCCATAACTGTTTGTTAACGGTAATGAGAATGCAAACGTACTCCCCTTATCGTATGTACTCTCTGCCGTTATTGTACCCCCGTGCAATTCTACAAGTTGCTTTGAGATCACAAGTCCAATCCCTGTACCTCCGTATTTTCGGTTTGTTCCTGTGTTCAGTTGGGTGAATTTCCGGAAGAGTTTACCCACATCATCGTCTCTGATGCCTATACCTGTATCCGAGACCGAGAACTTAGCCATATCACCTTCTTTTTTAGAAGTTAAGGTGACGGTTCCCCCGGCAGGCTTGCTGAATTTTACAGCATTATCAAGAAGATAAAGCAATATCTGCCTGAATTTCTGTTTATCTGCCTCTATGTATTCCAGTTCAGGGTCAAGGTTTTTCTCAATAAGCACATTCATTTTTACAGCCTTCTCCTTAATGACGTCGATTGCCGTGTCAACGATTTCAGGTACAGGAATCTTTTCTATGTGCAGTTTAAATGTTCCTTCATCCATATTGACGATATCAAGTATCTGGCTGATGATATTGAACAGGTTATTACCACCTGTAATAATATAATCTATGTATAGTTCCTGTTTTTCGTTCAATTCCCCTGATTTTTTCCCCTTCAGCAATTCTGAAAAACCGAGTATTGCATTCAAAGGTGTTCTAAACTCGTGGCTCATTGTTTGCAGGAAATTGGTTTTTGCCATATTGGCATGTTCAGCATCTTCCTTTGCGAGCTTTACCTCACGTGTGCGTTCATTAACCAGTTCTTCAAGGTGTTCGCGGTATTGATTTAATTCCGCCTCCCTTTCCTTGCGCTCTGTGATATTCGTAGCCGCGCCAGCTATGGCAATCGGATTGTCGTTTTCATCCCTCAGAAGAGTGGTCGTCATTTGTGTGGGGAATATTGTGCTATCTCTGCGAATATGACTAAGCTCACCGGTGTTGTGTCCCTTTTCCTTAACTTTCCGGTTAAACTCAACAACGTCCTTAAGCTGCTCTTCATTATGAAAGACACTCAGGTTTTGACCGAGCAGTTCCTCCGCCTTTTCGTAGCCGTGCATACTTACCCATGTATTATTTACGAAAAGCAAATTCCCTTCCATGTCACATATCGCCATTCCATCTGCGGATTGCTCGACAACCGATGATAAAAACCGGATTTGCTCTTTGGTATGCTTGCGCTCGGTGATGTCTCTGAATATACCTATGGCTGCAATAAATTTACCGTCCTTGAATATGCCATTTCCGTTACCTTCTACATATATCTCCTTCCCCTTCTTTGTAATAAAAATGGTTTCAAAACCATTCACGGTTTCACCCTTGGCAACCCCTTGTAATAGCTCCATTGTATGAGCTATTTGATCCTCGCGGAGAATATCAGTCACCCGCAGGCCCTTCACTTCTTCTTCTGAGTATTCCATGGTTTCCAGCCATTTTTTATTCACAAGTAGTATCTTTCCATCAGGTCCTACCTTTTGGATGAGATCATTAGCATTTTCAAATAATTCATGACACCTATTCTCGCTCTCCAGCAGCGCCTCCTCTACCTTCTTTCGCTCGGTGATTTCTTGCTGAAGTTTCAGGTTATTCTCTTCACTTTCCTTCTTTGCTTTATATAATGACAGATGTGCCAGGACACGTGTCATTAATTCATCCAATTCAAACGGTTTAGAACAATAATCGACACAGCCAAGGCTGAATGCTCTGGCCTTGTCCACGGGATCTGTTAAAGAACTCATAAAGATCACTGGAATATCATTTGTCTCTTGCGAATCCTTCAAACGACGGCAAACCTCATATCCGTCAATGCCGGGCAATTTAATATCCAACAAGATAAGTTCAGGCAGCTTTGCCTTAACA
>CBFFLL010000193.1:3566-5048 GCA_965642175.1 Candidatus Methanoperedens nitratireducens | reverse complement strand
TGTCTCTGATAATCTTACACTCAACGACCTTGAAAAAAACACAAAGACAATAGAGGCTTCGCCAACCCCATCTGCTCCCCATCCCTTGCTGTATAGAGCTGCAACCACGTCAACATCCGGATTCCACATATCTTCAAATTTTACACCGCCAAAGGAGGGAAATAGAGCAGGATCGGTTGTGCTGACCACATTTTCGGGTAAAGGTAGATAATTGGTTTTCAGCTGGTCAAAGGCTTCCTGGTTTGTAAGAACTGCTCCCTCGCCACGCCAGTAACCGATCACAAACGGGTTCCCCATCAGGTAGGAGAAAGGTCCATAATTTCCGATCTCGAGGTTGTATTTCAATGCTTCCTGCACATCTTCAGCCGTGCTCAGATAACCCGGATCACAGGCACCTGCTGGAAGAGGAGTATTGGTTGGCAGAACAGGGATATCACCTATAACCAAAGGCGGTAAAGGAGCAATCACTGGTTTGATAATCGGTTCACTCTTCGAAAAGGATATCGAACCCAGGATCGCTTCAACATCTGCCAATTCGATCCGATCCTGTGGATATGCAACCACCAGGAGCATGATCTCAGGCTTGATACGAAAAACCAGAGTATGGTAAGTCTCGCTGGGGTTATTTATATTAGCCTCATTGATCTTATAGGCTATGTGCCTGCCGATCGTAACTTCTTCTACAGATAAAATAACGGATTGCTCACCACCGATAAAATTATTTATAGCAACTTCCACAGATTGTTCGGGAAGAACACCTTCGAAAGCCACAAATTCCAGGGCAACAACGCCCACGGGAGGTTCTCCTCCGGTCCAGTTGCCTTTGGTGGAATAGGCAGTGCGATATTCATTTGTGTAATTCCTGGTGGACATGTAACCTCCACCTTCCGAATCGGTCGCAGTGGGATTGACGATCCAATGGGATGGCAGGGCTACACCATAGTTGTATTTTGGATCCCAATATTCGACCCATAAGCTGGAAAAATCTTCACTGCTTTGACCTCCGCCCACTTCTGTAGCGGCTGGATCTTGTACATTTACATCTGAGACCAGAATATTTTCAGATGTAGGTGTCACCAGCCCTACCTGGACCCTTCCACATGCCAGTGTCACTATCGCTAATAACAGGATCGGTAGATATCTTATTAATTTTTTGTTCATGATCATTCTCCTAAATATAGGTTAATTTGTCTAATATATCATCAAAGCTATATAAAATCTGGTTCAAATTTATGGATGCGTTGTGTTCTTTCCATATTTCCGTTGGAGCAGGTTCGGCGGGGTCACTTTGCAGACCCGGGATATTTATTAACCACTCATAATATGCCTCCAGGAAAGTTGGTATGACGACCCTGATCTGTAGAATTTGATTGCATGCTGATGTCAAAATCAAGCTGGTAAATACTATTACGAGGATCGTTTTTTTCATAAATATACCCGATTTTGTATGCAGGATAGATTCGCATTGCTGTTCACCTGGTC
>CBFFLL010000193.1:0-3556 GCA_965642175.1 Candidatus Methanoperedens nitratireducens | reverse complement strand
GCAGGTGCATACCAATCTCCAGGGTCAATATTGCTAACAGTCTGGTTCGGAGTGACATAAACGACTACCAGATCATGAGAACATTCATTGTTATATCCACATTTTACATACTCAGAGTACCCACCCGCCAGACCGGTCGTTCTTTCATATGCCACAACCTTATAGTAACCGGGAGGTAAATTGGCGATGGCATAGGTCTGTTGATTCGTAGATGTATCCACAGAATAATATGCATTGCTGTAGATATCAAAGGCAACGATACGCAAAGGCAGGATCTGTTCGCTGGGATACGATAACTTACCGGAGATCGTGCCATACTTATCCGCGGAAGGCAGCGGGATCGTCCCTGGTTCACCGTACCAGTCACAAATATCTATTCCAACCGAAGTATTGCCACCTGAGGTTTGAAAAGCCTTCAGCCTGTGATCTGACAGTGTATACCCACCGGCTATTTCATAATTCAAGGTCCAGGCATAGGCCAGGTAGTTTCCCGGTTTCACTTGAACCTGGTAGGACAACTGGTTTTCAAGGATGGATATTTTGGTGAGTTTATTATTGTCCATATTTTGAAGGTAGAGGTTCATGGCAGGGATATGCGATCCGGGGAAGCAAATCTTCCCGGATATAGATGCCAGAGAATTATCCACTGAACGGATATCAACAAAAAATGCTTTGTTGGCGCTTTCGCCAGAACCGAACAGGGTTCCAGAAGCATTCCGCAGCATCCAATAGCCACGATAACTTCCAGGTACTGCCGGCGCAATTAAGGCCACAGTTACATCGACGGTATCTCCAGGGGAAACGTAACCCGGCAGTTTGACCGCGACCGTTTCACCCATCTGGGCACCACTGGAAAACACCAGGGCATAATCCGGAGTCCAGGTGCAATTTCCCCGGTTTTTCAATCGCCAGGTTTTTACAAATGTCGTTCCGGATTTAATAGCAGTGCCATCCGGAATAGTCACATCTGCAAAAAAGGTTACCCAATCACAATAGGAATTAACCACCGGGGTTGGAGGAATGGAGGTTGGCGTGGGGGGAGGAATGGGACTTCCGGTACGGATGAAACCAGCAACAATCTGATCAACATCAGTCTGCAATGATTCGGGCAGATCGATGCTGTAATAATCTCCGCTGGCTGCTGGGGAAACGATGGCCTCAACATAAATTTCCAGATCTTCGAATTGACCACCAAAGAAGATGACTTTGTCTTTGCCATCATGAACAACATAACGTCTGGGAACAGAACGTCCCAATAAGGCGACCGAGCCCCGTTCCACAATATCTCCCAGAGGCAGACTCTCTCCCAGGATGTTTTCGTCCCATGTGAATTTGTAGTAGACCACGACTGTCAAAGAATCTTTATCAAACCGCAATGCTTTACCGGACGAAGAACCATTTCCTCCGACTGAGGTCACAGACAAGACCCAATCAGATGGATAATCCAGTGCGAGTTGAAAGGGATCATCCTGGTAATGGAGCGTTGCTGATGGTGGAACAGATTCGTCAAAAGTTACCTTCGTCGTAACAGCCTGCCCCAGCGAATTGACCGTGCCTTCCCAGGAAAAATTACGGGCACCACCTTGAAAACTTACGATATAAATCGAGGTATCAGTAGAAGACGATGGGAAGGAAATTCTGGCCACCCAGCCCAATGCATTGAATTGATACGTCATCGGCTCATTAGATTCTCTGGAGACGAATTCGCCGGCATCCCAATCCTGAAAGCCTGGAAGTTCGACCTGGTCAAAATTTTCTTTGATAAAAAGCGATGCGGTGTTACGCACTGCTTCAGGCACAAATACTGGGGGAACATTCGCATCAGCATTGACCCCTTCTCCTGCCGCCGGAGCCAGGATACTCAGCGCAGGGAGCATTCCACAACCACTCAAGATCGAGGCACCGAGTACGGCCACCAGGATCATGACAACCAGGCGGGAAATTCTTCTCATACCACTTAACGATCTAAATCTTTCTTTCATCTCATTCTCCTTGATTTCAAATGAACTGGAACTTTGTTTTAGACAAACGTCTAAGAAGATTTGTTCCATGAATTACATGAATTCTAAGCGACACAAGTTACACCCCCATGACAGGGATGTTATTTTGTAGTTGCAGGTTGTTACAGATTTGTCACAAGGAATATTGGGAAAACAATGGGATGTAGATATAATGATATTATTGGTTCCAGCCAAACCCGAAAGCGATCAACGCATTGGCAGCTGTGAATAAAATCCTTATTCTCAATAAAAGACATCTAAAGATAAAGGAAAGAAATCATGCAACAACCATCAAGGCGGAAGATCGTATTGTGTTTATTAACCTTTCCTCTTTCAGGTATCCTGGCACTTGCAGCGGTTTTTCTGCGCAAGTTTGTTAGTATGCCGGGCGGAGATCTGGCGGCATGGGCTGGAGTTGTTGTATCAAAAAGCTATTTGATCGCCCAGTACATGTATATCCTTGCATATGTATTACCTTTCCTTGGATTTTGGGCATTGTATATGTTTTTGATGCAACACCAAGTTGAAAAGCTGGCATTTTGGGGGCTGGTGGGAACTCTCCTGGGGACAGGATTACCTTTAACAACCCTGGGTGTTTTCGCTTATGTCAGCCCTGTAATAGGAAATCTTTACCTGCAAGGGGATACCCATTTGCCTCAAGTGATCACTGATATCGCCATGGGTTCTTCAATGGTGTTGGGATTGCCAGGGGCGATCTTTTATATAAGTGGTTGTCTTTTATTTGGGGTCGCAATTTGGAGATCCGGGGTACTCGCCAGGTGGTCAGGCGTTCTTTTCACATTGCATGGTTTGTTGGTTGCATTTGGGTTCGGAAGTGCGCTGATGCTTGTTTTGAGCTGGTTACTTTTGATCGCGAGCGGGACCGGGTTCATTCTGGGCATTCAAAAGGAAACTGTGTAATAAAATAAAACCTCCCTGCTGTAAAATTTTAGGCTTAAAAATAGCAGTCTGGCATGCTGGCATCTATTCAGAAAATAAAAATTTCCCAGGTGCATTGTAACGCCCATCATAAATTAAAGCCCCGTCCATATTCAGTATCGTCCACCGCCGTGAGAGTGCCTTTCGCCTTGCGTTGAAAAGACTGGCCATAGTTTAGGTGGGGATACCTTCTTCCATCCGGCCAAGCAGCCTCACCACATCCCTCAGCCCATAAGGCGGATCCTGCATGATGGCATCATGGGGGGATTTGCCGCCCAGCTCCCCCTGGGGAGTAATGAGAAACTTAATCCGGTCTTCTTTGTCCGGGTATAGGTCGACCAGGAGGTCTGCCGTTTCTGTGAGCTGCTGAATGGAGAAATTTTCTACACGTTGAAAGAGGCGAAAATATTGGTTGAGATGTGGAGGAAGGAATACAATACCATCAGGCCCCACAGATCATTGAATTATCGACCGCCAGTGCCGTAAGCGATTATGGTTCCTACTACTCAATGTCATCAACTTGCACTAACATAAAGAGTGGTAATAATAATGGGGACACGTCAGTTATATAGAAATATATTGCATTAAAGGATAGAGTGTAGTTATGTTTATCATAT
>CBFFLL010000192.1:0-5076 GCA_965642175.1 Candidatus Methanoperedens nitratireducens | reverse complement strand
CGAAGGAGGAAAAGAAATGAACTCGTCTGAGAACCTGGTCAGGATAGCGCAGCTTTCATGCGGCGCCGAGTACAGCGGTATTCAGGGTGAGATCGATTCCGCAGCAAAACAGGTCAATGCTGTCATTGTATATCCTGAAGTGGATATCAAGGATATCGAGGATATAGAAGAGGAATTCGGGCTCAAGGTAGCCAGTTCCGACCTGAAACTACTGATGGCGCGTGCAAAATCCATCGTGAACGGTAAAGTGAATGTGGATGCGGTATTTGTTGCAACGTGCTTTCGGTGCGCAGAAGCTGCTATCGTAAGGAGTGAGGTGCGCCGGTACATCCACGAGAAAACAGGTCTCCCGGTAATAAGTTACTCATTCACCGAAAGAACAACAGCGGGTACGCTTCTTACAAGGATGGAAGCGCTCACCACCACTGCGCGGAGAAAGAGCCTGCTTGCGCGTGAAAAACAGAGCGGTTTGACCGCAGGAGTCGATTCAGGTTCGACGACCACGAAAGCTGTGGTCATGAAAGATAACAAGATAATCGGTAAAGGCTGGGTGCCCACGATAAAAGTGCTTGATAGCGCGGATGAAGCATTAAATGCCGCCCTGAAAGAAGCTGGAGTAAAACGTGAAGAGATACAGGCTATTGGCACTACTGGTTACGGGAGGTTCCTCGTTGGTGAGCATATGAAGGCTGACCTTATCCAGGAAGAAATCACTGTCAACTCCAAGGGGGCGGTCTATCTTGCTGATAAACAGAAAGGACCTGCCACTGTACTTGATATTGGGGGAATGGACAATAAGGCAATATCGGTCATGGACGGCATTCCGGGAATGTTCACTATGGGTGGGATATGCGCTGGCGCATCAGGCAGGTTCCTTGAGATGACAGCAAAGAGGCTTGGTGTGGATATCACTGAACTTGGCGCTCTTGCGATGAAAGGCCGACAGGAGCACGTCAAAATGAACAGCTACTGCATAGTATTTGGCATCCAGTCACTTGTAAATTCACTTGCGGCTGGAAGCACACCTGAAGATGTGGCTGCTGCGGCCTGCCACAGCGTTGCTGAACAGCTTTTCGAGCAGCAGCTTCAGGAAATAGATGTGAAAGAACCTGTAATAATGTGCGGCGGGACATCGCTGATAGAAGGATTGCCCAGGGCGGTAGAAGAACTACTAAAAGTAAAGGTCATAGTTCCGGACAACGCGCAGTTCATAGGCGCGGTAGGAGCAGCTCTGCTTGTGTCTGGATTTATTGGAGCCCGGGTTTAATGCAGGGTTTTAGAGGAAAATATGGAACAGCTTGAGACATTTATCGTTGAATCGCCTGATGCAGTGGGTGCAAAAACAACAAAGATATTGATAAAGGACGTTTTAGCAGACCTCACGCTTAACAGGGTGATAGGAAGAATGAAAGTGTATGTTGACCCTGTACAACCTATATTCATATTCACCGCGCTGCTTCGCCTCACCACCCCGGCGATAAGGCTCAAGGACTTTGCAAAAGTCGATATGGGGGCTCTGGGGAAGGACGAAGTTAAGATAGAACTGCAAAGAGAAGCGTTCACGGTCAAGCTTCTCAATAAGTTATGGGAAAAATACGGAAAGGAAAATATTGAGCAACGTGATAAAAAGATCATAATAGTTAAGGTCGATCCTATAAAAGAACTTGATGCCATGAAGGAATTTGTGATCGATGAGCCGAGGCAGGAAGTCCTTGACAGGCTCATAGATGCTATTGCCCTTCGAATAATCCCTGAGGGTTTCAGGGTTCGAAAACATGAGCTTACCGCTTCTCATGTGATGTTCGTTGCTTCCGAGGATACGCTCAAACCTGAATGGATCCAGCGGGGAAAGGATATGCTTGAATCGCTAAGGAGTGAAGAAAATGTTTGAACCTGTAATGTATACCGGCGGCGTGTACAAGCATGGTCAGATCGCGGAACTCGTGGAAGACCTCGGCGGCTACATTCTCCAGAAGAACATAATGCAGACAGAGGTGGTGCTGCTACTCCTGGTGCCGCTTGAGGATATGGCGATAGTGGAAGCAAAGACGGCAGAGCTTCTTGGAAAGTTGACCCGTGCGCCTCTTACAGGTACTGAGATAGCCACCGTGGCGCCGACTCTTGCGTACCATCACCTGCCGCACCTTGATTGTGATGTCGCTGAGTTTTTGAGAAAAAAGGGAGCAAAGACCAACATGGTAGGACTTGCGCGCGGCGTTGGAAAAAGGATTTGCCAGTTGAGCGCTTACGAGCGCGACCTCATAAATGAACATGACCTTGCGGTTTTCATCCTGGGGAACTATGAGCACTGCATAATAGAAAAATCAAAGAAACTTTATGAGGGGATTGATATTCCAATAATTGTTACAGGCGCTCCAGAACTTAGAACAGAGGATGTCCCCAACGCCACCGCATATGTCGGAAGCTTCGGGAGGATCCTTCATCAAATGCGCCATTCTGAGGAACTTCGCACTCTTGATAAACTTGCTGACGTGATAGGTAACGTTCTTGATAACGTGCGAAAGGAGATAGCAAAAGACCCTCCTGCAGTAGCTCCCCCGCGCATCAAGAAAGAGATAGAAGACCAGGTACATGAGATAATAGACAGCCTCCATCCTCTTCCCATCACGCTTCAGATAAACGGGGCGCGTGTAAAACTGCCATATGAAGAGTATCACGAGATGATAGAGAATCTCAAGTTCGTGGAAGGGGTGACCATGAAAGAAGTGGCTAATGTGCTGCCTTCTAAGATGAGGAACTTTATACTTATAAAGGCGAAACCAAAGAGTGAGACCGGTTTTGTGATATAATCATATTTCTTATTTATATTTATTGAGGGGTCATCGAAGTTCAGGAAGATTATGTCCTTTGCCCACACTCCTTGGTTGGAAAGATGCTCTGCTAATTGATGGAGAATTGTGGTCTTGCCGCACCGCCTGACTCCTATTATGTCCTTTATGTGGGGAGTGCCGAGGCTTTTGATGATGTCTTCTGTGATGTCCCTCTTGATGCCTGTGAGAGATGGAGGCATCTTTTGCGCCCATCACGGGTTCCATGAACGGATGGATTGATCGAGCATGATAGATTGTTTTTGGCGGGTGAGTTTATATATGCTTCGATGATCGTCGAGGATTTTTGAGCGTTTAGTTAGATTGGTGTTGAGGGATTTGTGGTATGGTTAGAAAATGCAGACTGAAGGATAGGAGAGTAGAAAGTCAAAGGAAGGTCGGGCAGGATACTGAGACAGGGCGCCGCATCTCAGGGATAAATAATATTTGTCCTCAACACACCGACAAACTGATGCAAAGCTTTTATTTAGTTATTCTTTCATAGATGAATTATGTGGAGGAATTGAGATTAATAAGTATATTTTAAGCACGATATTCATTCTAATCGCATCTGCTGTTTTTTTTTACTGGATGCGTTGATGAAGAGCAAACACAGGTAGTTACCCCAACTTCAACGCAGGTAGTAACATCAACTCTTTCACTAACACCGACAATAACAGTAGTAACATCGGTACCCACACCAATACCAACGCCAGCACCCAAAATTTTTGATATCCCCATAAAAGCTGGATATACATTATATCAGAATAATGAATACAACTATGGTTTCGGATATCCTAATAATTGGGATATGGGCGATGATTTTGGATTATCTGACAATCAGCTACAAGGCGTAGGCATTTCACGCCACTATATTAATCCTGCGAGTGGAAAAGAAACTGTAACTGGTATGGGGGTAGTTGTATTTTCAAGCGACCCAAAATTATGGGATGCAATGGGTGGGCTAGATAACTTAACTAGGGCAGGTTATATTAAGACTGCAAGAAATACGACAGTAAATGGTCGTAAAGCAGTTGAAGTTGTTCCAAGTGCAAAATTTATGCCTGACATAATAACGAGGTATGTAACTATACAGGCTAATGGCTATTATTATGTGATGAACCTTTTCACATCTGCTGAAACGTACATCACCGAATCAGACAGATTTGATGATATTGTCAATTCGTGGGTCATCGGGAATATTAGTTAATGAAATATAGTGGAAATTATGTCAACTAATATTAACAATATCCCGTTCAAAATAATACCATTGGTTGCATTTTTTAATATTGTTTTTTTAATTTGTAGCTTGTTGTTTTTTCGAAATTGACTGGATTTACAGCTGGTGGATCTTCAGATGACCCACCAGACAAAATTTATTCATCTTATAATTCTGGATCAATTTTCACACCTAAAACATCTGGAAAGTATTATATTAATATAACTGGTGCAGAATTTTCGACAGATATTGAAATAAAGTCAGGAATGATAAATATTGCAAAAAAAAGTAATTTTTATAATTTTTCATTTATGTTTTCTATGCTTATTATGGGTTGTTGGGTTATTGTTGGAATTCTTTCAAATATTGGAATTCTCCCAAAGAAGTTCGCTTCAGGGAAAACATCTAAAAAACAGGATATAATTGCATTATTAATAAGTTTAGTAACAACATATATTGTTATTTATTTCTCATCTATGTAAACAAATATTCGCGAGTTTGCGCCTCAATTATAGTGCAGATATTTGGTAAGTTGAGAGCAATTAATAATATGAACATCCTCTCACTCCTCGCCGGCGCTCCAGTCTTGATCATCTCGACGCCAAGAGCAACCGAAATATCCGCGATCGTGGTATCCTCGGTTTCTGCTGACCGTGGCTTACGACCACAGTCGCAGATAACATGAAGCTGCTCATCGGCGCATAAATATATTTTCAAAAGACAAACGGGTTTTGCGTTCTTTGAAGAGCAATGCGCCATAGTTGCGCCTTTTTAGAGCGCCTTCAATTTTGGCTTTGCCATGCGATTCAGAGCGAGAATAATGCAGATACAATGCAGCAAATCTGCGTTCATCATGCCGAAACCTAAGGGTTCTCCAGACCGAAACCTAAGGGTTCTCGACTCCCAAACAACACGTATGCCCTTGCGGGGCATACGTGGACGCGCCCTCCAGAGGCGCAACTCTGGAGGCTCGCGACTCTGGAGGCTCGTGACTCTGGGCGCCTTTATCTGCGGTTTTCTTTTATCTGC
>CBFFLL010000191.1:3033-5082 GCA_965642175.1 Candidatus Methanoperedens nitratireducens | reverse complement strand
TTTTTATAAATTAAGTAAAACTTACGGCATACAGGTAAAATATTCGTAAATATTTATATGCAGAATATGGATATTCTGTCCTGATGTTTGTTTTTTCCTAAATAGTACAATAATACCGTCAAAATGTAGTATTTGAGCCTCAGGCAAAATATATAACATATCTTGAAACTCAAAACTGAACCTGATCTGATCTTGAAATCCCTGAAAATTTCTTCATGGAATTACCGATGAAGAACGAGAGAAACATTTTGCGCTTGAAAGAGACTGATTATCTATCAGCATAAATTGCTTATTTTACCTTTTCGGTGCGTTAGTCAAAAATAGCCATCCAAAGATTATAAGATTCTTTAAACGCCTCTGGATCAGAGGTTTTTTTGGATATCTCGTTGGCCTTTTCGGACATTTGTTCAAATGCTGCTATCCAGGACTTGTACATGCCCAGATAAATATTACTGGTCTCCACAAAAAGACCGAACATTTCCCCGGAAGGCTCCGCAGACTTGACATATTTGCCACATATCTCGTTATATGTATTCATCCATAATGTATAAAATTCCTTATATGCTTCAGGGTCTGTGTCTCCCATGGAGATATCTACCATTTTCTTGAAAAGTGTCATCATAGATTCATTCAAAGGCTTGCAAAGCTGTGCATATGATTTCGTCCATAGTTTTGTCATTTGCAAGAAGCTTTCCGAATAGATATCTGGTATTATCATATAATTTCCTCCCATTGCTATCACTTACCTCCCATTTTCCATGATATAATAGGCTTTCCTAAAGGTTAAGACTTTCGATGAAAGCCGGCGGAGTTAGCCATAGCGTCAGGATTCTTTTGGAACCTTTTAAATATATAAATTATTAATTTATTGAATGAGTTTCGCCCAATCCTTAAAATTCTTAAAAAATCCAATAAAAACGTTCATATATTTTGTAGTGTATATACACTACACATGACTGAACACAAAACATTCATACGTAAAATCAAGCAAGGAAACAGAATCAGATATGCTGAAGTATGGAACGAACGACAAGGAAAAAAAATAATTCAACATCATGTCAGGTATTTGGGAAGTGATCCAGAAAATCTTCCGGAACCGAGTTCATTCAATATTGAAAAACTTCATTTCGAATATTTAGCTAAACTGATTTTCAATGAATCACTCTCTGCCAATGATCTCTATCTTATGCTCGACGGTATGGGTAAATCGATTGAACGCAAAGAAATCAAACAGATCATTTTTCGTTACAAACTCGATGAAAAAAAAACGACCCTTCAACTGATATTTTCCAAAAAAAGAAAAACGAAGGTACAGACTGCAATCGAAGACTCTCAGTCAAATGCACATACAGACGACAAATAATAGACCTCCAAGGAAAGAAAAATGCCACAATCAAAGTCTTATTTGATAAAAACAATCCAGAAGAAGAAATATCTCTCCAAGATGGAACGGATACACCAATAATACCTAAATGTGAAGTTGACATGAACTTGATCATACTGATTGGTCTTCTTCGCTGGCGTCTGGGCATGAAACGACAAGAAATATGTGCATTTCTTGAAACAAAAGGTATTTTTCTTTCAACTGGAACAATATCGAATCGGAGCCTTGACTTCCTTTTGCTCTTTAAACAATTTCATATGAATAAGAGTAAAGAAATAAAAGCATTGATTGAGCGTAAAGGATGCATGATCCTCCACATTGATGGAACTCATAGATCGGGAGGAAGAGTTGTTTTTGTGTTGCAAGAAGGCATCAACAACATAATAATTAATGCAGATTTAATACCTTCTGAAGCTGAAGAAAATATTGATCCTGTTTTATTAGATTTCAAAAATGGTTATGGTTCACCTATTGTCGTAGTCCGAGATATGGCAAAAGGAATCAAATTGAGTGTCAAGAAGATTTTTTCCAATGCTTCTCAACAGGTATGCCAGATACATTTCCTCAGTGACCTTGAAAAAGACCTGATAACTGAATATCATAAGAATTTAAAGAAATATATTGTCAAGCATAGCCTCACTTCCAAATTGAAATCACTTCGCATT
>CBFFLL010000191.1:0-2933 GCA_965642175.1 Candidatus Methanoperedens nitratireducens | reverse complement strand
TTGTAAAAAGATTAATCTCATGTAATGCCTCAAATAATTTTATTCATAAACCTCTTATGGAATTGCATGAATCTTTGCAATCTGTTTTGGAAGACTCCAAGGTGTTTGAGTATTTTTCTATTCTGGAGAAAATATTTCAATGGTTGGATGAGTTGCGTGACAATCTAAGGATTACACGAACAAAGAATTTGAAAGATGCTTTACCAACTGATATTAAATTTGATATTATTTTGATAAAAATAAAAGAAGTATTGATTAAGATACGGATGGAAAGTTGGAAAATGGATAAACGTTATCAAGGAATTGCCTCAGCGATAATTAAGGCTTTTGAAAGTCACTGGGAAGAGCTTTTCGTCCCTGATCCGGTTGTTAATGGAAGAAAGATTTCGTTCAGACGCCATAATAACGGACTGGAGAGTAGTCATCGCAGAATCAGGAAGGGGATACGTGAGCGGACTGGTAAGTCGGAGACTAATTGTGAAATGGAACAATTTGGAGATTTATTAGCAATTCTCTCGAATTTATGGAATGAGACTTATCAAAAAGAAATTATTAACGATGTAGTGGATATTGGACTTTCTTTGTGCCCATTTGTGAAGGATCTTCCGAGATTAAGAAAGGAATACAGAGAAACAAGAAAAGGAGATACTATTCCAATTGATGATGATGAAAGATTCGGTGTTCTGGAAAATTTCATTGATGTTTTTGAGAATAATGATTTGGATACTGTTTTGATAGCTTCTCTTCAATCTATTTTAGAGATGGAAGGTTGTTCAGAAATTGTTTAATCATATTTATATAAAACCCACTAGAATCATGACGCTATGGTTATTGACCGATGGATTAAGCATAACTTATAACTGACATTCAAGAGGTTTTAGTTTCTAAACTTGATTTTTACAGCAATAGTCCGTAAGTACATTTTTTTAAAAAAACTTATGCACCAATAGCATAAATATTTAAATTAGCTCATAGATTTAGGTATTATGACAGAGGTAGAATATTTAGATAATATTGAATCAAAACGGTTAGATCATCTTCCATTAGTCTCAGCATGCATGAGATATCTTGAGATAGCAAAAACCATTGATGAGAAAATTCCGCCGCATCCTCTGAATCATGTCACAACTGGAGAATGTGTTGAAGCAATGGTTCTCTCAATTCTAACCGGAGAACATGCACTGTATAACGTTTCTGACGTTTTATCACAATATGACACTTCAATAATTTTCCAAAAAAAAGTCGATCCGAACTGGTTCCATGACAATCGGCTGGGCAATTCACTTGATGCCTTGAATACAGTCGGATTGAATAGTATGTATTCAGCCATAATCTCAAAGGCTATCATAAAATATTCAGTCGAATTGTCAAGGGTTCATTTCGATACTACAAGTATTAGTCTTTATGGCAAATATGAAACAGATGAAGAAAATCCACTTGTTACTTATGGTCACAGTAAATTGCATAGACCTGACCTGAAACAGGTACTTTTTGGGTTGACTGTTACACATGATGGAAATATTCCAATAACTGGCAGAATCACTGCTGGGAATACTTCGGATAGTACAGAAAATAGGTTTAATATAACTTCATTAATAGATATTATACCTGATCTCTCTAAAACAATGTTGGTAGCGGATAGTAAATTCTTTGCAAGTCAAACTTTGGAACTGGCTTATCAGAATCATTTACCATTTGTTACGGTGGTTCCTGATACAGTCGGTCTCAGAGATGAACTTGTCAGGGAAGATGGGAATTTCAAGCTATTGCTGACAAAAGAAGGTAGAAAAAAAGGGGTTTTTGAAGAGTACAGAGGTTATTCTGTGAATCGACCTTATGTTTATGAGATTGAAGATGAGATCCAGGATAAGACCAAAAATAAGATTAAAATTGAAAGAAACATCAGATTTCTGGTAGTGGAATCTACATCCCTTGACAAGAAGAAAAGTAACACGATAAATAGAAGAATTTCTAAAGAAGGAAATGAACTTATAAAAATGGCACAGGGTTTGCAGAAAAAAATAATTGCGTGTGAAAAAGACGCACAGGCGGAACTGTCTCGAATGAAGAAGAAAAAAGTCACATATCATTCACTCGATTTTGTGATAAAAAAGATTGAGATTGTTGCAAAAAGAGGTAAGGGACATCCCAAAGATGGTGCTAAGATAATTACAGAGGCTGGATGGATTATTGAGCCGAGTTTTTCCCAGGATAAAGAAAAAATTGAAGAAAAAAGAAAGATGGAGAGCCGCTATGTACTTGCTACAAGTGAGCTTGATAATGAAAAGCTTCCAGATGATGAAATTTTGAAAATATATAAGGGTCAAGCTGGTATTGAATCGAATTTCAAATGGACTAAGAATCCAGCCGCTGTTGCACCGATTTTTCTTAATACGCCTGAAAGGATTTTGGCTTTAGGTTTTGTGTATATGGTCGCTCTTATGGTTTATACACTTATGGAGAGGCAGATCAGAAAAAAGTTGAAAGAAGAGAAAAAGGTGATAAAAGGGAATAAGGGTAAGACTGATAATCCAACTGGTCAGGTTCTCTTCTGGAATTTGAGGAGCATATCTGTTGTGAGTTATAAGATATCTAATAAAACATATAAAAAGATTGCAAATTTGACACCGATGCATGAACTTATTGTTTCAATCTTTGGATTTGATATGCAAATCTATAGACAACCTGTTTAGGGTATACTTTATCGACGTTTGTTGTTTTTTTTGGGCGGGATTAGTAGAAACTCTATATTTTTACTGTGAATTCAGCTATTCAGATTATTATTTTCTGCTTAAAGCTTTAATTTTCAGCAGTTTTGATTGTGGTTTCGTATTTTATTATACATTTAAAAATTAATATATAAATATAATAAATGGGGGCGCAAGAGAAAACCAAAAATAGAATCGTGTTGGAGAAAACCTCTTGAATGTCAG
>CBFFLL010000190.1:0-5094 GCA_965642175.1 Candidatus Methanoperedens nitratireducens | reverse complement strand
CTATTTAAATTTTTCAGTTTGTGTTCTGTATTGTTTAGTTCGGTTTTGTAACACCAAACGATTTTACACCCACCTCATTCCGTTAGTTTTAAATATCCAGAATCATTTCTGTGATTATGCCAATCGAGGGATTTGTAGAGTACAAAAGAAGAGAATACTGCAACGATGTTGAATGTCCCATCCAGATGATAATGAACCAGAAAGAACAGGACTCAGCAGAATACAATGAACTGCGGGATATATGCAAGATACACTGCCTGCATACTACTTATGAATTCCATCACTGGCTGGTAGATAAAGGCTATTTACTGCTTAGACCCGATAAAAATAAACAGGAGGAAATTTAATATGAACTGGGGAATGAAGAACAGGCTTTCACGGATAATCAAACCACGAAGCGGGCGCTGCGTTATGCTTGCTGTAGACCATGGTTATTTCCAGGGTCCTACGACAGGACTTTCAAATATTAGCGAAACGGTTGAACCGCTGCTGCCGTATGCTGACGCGCTTATGATAACAAGAGGTGCTGTCAGGAACTGGATAGACCCGGCCGTGGAAATACCCATAATTCTTCGCGTTTCAGGAGGGCAGAGCATCCTGAAGGAACTGTCCAACGAGATAATAACCACTAATATAGATGACGCTATAAGGATCAATGCGACCGCCATTACATGCTCCGTATATATCGGCGGGGAATATGAAAAGCAAACAATTGACAACCTGTCAAAACTCGTGGATGAAGGGGAAAAATACGGCATCCCTGTCCTTGCAGTGACTGCTGTAGGAAAAGAAATGGTGCGAGATGCAAGGTACCTTGCTCTTGCATCAAGGATATGTGTTGAAATAGGGGCTCACATTATAAAGACCTATTACACAGAGGACTTTGGAAAAGTGGTTGAAGCATGCGGTAATGTCCCTGTTGTTATTGCGGGCGGTAAAAAACTTCCAGAAAAAGAGGCACTCCAGATGACCACTAATGCGGTATCTGACGGCGCTACCGGGGTTGATATGGGAAGGAACATATTCCAGAGCGACAGCCCTGTTGGCATGATCCAGGCAGTAAGGGCTATTGTTCATGAGGGCAAGTCGCTGGATGAGGCTTACGAGATATACAAAAGCTTGAAATAATGGACTCCATGAAAACAGCTGTATATTATAACAATAACGATATCAGGATAGAGGAGAGACAAAAACCTGAAATAAAAGACGGCGAAATTCTGGTAAAGGTCAGGGCTTCAGGGATTTGCGGAACTGACCTTATGGAGTGGTACCGCATCAAGAAAGCGCCCCGTGTCCTTGGTCATGAGATAGCAGGGGATATAGTGGAATCGCGGTCAGAAAAGTACAGCGTCGGTCAAAGGGTTTTCGTGAGCCATCATGTACCGTGCAATAAGTGCAAATACTGCCTTTCCGAGAACCATACTGCCTGCGAGACCCTGCATAAAGGCAACTATGACCCGGGCGGTTTCAGCGAGTTCGTAAGGGTGCCGGAAATAAACGTAGAGAATGGTACTTATGTCCTGCCAGATGATGTTTCTTATGAAGAGGGATCAATGATAGAGCCTCTTGCATGCGTGGTCAGGGCGCAGAGAATGATAGGCGTGAGCGAAGGCCAGACCGTTCTTGTCATGGGTTCAGGGATATCCGGTCTCCTGAATATAAAGCTGGCTAAGCTTAGAAGGGCAAAAGTCATTGCGACCGATATTAATGAATTCAGGTTAAAAATGGCAAAAGAGTGCGGCGCAGATGAAGTTTACGATGCAAATGCAAAGCTGGACGTGATAGCTGACAGGATAATTATGTGCACTGGAGCGATGCCTGCTTTTGAGGCTGCGTTCAGTTACATCGATAGGAAGGGGATAATAATGCTCTTTGCCATCCCGAACAGGAACCTATCAATTCCAGTTGAGGATTTCTGGAGGAATGAATTGAGCATCGTATCAAGCTACGGCGCGGCTCCGGTTGACCTTGAAGAGGCTCTTGGGTTAATAAGTGAAGGACATATTGATGTTTCTTGTATGATTTCGCACAGGTTGAAATTGGAGGATATCCAGAAGGGTTTTAAGATAGCAGGAGAGGCGAAGGACTCGCTGAAAGTTGTGTTGACGGCATAATCACAAAATATATTACTATATCCTCTAATTTCAGTACCACATGAACACAGAGAAATCAAGAAAATTATTCGAAGAAGCAAAGAAATTACTTCCAGGCGGTGTGAGCAGTCCGGTAAGAGCAATAAAACCGTATCCATTTTACACTAAAAAGGCTAACGGGTCAAAGATAACAGACATAGACGGCAACGAATATATTGATTGCGTCATGGGATATGGACCACTGCTCCTCGGTCACAACTATCCCGCAATTAAGGAAGCGGTAATTAAACAGCTCTCTGAGGGCTGGTTATACGGCACGCCCACAGAGCTTGAAGTAAAGCTTGCCAGAGAAATAATCGCACTGTATCCGTCCATTGAAATGACGCGCTTTGTTTCCACTGGAACAGAAGCTACGATGGGAGCGCTTCGCGCTGCAAGGGGATTCACAAAAAAGAACAAGTTCATCAAAATTGAAGGTGGCTTTCACGGCGCCCATGAAGCGGTGCTTGTAAAAGCGGGGTCAGGAGCTACTACTTTTGGCACTCCTGACTCTGCGGGCGTACCTGCTGATTTTACGAAAAATACGCTTCAGGTACCCTATAATGATATTGAGGCGATGACAGATGCAATTATAACTTACAAAGACGATGTCGCTGCTGTCATCATAGAACCAGTGCTCGGGAATATCGGACCAATTCTTCCTAAAAAAGGATACCTTGAAGACGTACGCAAAGTGACAGAAGAAAACGATGTCGTACTCATCTTCGACGAGGTCATTACAGGATTCAGGCTTGCCATGGGCGGCGCCCAGGAGTATTACGGCATCACGCCTGATATGACAACCCTGGGAAAGATCCTTGGCGGAGGCTTTCATATCGGTGTCATCGGCGGAAAGCGCGAGATAATGGAGAACATCTCGCCAGACGGACCTGTATATCAGGCAGGAACCTTCAACGGCAGCCCAGTATCAATGACGGCGGGACTTGCTATGATCAATGCGATGAAGAAGGAAAAAGTCCATGAGATCGTGAACAAAAAAGGCGATACCATGCGAAAAGCCCTATCTGAGGTTATCAGTGACCTTGGGCTTGATTATAACGTGAGCGGCATTTCAAGCATGTTCAAGGTGTTTTTCGGGGATATGCCCTATAATTACCAGGATTCACTTAAATGCGATAAGGAAAAGTTCAATGTATTCTTCAGGAAAATGCTCTCAGACGGCATTTTTCTCCCTCCGTCGCAGTACGAGACCAACTTTTTATCGCTCGCCCATTCGCAGGACGATATAAATAGGACAGTTGAAGCTTATCAAAGGAACCTGAAATGAACAAGCCATTCAGGATAGGAACAAGAGGCAGTAAACTAGCTCTGGCGCAGGCCAACCTTGTAAAGGCTTTGCTTGCAGAAAAAGGCATTAACACTGAGTTAAAGATCATCAAGACAAGCGGTGATACCTTTACTGACCGGCCGCTTCATGAAGTGCAGGGTTTCGGCGTTTTCGTGCGTGAAATAGATGATTCGATGCTTGCGGGTAATATAGATATCGCAGTCCACAGCATGAAAGATGTCCCAACCGAGCGCCCGCCTGAACTTACGATCGCGGCAGTGATGAAACGGGATTCTCCTTATGATTTCCTGCTCACGCACAACAATACGAAATTAAATGACCTGCCTCCGGGGGCGACAATAGGTACTACAAGCCTCAGGCGAAGGTCACAGCTTTTACGTTCCAGACCCGACCTTCTCATAAAAGAACTGAGAGGGAACATAGACACGCGCCTTCGGAAACTACAAGAAGGGCAGTATGACAGTATATTCATGGCAGAGGCAGGGCTTGAGCGTATGAAATGGGACTTACCGGGTGAGAGACTTAACCCTGATGATTTTGTCCCGTCAGCGAACCAGGGCACAGTGGTAATAGTCACGAAAAAGGGTTCAGCAGCAGAAGTGGCTGTTAAAATTCTGGATGACGATAGAACCCGGCTTGAGACGCGAATAGAAAGGATAATAATCGGGATACTTGGCGGCGGATGTCTTGTGCCCATCGGAGCTTTTGCGAAGACTGAGGGTGATCAGATACATGTGCGCACAGAAGTTCTCTCAGTGGATGGAAAACGCTGCGTAAAAATAGATGAATATATAAACGCGGCGGATTATAAAATGGAGGCAGAGCGAATCGGGAACGAGCTCAAACAAAAAGGTGGAGGCACACTCGTTGACGAGGCGGTCAAAATGTTCGCTGCAAAACGAGGGAAATAATGACAGGTAAAGTATATCTTGTAGGCTCAGGTCCTGGTGACCCTGAACTGTTGACGATCAAAGCAAAGCGACTGATAGAGAGCGCAGAGGTCATCCTTTATGACCAGCTTCCAGGCAAGGCGATCCTTGACATGCTGCCGGAAACCGCTGAGAAGATAGATGTTGGGAAATATGCGGGGAACCATAAACTTTCCCAGTGGCAGATAAACGAACTGCTGGTGAAGCGGGCAAAGGAAGGAAAATTAGTAGTAAGGCTCAAAGGCGGAGATCCATATCTTTTCGGGCGCGGTGGCGAGGAGGCCGAAGTGCTTGTAAAGGATGGTATTGAAGTCGAGATAGTGCCTGGCATCACTTCAGCCATTGCTGTGCCTGCTTATGCAGGAATTCCTGTCACCCACCGCGATTATGCATCAATGGTGACCTTTATAACAGGCCATGAGGACCCTACAAAGGAAGAAACAGGTCTTGATTGGGAGCTTCTGGCGCGATTTGAGGGCACGCTTGTAATACTGATGGGCGTGAGCATGCTTGAGCGCAATGTGAAAGAGCTTACCAGGCACGGGAAATCTATTGACACACCTGTTGCTGTGATAGAGCGCGGAACGCGCCCTGACCAGAGGGTTACAGTGGGAACGCTTGCAGATATTGTTGGTCTGTGCAAAAAGCGAAAAGTGAAGGCGCCTGCAATTACGGTTATTGGCGATGTGGTAAAGCTGCACAGGGAACTGGTTAAAGACTGAGA
>CBFFLL010000189.1:4243-5104 GCA_965642175.1 Candidatus Methanoperedens nitratireducens | reverse complement strand
TTGAAGCATCCAGTGCTGCCACAGATAAAGGGTTGAGGAATGAATCAGCTATGCTTACAAGACTGGCGCTTGAGCGAGAATGGATCGATGCGCGCCCGCCCATTGTGGAGCTTCTTGATGTAATGATGGATGTATCCAGTAAGGAGGAACTTTGCGACCTTTCGGACCGCATTTTGAAAATGAAAAGGGCAGGGACAGCTATCCTGCTTTTGCCGTATCTCATGAAAAAAGAACCCGGACTTGCTGCCGGGCTGGCAAGGAAGTTTGTTAACGAAATGTCTGTTGAACTTGTAGCAGAGGTTGCAAGAGCGGTGACGCCGGAGGATGGAACCGCTCTTTGCATGATGAGGATAAATGATGATGTTCTTCGCTCCCATGTTCATTATGGTAAAGCGGTTTTGCTCCTTGCAGCAATTAGGGATATTTATACTGCGAGAGGGAATGAAGCGGGGTGGCTGGAATTATCCAGGAAGTTCATTTCTGCGAACAGGGGGAAGAAGCTGCTTGTGGAGAAGGTGAGAAAGGAGTTGGGGGTAGTTTTATAAAATTACGAAAAATTTATACCTGTTAAGAACCTTTCCACTGTCATGAGTGGTATGAGAGATGCGAGTATCCTCCCGAAAAATTCCATGAACAAAGAAACAATCTTACAAGAATTCATAGCGTCAGTAAAGAAAAAATACAGCGATAAAACTAAAGAAATCATCCTCTTCGGTAGTTATGCAAGGGGAGAAGCCACAGAAGAAAGCGATATCGACATTCTTGTTATCACCAGCAGGAATAGATTTGAAATGCAGAAAAACCTTTCCGGGATAGCCGTTGATATATTGCTCAAGACAGGAGAGTATATCTCAGCAAAGG
>CBFFLL010000189.1:505-4233 GCA_965642175.1 Candidatus Methanoperedens nitratireducens | reverse complement strand
AGCAAAGGCAGTATCGATTGAAGAATACTCCTTCATGAAAAAGATAAACACAGGATTTTACCAGAATATTGCAAGAGAGGGGGTGGCTCTTGGATGAAGCCGAGCTGCTTATAGAAGAAGCAGAATCCAAATTAGAATCTGCAAAAATCTTTATGAAAATGGCAGATATGGCGATGCAATAAGCAGAGCCTACTACAGCATGCACTCTGCTGCAAGGGCATTGCTCAGCACTAAAAACATCTTCCCAAAAACACATAAAGGCGTTATAGCCCAGCTTGGATTAGAATTTGTAAAAGAGGGGACGATTGAAGAATACCATCTCAAAGCGATGAGCACCGCAAAGGAAAGCAGGGAGAGGGCAGATTATGGGGCAGGATATGAATTCACGGAAGAAGAGGCGGAAGGTATAATAGAGTACGCTGAAAGATTTCTTGACAGGATCAAGAAAGTCATAACAATCACTCACACATAATATTTATAATATTGTGGATATATTTTATACTGCGAAGCAGTGCATATTTGCCTGTGCGCTTCATTCGAGGTATCTATGGATCGCCTTGTTATCGACGGCTGGGGAAAATTAGACCGCTATTGACAACTGTACTGGATATGGAACAGGGGCAAGTACATTTCAGAGCGCTTCCTCGCAAAATGAGGATTGAAACTCAATTCATCAACCACAACATACACATACGAAAATGTCCCTGAATTCAAGAGGCACATCCACTAAAACAAGGGTAAAAAAATAATTCGTCTGTTTGTCTTTTAAAAAAATGGAATTATTTCCCTCTCAAATAATCATCTATTGCCCGCGCCGCCTTTTTTCCCGCGCCCATTGCGCTTATCACTGTCGCAGAGCCTGTGATGGCATCGCCGCCTGCATATACTCCCTTCTTCGTGGTCTCACCGTTCTCTTTTGCCACTATTGTCCCGCGCTTTGTTATTTCAAGCCCCTTTGTCGTTCGCGGCACAAGCGGATTGGGCGATGTACCGATCGCGATCACAACAACATCAGCCTCTATCTTATGCTCTGTCCCGGGTGTCGCCGCAGGTTTGCATCTGCCCGACTCATCAGGCTCGCAAAGGTGCATGTTTATGCACTCAACGTGAGTGACCCAGTTCTTCCCGTCCCCGATAATTCTCACAGGATTCGTAAGAAGCCTGAAAATGATGCCCTCTTCCTTTGCGTGCTCTATTTCCTCTGCGCGCGCAGGCATCTCCTCTCCACCTCGCCTGTAAACGACAGTGACCATCTCTGCGCCAAGTCGCAGCGCGCACCTTGCAGAGTCCATTGCCACGTTGCCGCCGCCCACGACGACCACTCGCTTTCCTTTCTTGATCGGGGTATCATAATCAGGGAATTTGTAGGATTTCATAAGGTTCACGCGCGTCAAAAATTCATTGGCTGAATAAACGCCGTTCAGGTTCTCGCCATCGATGTTCATGAAAGTGGGAAGCCCTGCGCCTGTACCCAGGAACACAGCATCGAATTCCGACAATAGATCGTCCACAGTATCAATTTTACCTATGACCGAATCAAGAAGAACAGTTGCGCCCAGTTTCTTAACATACTCCACTTCGGCGCGGACGATCTCCTTCGGAAGCCTGAATTCAGGTATACCGTAGATAAGCACGCCTCCAGCTTCATGAAGCGCCTCAAATATCGTAACAGAATGACCCATTTTTGCAAGGTCAGCAGCAGCGGTAAGCCCGGCGGGTCCAGAGCCTACAACAGCTATCTTCTTTCCTGTCGGTCCGGGCTTTTCAGGGACTTCGACACCTTTCCTGAGTTCATGATCGCTCACGAATCGCTCAAGCCTGCCTATAGAGACAGATGTTCCTTTCTTACTCAAAACGCAAACCTGCTCGCACTGTGTCTCCTGCGGGCATACGCGCCCGCATACTGCGGGGAGGGCGTTATCGATCTTTATCTCTTTTATCGCGCTGTCAAAATCTCCCTCAGCCACATACTTCAGGAATCCTGGTATCTTAACATCGACAGGGCATCCCTTCATACATGAGGGTTTCTTGCACTGGATACAGCGCTTTGCCTCTTCAACAGCCTGCTTTTCAGAAAAACCAAGAGCTACTTCATTAAAATTGGTGGCGCGGATCTTCGGGTCCTGCACAGGCATCTTCTGTCTTTCTAACATTTGCATCCCTCTCTCTCGCATTTATACTTTTCAAGTGCCATCTTCTCCTCTGTCTGGTACATGGCAAGCCTGTTCATAAGCAGGGTAAAATCCACAAGATGCGCATCGAATTCAGGGCCGTCCACGCATGCGAACTTTGTCTCGTTGCCCACAAGCACGCGGCATGCGCCGCACATGCCAGTTCCATCCACCATGATGGAGTTCAGGCTTACGATCGTTTTTACATTGAAGGGCTTTGTCACCCCTGCAACAGCCCTCATCATAACAGGAGGACCGATTGCAATAACCCTGTCCACTTGCGTCCCGCTTTCGAGTATCTTCTTGACTATATCTGTCACAAACCCGTGGTGCCCTTTTGTCCCATCGTCCGTAGTGATGAAAAGTTCGTCGCTCACCTTTCGCATTTTGTCCTCCCAGAGAAGGAGGTTTGCGCTGCGGGCTCCTATAATTGATATAACTTTGTTCCCCGCTTCCTTGAAGGCTCGGGTCTGCGGAAAGACCGGGGCGACTCCCACGCCGCCGCCGATAAGTATCACGGTCCCCACGTTTTCTATATGCGCGGGATTTCCCAGCGGACCAATTAAATCAAGGAGTTCATCCCCGGCCCCAAGGGACGCAAGCTGTATCGTGGTCTTTCCCACAGCCTGGTATATCATGGTTATAGTACCTTTCTTCCGGTCAAAATCTGCGATAGTAAGGGGTATCCTCTCCCCTTTCTCATCGATCCTGAGTATAACGAACTGCCCCGGCTGTGCCTTTTTAGCAATACGGGGAGCGCTTATATTCATCAGGTGAATCGTCGGAACAAGTTCATTATTATCTAATATCTCAAATGGCATGGATTCCTCTTGATGACTCTTAAGTGGGGTCTGGACTAAAAAGGATATTGGTGTGGGACAGCACACAAGCGAACAAAACCGTTAATCTTTTATAATTTGACAACCTAAAAAAAACTCTAATTAGATAAATAGTTAGTTAAATTATCAAAAGACTTAACCTCAATCCAAAAATGAATATTTCGAAGGAGTTGGGATGAATAATTATACAATCGGTATTAAGGAGATTGATGATAGGATCAAGGGAATAAAAAAAGGCTCGAATATCCTGTTGATAGGTCCTCCCATGATTGGAAAAGAATCTATATCTAATCATATAATTCATGAGAATGTATCAAAAAACGATAGTGCAGTAATGGTAGTAACCACCTGCGAACCTGGAATTCAGATTATAGAGCAGTTAAAAATACTTGACCCGGACTTATTATTATCTAGAGTAGGGGTTGTGGATTGTATTTCAAAAAAGTATGGGGTCAAAGAAGATAAAACCGAGAATATTAAATTCGCAAGCGGCCCGGAAGATTTGACATCCATAGGGGTGAAAATCGGCCAGTTTTTCGAAGATTTCTATATGAAGAAGAAAATCCAGAATATCCACCTTCATATTAATTCGCTTTCTACATTATTGATGTATTCAAACATCCAGACAGTTTTCAGGTTTTTACACGTTTTTGGATGCCGCATTAAAATGGCGGGTGGTCTTGGGGTCTATGTGATAGATAGCGGTATGCATGACGAG
>CBFFLL010000189.1:0-495 GCA_965642175.1 Candidatus Methanoperedens nitratireducens | reverse complement strand
CAGATAATCGTGAGCCTAAAACAACTATGTGATGGTATTATCGAGATCAAATCAGAAAACGATAGGAATTTCATAAGAACCTCAGGTTTTTTCCTTGGACCCACTCCATGGCTTGAGTATCTTATCGAGGGAGAGAACATAATAATATCCAAAGAGGGCGGGACCTTCGGCTCTAATCATTTGCAAATGAATTCAATAAGGACTCTGGTGACTGATAACAGATGAATCATGTATTGAAAATGTTAACGATCATTGTGATAGCTTGCTGATAAAAATAGGTTGAAGAACGTGAACCAGAAGGTCTATCCACTTCAGAATATAGATTAGAACGAATCAGGTCTATGCAGTACGATAATGGATCTCACAGAATGCAAGAAAGCACATGAGCAAATCAAGGCATCTCTTAAGGAGAAAGAGATCCTTTTGCAGGAGATACATCACCGGATAAAGAACAACATGCAGATAATTTCCAGTTTATTGCGACTTCCGTCTAAA
>CBFFLL010000188.1:0-5149 GCA_965642175.1 Candidatus Methanoperedens nitratireducens | reverse complement strand
CGTGGGTGATGATGTCAGAAAATATGAGCTAAATTATACTGACAAATACTTGATATGGACATATATCGGAGTAGATATTGAGAGATACCCTGCTATCAAAAAGTATTTAGAACAATATAAGTTACAATTAGAAAAAAGGAGTGATCAAGGAAATAATTGGTATGAATTAAGATCTTGCGCATATTATTCTGATTTTGAAAAAGCAAAGATAATTTATCCTGATTTAAGTCAATCACCCAGATTTACAATCGACAGAGATGGATTTTTTGTAGAAGCTACATTATTTGAAATTCCAAAAGATGACCTGTATCTATTAGCAATTTTAAATTCATCAATAAGCGAATTTTTTGTGAGAGCAAAAACACCTGTATTTCAGGGTTCAACTTTTAGATTTAAAACAGTATATTTGAAAAATTTGCCCATCTGCCGCATCTCCTTCACCACACCTCCCGACCGCCGTGCCGCCCTCACTGCTGAGGCGAAGGCGCTATACTTTGAATTTTTAGGCGCACCAGGTGCTGAGGATTCAGACAGGATTAACAGGATCGACAGGATAAACGCTTCCAATCCTGTTCATCCTGTCCAGACGGCCGCTTCTTTAAGCGCGGCGCCGGACAGTCTAAAGATTCTTGACTTCGTGAGCGCACGCCTGTCCGCAGCGCCTGAGGAGAACGATGTGGTGCATGACCTGCTCGCATATCTTGCGGGGTGGATGATAGAAAGGAATAAGGAGAAGAATGCGGAGATAAAGAGCTTTTTAGACTTCTTAAAAGGCGAGTTAGGCGTTTCTGTTGAAGACCTCTCCAACAAGACCGCTATACGGGAGTATTACAGCCACGAATTCCAGAACCTCATTGATGTGCTGGTCAAGAATAAGAATAAGCTGAAGGCCGGATATGACCCCAAGAGTCCTTCCAATTATAAGCATCTACAGCAATGGTACAACGATTCCGCTGGAAAATTGAAGCCCCTCATGGGAAGGATTGAGGTGACGGATGGGCTCATCGATAGGATTGTTTATAAGCTGTACGGGCTGACCCCCGAAGAGATCACCATCGTTGAGATTTCCAATAAGGGGAAGCAACAATGACCTCCGAAAAATCATTAATCGTCTTCCAGTACAGGAAAATAAGAAGGCTCTGGCATGATGATGAATGGTTTTACTCAGTTTCAGATAAAATTGCAATTCTCACAGACAGCAAGGATGAACTTGCCTGCTGGAGAAAACTCAAGCAGAGAGAACCTCAACTCGTGACAATTTGTCACGGTTTGAAGCTGCCTGCAAAAGACGTGCTGGTAAAACCACATGAAAAAAATTTAAACGCTATAATAATCAATAATGTCTATAATGTCTATAAATCCCAGGTGGTGAACACAAACGCTTAATATAGACTCAACCGCTATCGCTGAATTCAATAACTGGCTTAAACTTCCTGAAGGGACGGTTCTTGAATTCAAAACAGCAAAAAACAGCTTCAGTGTTGATAAAGACCTGTCGGATTATTGCGCTGCTATCTCAAATGAGGGCGGTGGCAAGCTGATCCTTGGAGTTGATCCAGATGGAAATGTTGTTGGAACAACTGCGTTCAAAGGAACTTATAACAAATTGTCTCATGACCTGTTCACCAAAATCAAAATAAGAGTTGATGTGGAAGAGCTGCTTCATCCGAAAGGGAGAGTTTTGATTTTTCACATACCACCGCGCTCTCGTGGCAGACCGATCCGATCCACAGGAGCCTATACTTATCCGATGCGGGCAGGTGAATCACTTGTCGAAATGGATGAGATAACCCTTAGAGCCATCTTTAATGAAAATGAGCCTGATTTTTCCCATCAGAATGTTGATGGGCTTTCACTGGCTGACCTGGACGAAAAGGCTCTGGAAAAATTCAAAAAACAGTGGGCACAGAAAGCAAAAAGAGAGGACTATTTAACATTCTCAAATGAGAAAATGTTAAGAGCAGTAGGGTTGTTGTCTGATAAAGGACTCAATTATGCAAGTTTGATCTTGTTTGGCAAGAAAGAAAAAATCGATGAGATTTTGCCTTGCTCTGAAATTATTTTTGAATTCCGTCAGGATCCAAGAAAGATACCACATGATTTTCGTTTGAACTGGCGTGAACCATTTTTCAAGATTTACGATGAAATATGGGAAACAATCAATGCCAGAAATCTTCGAATTCCGTTCCAGGATGGACTGATACAGCGCGAAGTCTATGCATTCAGCGAAAAACCAGTTCGTGAGGCATTACTCAATGCTGTAGCTCACAGGGATTATACAATTAACAGCCAGTCAATTTTTATAAAAGCCTCGCCAGAAGAATTTTTTATTGAAAGCCCGGGTGGGTTCCCTCCAGGAATTACGCTTGAAAACATTCTTCACAAGACTTACTGGAGGAACAGGAGTATTGCTGAGACATTTGAAAAGGCTGGATTGGTTGAGAGGTCGGGGCAGGGAATGGATGATATTTTTGGAAGTACGATCAAAGAAGGAAAAGGTATGCCAGATTTATCCGAAAGCGATACCTTTTCTGTTCGGCTAAAGATTCCTGCTAAAATTAAAGATAAAGAATTTATCTTATTTCTCGAAAGAGTTGCAAAAGACAAAGAAATAATATTATCTTTCGAAGAAATATATGAATTGGAAAAAATTCGAGAGCATCAACTGGTTACTGATTCTGAATTTAAGAAAAAGTTCTTAGATATTGGTATCATTGAAAAAATTGGCAGAACAAGGGGAGCGAAATATATTTTATCTCATAAATATTATACTCATAAAGGAAAAGTTGGAATACATACCAGACTTACCGGTTTATCCCGTGACCAAAAAAAGGAGTTAATATTGAATCATCTTAGAAAAAATGAAAAGGGATTTATAAAAGACTTCCTCGATGTTTTTCCTGATTTGAAACAACCGGATATAAACAATCTATTGCAGGAATTAAAAAGAGATGGAAAGGTAATCCATATTGGAACAAGAATATCTGGATATTGGACTTTGAAACCCGCCTTTCCCACCTAAAATCATAAATAGTTCAGAATGTTAGTTCCGAATAGTTTCATAAGATGCTGTTTTTCCTCATTTTCCTCTGATTATTCTATAGAATTTTTATAACTATTACGGTCAATTATGAATATTTAAATTATACATATTTACTTGATATGCAATTTGTTTTTAAACATAAAGATATAAATACTATTACGACCAATATATAAACTGTCGAAATGAAGCTTAATTGGTATCTCAAAAGGCACCATCATGATTACTACAGCCTAGTGGAGCCGTTCAGAAAAGATGGAAAAAATCAGCATAATAAACTATACTATTTTGGAAGGTTGACTGCTGATGAACTGAAAAGAATCAATTATGCTTTAGATATCTTGAAAAATTGCACGATAGAAGCACCAAAATTGGAAGACATCCTCTTTAAAGATCACTGGCGTTTTTTGGATGTCGCATTTCTAAATTTTATCTGGGAACAATGGGGCATTTCAAAGATATTCAATCAATCAGAGGATAAGAAAGTGCAGACATCAGAGATTGCAAAAATATTGACGATATATCGTTGCTTAGACCCGGGAAGTTATCTTTCTGCAGTAGATTGGTACAATAAAACTGCGTTAGACCGCATATTACATATAAATACCGAACAGATAAACAAATCAAGAATATTTCGTGAACTTGATTTGATAGAGGACAAGAAGAAGGACATTGAAAATTACCTTTACACGACTCTGAAAGAACGTGATGCAGATAACCTAAGATTTGTTTTTTATGATCTCACAGACTCATATTTTGAAGGAAGAAATTGTGAGTTGGCAACTCCTGGAAGAACTAAAAACAATGGTTTTCAGAAAAAGAGAGTAGTCCTCTCGCTTCTGGTAAATTCTAATGGTTATCCATTTGCATGGGATATATTGGAAGATTATACAGCAGATGTCAATACAATAAAAAACTTATCTACTCAATGGAAAACCCAGTTCAAATTTGGTGACAATGAAATAATACTGGTTTTTGATAGGGGAATGGTTTCGGATGAAAATCTTGAACATCTTGAATTGAATAAATATATTTATATAACTGCTATGGATAAAAATCAGATTCCTAACCTAAAAAACGTCAATATCGAACGTTTTAAGATACTAAATTCAGAGAATATGGTAGAACAGATAAAAAAAATGATGTTTGTAAAATACGATGACCAGACATATTACGAAAATCTGGAAATAGTTAACGGCAGACGCTATGTTCTGATATTCAACCCTGTGATGTTTGTTGATGAAAATAACTCTCGCGAAAAATTGATAAATAGAGCAAAAGCGTATCTGGAGGAAGAAAGCAAAGCCTTGTCCAATGCGGAAAAAAGCAGGAATAAATCCACAACAAGAAATAGAATCGACAAAGAACTTAAAACAATGAAAGCTGATAAATTCATAGACTTTGATCTTGAATCTTTGGTGATAAAGAAACAAGGGAAAGAGATCAATAGCTTTCGAATTATCCCAAAAGAAACCGACGCTACCAAAGAAGCGATCAGGAATGCAAAAAGGACGGATGGGTTGTGGGTTATTGTTACAAACAATACAGGCAAAGAAGAGGAGGGAAAAAAGCTTACAGAAAAAGACCTGATATCAGCTTATAGGGACAAAAACCAGATTGAGCAGGCATTTAAAGATGTGAAGTCATTTATCAAGATACAACCTTTCAATGTTTGGGAACCAAAACATGTTAGAGCACATTATACAATATGTGTGCTTTCATATCTACTGAATATTACAGTTACAAATCGTTTGCGGGAGGCAAATATTGATATAAGAAGTTCGCAAAAGATATATGAGATCTTAAGGGATGGTATTATTGGAAAAATGAGTGTAAAAAGTACAGGTGAAGAATCGTTGAATTTGATGCAGCTCCAATCACAACAGAAAATGATTCTGGAGTTGTTTCAGTGTGAAGGTATAGTGGAGAAAAATTATCTGAAGTCAATTGGAATAAATTACTAAAGTTAAGTTATTACGACCAAAAATTAGCTAAATTCTGGAAGGCACATGGGTGCCTGCTATTGTTTTACATTTTTGAGTGGGAAACTTGGGTTATAAGGGCAGTTCAACGCCGGTTCATGTTGCAGACGTGAAGGAAGACGGCAAA
>CBFFLL010000187.1:0-5185 GCA_965642175.1 Candidatus Methanoperedens nitratireducens | reverse complement strand
GACGAGTGAAGTGTTCAGCCTTACATCCCATGATGCCCAGTATGCGTTCCATGCTGATTTGCCCCATATCGAGCCGGTAAGCAGGGTTAATACTGCAAACATGACTCCAATTTCAGCCGCTGACAGGGCTATTATGTCCCATTTCTGCTGTTTGCTGCGTAGATATAATATGCTGGCAACGAACACGATGGCAAATGAGAGATACGCAGATATCGCTATTGGAAGATGAAAATAGAAGATCTTGAAGTTGTTGGCGTCGCCGGCTGCCTGACCCGGGTCAATAGGGATGGGTGCAATAAATAATACTAGATATACAGATATGAGAATGAAGGCTGCTGTCAGGCCAAAAAGTAATTTTTTTCGCATATTATCTCAATGTTACATGAGGTGTAAATATATTATCTTTTTGTTTAACTGCTCCCTAGAGCGAATCCAGGAATGCTTCGATGCGAGCAAGCGCCTCTATCAGTTCTTCTCGCGACGTGGCATAAGAGCATCGCAGATACCCTTCACCGCATTCCCCGAACACCTCGCCCGGCACTACCGCTACTTTCTGTTCTTTAAGCAGTCTTTCCGCGAATTCCCCTGAAGACAATCCTGTGCTTTTCACGCTTGGGAATGCATAAAATGCGCCCATTGGCTCAAAACAATCAAGCCCCATCTTATTAAGACCGTTCACCACAAGGCGCCGTCTCCTGTCGTATTCCCTGGTCATCTTTTGCATTTCTCCATCTCCGTTCTTGAGAGCCTCTATTCCACCCACCTGGGCTGTGACAGGCGCGCAGAGCATGGAGTACTGGTGGATCTTGGTCATGGCTGCGATAAGAGCTTCGCACCCCACAGCATAACCCAGGCGAAGCCCTGTCATGGCATGCGATTTTGAAAAACCGTTCAGGATTATGCTTCTCTCTCTCATCCCGGCAAGCGATGAAAAACAGGTATGTACGCCATCGTAGGTCAATTTGCCATAAACTTCGTCTGAGATCACTACAAGGTCGTTCTCTATCACCACATCGGCTATCTCCTCAAGGTCGGTCTTTCTCATGACCGCACCCGTGGGGTTGTTCGGGTAGCTAAGGACAATGGCTTTTGTCTTATTCGTTATGCTCTTCCTTATCTGCTCGGCTGTAACCCTGAACTCATTCTCCTGATAAGTCGAAACAGGAACAGGCGTCCCGCCTGCAAGGGAAACGCTGGGTTTATAGGAAACATAGCAGGGTTCAGGCACTATTACCTCATCACCAGGGTCGATAACAGCCCTGAAAGCCAGGTCTGCCGCTTCGCTCACACCTGTTGTGACAAGGACTTCGCTCTTCGGGTCATACTTAACACTGTACTCCTTTCCGTAGCACTTCGATATTAACTCCCTCAACTCAAGAAGACCGTAATTGGATGTATACGAGGTGGTCCCCTTCTCAAGTGAATAAATGCATGCTTCCCTGATGTGCCAGGGCGTAACGAAATCTGGTTCTCCGACACCGAGTGAGATAACGCCGTCCATCTCAAGAACAAGGTCAAAAAATTTCCGGATACCTGATGGCGGTAGCTGCCTGACATGTTCTGCCACGACCTTTTCAGGTTTGAATTCACGGGGAGACAGCAAGGCGCTCCGAGCGCTCTTTCTCGAATAAGACATCTCCGTCCTCCTTGTATGTCCTCAGCACAAAATGTGTTACCGTCCCCTGTACCTGCTCAAGCGTGGCGATCTTTTCAGCCACAAAGAATGCAACTTCCTTCATCGAACGCCCGCGCACAGTGAGAGACAGGTCGTGTCCTCCTGAGATGAGTCTTACTGACCTGACTTCCGGGAATTTAGCGATCCGTTCGGCGATCGCGTCGTACCCTGTCCGTGAGCGCAGAACAACTTTTAGCTCTATCATAGCATAAACGTACTCCTCTCCCGCTTTTTCCCAGTCTATCACGGTCTTGTATTTTCGGATTATCCCCTTTTTCTCCATTTCCTTAATCTTTGAGGCAACTTGTGCTTCCGTGATCCCTGTCATGGTCGCGATCTCTTTGGGTGCTATTCTCGGATTATGTTCAAGTATCTCGAGTATTTCTTTCATGGTCATGCCTCGGCGTTTCTTAATGCTTTAAGGGTTAATAGGTTTTATGGATAAATATATTTCACAAAAGCCGGAGAGTTCCTGAGAGGCGCCATAATTGAGGCAGATAAAGATAATTGGAACTCATCAGCCGTCCTATCCATTCATGCTGTCATTAGCGCATGCGATGCAATTTGTGCCAGATTTCTGCAGTTGCGTCAAATACTATATTAGTTTGATCGAATACATAAAGATTTTTAGATTTCATTTTTTTATACTGTCTTTCTTTATCTTCAATCTCTTTACTCACAGAATCCTCGCATCAGTCCCTTCCATTCATAGACACATTTCCAAACCTTTTTATTGATATACCATGTCTTGTGTGGGATATGAGAGCAGTCATACCTTTTAAGAAGAGCAATGCCAAATCAAGGCTGTCATCGCTCCTTACTGATAAAGAACGGGAGGAATTTGCAATGGCTATGCTCTCGGACGTGGCAGGGACACTTGCGAGTTCAGGATGTTTCGAAGTAGTGGATATTCTGTCCACTTCGATCATTGATTGCGATAGCGCCAACATTGTACTAGCAAATTCAGGTCTAAACGAAGCCCTTAACGAGTACCTGCAAAAGATGTCCTCCCATTCACTTAATGGGCCAGTCCTTATAATCATGGCTGATATACCCCTTGTCTCTGTAAAGAACATAAGGGATATCACTGAAAGCAAATCAGATGTCGTCATCGCACCTGGCAGGATGGGCGGCACCAATGCCATATTCATCCGCGAACCCTCGCGGTTCCATGTGGATTATTACGGCGCAAGCTTCCTTAAACACAGGGATATAGCGCAAAATAACGGTCTTATGGTCGATGTTTTTGATTCTTTTAACCTCAGCACTGACATCGATGAGGTGGCTGATATTGCTGAAGTGCTTCTTCACGGGAAAGGGCGCGCGGCTGACTGCCTGAAAAAGCTTGGGTTCGTTCTTGCAGAGAACGGGGGCAGGGTTGGAGTAAAGAGAACTTAGCCATCATATTTAAATAAAAACAACAGCTTCAGGGAATCATGACCTATATCTATCTTGTTTATGCTTTTATTGCCAGCATTTCCTCTGTAATAGGGGGACTTCTGCCTATCTACACGCGATTAAAGCATATCAGGACGAACTACTTGATCGGGTTCGCGGCTGGTGTGCTAATATCCACAGCTTTGTTCGTGATGCTCCCCGAGGCATTGCTTGAATCAAATGAAATTGTCACCCCTCTTGCCCTGGGATTCTTCTCGCTTTACCTGCTTGAAAAAAGTGTGATGATACATGCCTGCAAAGAAACAGAATGCGATGTTCACACAAAGGGCTGGGTGGGGATGATAGGACTGGGACTAGAGAGCGTTCTGGACGGTATTGCAATAGCGGTAGGTTATTTTACTCATGAAGCCCTGGGTCTTATCATCGCCTTTGCAGTGGCTGTGCATGAACTCCCTGTAGGCTTCTCGACAAGCGTTATAATGATGCGCTCTAATTATGACCGAAAAAACACACTTATTGCGCTATTTGTGACATCATTCCTCACTGTGGTGGGCGCGCTTATCGCGGGTTTTTTCCCGGAGGAATATTTCGGACCCATTCTTGCCTTTACGGCTGGCACGTTCATTTATATAGGCGCGAGCGACCTTCTGCCGCAGGCTCATGAGAGGGTGGACTGGATAGTGGTCGTAAGCGTTATTTGCGGTGCTGCGATCGTCCCGCTGATGGAAAGAATTCTAGGGATATAGGGGAAAAGTATAATATCTTGTATAATATGGAGGAGTAACATTTATGCAGCTTGAAAAACTCAGACACGGCACAGAACTTATCAAACGTGGCTTCGCCAGTATGCAAAAGGGCGGGGTCATAATGGACGTAACCAATCCGAAAGAGGCGCAGATAGCGGAAAGAGCCGGCGCGGTGGCAGTAATGGCACTCCACCAGGTGCCAGCTGATATCCGAAAAGCAGGAGGAGTGGCAAGGATGGCAGACCCTGCTGTTATTGAAGCGATAATGGATGCAGTCACAATACCAGTCATGGCTAAAGCCAGGATAGGCCATTTCGTAGAGGCCCAGATCATTGAAGCATTAGGCGTTGACATGGCGGACGAATCAGAAGTCCTCACGCCAGCAGATGAGATGTTCCATATAGATAAGAAAAAATTCACTATCCCGTTCGTCTGCGGCGCAAGAGACCTGGGTGAAGCGCTTCGCAGGATAAATGAAGGCGCAGCGATGATAAGGACAAAGGGAGAAGCAGGTACAGGCGACGTGAAGGAAGCAGTACGGCACATGAGAGCGATCATTGGCGCGATAAGAGAGTTGAAAGGTAAAAGTTCTGGTGAACTGACAGTAGAAGCAAGAAAGATAAATGCGCCCATAGAACTTGTGAAGGAAGCCGCAGAACTCCAGAGGCTCCCTGTTGTGAACTTCGCCGCAGGCGGCATAGCAACACCTGCAGATGCGGCGCTCATGATGAAACTTGGCGCAGACGGCGTCTTCGTGGGTTCAGGGATATTCAAGGCAGAGAACCCTGAGAAGATGGCATCGGCAATAGTTGATGCTGTGAATAATTACGATAATCCTTTGGAACTTGCCCGGATCTCAAAGGGGCTGGGCGGGGCTATGAAAGGAATAGATATCAGGAGCCTTACTGAAAAGGAAGTGCTGTCAACGCGGGGATTGTAGGAAAGATTAAAAGATAATCGAAATCATTATTAAGTACATCGGATATACACTGGATTAATACTTCAATTCAGGTGTATAATGAATACAGTCCGGGTAAATATAACGCTACCTATTGATATCGCAGAAATGTTAAAAAATGTGAAAAATAAATCCAGCTTTATAGCCGAAGCTATAAGGGAGCGGATCGAGCGAGAAGAAAAAGCCAATCTTATAAGAGAATTATCTGAAGGATATAAGGTAAGAAAAAAAGAAGACAAAGAAATCTGTCTTGAATGGGATACAACATCCGGAGAAGGAATTGATTAGAAGGGGAGATTTATATTGGGTCAAACTTGACCCGATCGAAGGATCGGAGATCGGGAAAACAAGACCTGCGGTCGTAATCTCAAACAACATTAATAATGAGTTTGCTGATACTGTTACTGT
>CBFFLL010000186.1:0-5216 GCA_965642175.1 Candidatus Methanoperedens nitratireducens | reverse complement strand
ATTTTTTATCTGACACGTCTCGTCCTCCAATACCTATCAATAGTTGATCAATTCAATAGTAGAATAATTTTATTCGAAATTCTATTTTATAGTTAATAATATTGCGGTATGATTTTAGTAAAATCAAGACCATTACATAACATGTTGAGCCTTTCAAGGTATAATTAAGGCAAATCAATCCAAAATATCCAATAACCTAGTCAATTTCTCAGTACACTTCCAGACCAGATATATGAGATTATGTGACAGATCGTGTTCAGCATGATTGTCAGGTCATGCCGAAGATTGGGAAGCTCTTCGACCTCAACGACGATGCATAGTACCAACTGGCCCTGGACCCCAATGGAATGAGCGTTGTAGGCAAGGAGAACGTAGCCTCACACGTGTTCGACATTGCCATGCCATCCCGGGCGAGAGCCTGAAGAACCCGGATCCAAGCAAGGGACACGACCACGACATTATGCAGAATTCATGTGGCGCGTCTCATGACAACGCCTGATCCCAAAAGTGTAACACCATTAGTGGGAGGTATTTCTACGAAATACTCACTGTTTTTAGTTGTGTCTGTAATCTGTGCCCACCACAGTATTTCAATAAATTTTGAAACCGCAAGTTTTAAGGAATTTCAAATAATATTGAAATGCCCGGGTGTTAACATCCATTGTACATAGGTGCTAAGATAGTTTGGTTAACTGGATATCCAGTGCTTTTATTATTTCAGGTTGTACTGCGAACACGGATACAAAAACCACTTCATATACAGGATCGAACGGATTAAGCATACAAATCTTGACTATGGTGTGATGATGTTGATCAAGACAGAATAAGCATAGATGCTTAAAGAATATCTGAAATCGTTGAAGAGTGAAAAAGAAAGCATCGTGGAATAAGTGACAGAAATCAAGAGGGAATAGGAGGGAAAGAATGAAACACACAGATTTGAAGGAACTTGTTGAGTACAGCACAACAGCGCCGGTAAAAAAGGATATTCTAAGTACAGAGTGGTTCAATGTTGTTCTGGTATGTCTTGAAGAAGGACAGGAGATTCAACCCCACCCGGAACCCTATGCGGTACTGTTTCAAGTAATCGATGGGGAGGGGACCATAACTGTCGGAACTGAAAGGTATGATGTCAAGCCTGATCATATGATATTCGTTCCAAAAGACGGAATACGGGGAATAAGGCCCCGTACTCGCATGAGCCTGCTAGGCATTCGGCAACCACATTAGGTGTTCAAGGTGAGGGTAATCGATGAACGCTATTGAGGTCGAGAATTTAACAAAACAATTCGGTGATCTAATAGCAGTTAACCATATATCTTTCGAAGTGAAGAAGGGGGAGATTTTTGGTTTTCTTGGTCCTAACGGGGCGGGAAAGACCTCTACAATTAGTATGATGACAGGTCTGAGCCAACCTTCTGAAGGAACCGCAAGAATAATGGGCCACGATATACAGAAAGAACCTTTTCTTGCTAAAGAATGCTTCGGGATTGTTCCTGAAGTTTCTAATGTATATGGTGGCTTTTCTGCCTGGCAAAACCTGATGTTTGCCGGGGAACTGTACGGCATCCCGAGAGACCAGAAAACCCGCAGGGCCGATGTGCTGCTGGATAAATTTGGTCTCAATGACTTCAAGAAAAAGAAGGCAAAGGGATTCTCAAAAGGGATGAAACGCAAGCTTACAATCGCCATGGCTCTCATAAATGAGCCAGACATCATATTTCTCGATGAGCCCTCGTCAGGGCTGGATGTTCAAAGTGTAGTAATGTTGAGGGAAATCCTCCGTGGACTCAATATAAATGGAACTACTATATTCCTGACCACCCATAACATCGAAGAGGCCAACATAATGTGTGACAGGGTGGCGATTATAGTGCATGGAAAGATTGCGGCAATAGATTCTCCAGAGAATCTTAAAAAAATAATTCAGGGCACTCAATCCGTGGTTTTTGCTTTTGATCCCGTCTCAAACTATGATGCACTTCTCAAGATTCCTGAGGTTAGTCGCATGAATAGAGAAGGTGATAAGTGCAGGCTGTACACCGATGACCCTTCGTCTGTCCTGTCTTCTGTGTTCGACTATGCACGTGCAAACAATCTAACGCTTATGACTGTGAACACGTTAGGACCCAGTTTGGAAGATGTTTTCCTGAAACTGGCAGAGGCAGGCAAACAGAATTTTGAGGTGAATAAGAGATGAAATCAGAATCTCTGTATAGACTCAAACGAGAACTTGCCAGTGCATGGGCAATAACAAAAAAGGATATTCGTATCCATTACCTGACTCCTGCAGTCATTATGTTTGGGATTCTTTTCCCGGTATTCCTTTTCATATCTTTTGCAGTTGGAAGAGATATACCTTTGTTGGAACTGATTCCTGGGCTTATGGCAATAACAATCTTCTTCAGCGCTTCGTCAACAGGGCCGATGGCGGTGCCTACCGAGAGAAGAAACAAAACATATGACAGATTGATCACTGCTCCAATATCCCCTTTCTCTATTCTATTGGGAGGGACGCTCGGGGGATTTATTTTTGGTGGGATAATTGCATCTATTCCGCTTGTTATCGGAATTTTATGGTTTGATGTCGAGGTTAATAATCTTTTTGCCTTAATAGTAGGTATTAGCATGGCATCGTTTGGCTTTTCTGCCATGGGAATTATGTTTGCAGCCATACCAACTGAAAATCCTGGTGATGTTATGATGATATTGAATTTTATCAGGCTCCCGCTTTTATTTGTCAGCGGAATTTTCATCCCAATTAAAGCTATGGGAGACTATTGGTTTGTAACTGTCCTTTCACCACTGACATATTCTGTTGATATACTCAGATATGCGATAGGCGGAGGCAATTACTATAGTCTTGCATGGGATGTTGCAGGTCTTTTAGTATATACATGTCTGTTCTTTATTTTTGGATTTTTACTTCATGAACGAACAAGATCGCATGAATAGGGAATAATTTTTGATGAATTGGCGCAAAAGTAATTGAGAGCAGATTTCTTTAAAATGAGGTTGGCAATTACACCTGCTAAAAAAAATGTCCGGTACCAGGCAGGAAGAAATAAGAATGACGATGATAAGATTAGCCCCCCTCTTAAGCACTCATGCTGGGACTCGTAATTTCTGGGTGTCGAGAGCCAATCAGATGACTGCTGTCCATGACGTCGGAACGATGCGAGGGAAGGGCCTGAACACTGAAGGGAATCCGGTGACAGATGCTACCATAAACGTAGAGGGCCAAATTGCCACCGCCACCACTGATGGGTCCTTCGAAGTCTATGGCGTAAAGCTGATTTTAGTTTACCTATACTTAACTACGCCATTCAGCCTGGACAATGACTGACCCCAAAAGTGCAACACCATCAGTGTGAGGTATTTCTATGAAATACCTTACTTTTTTTATTGTGTCTTTAATCTGTGCCCAACATATTATTTCAATAAATTTTGAAACCGCAAGTTTTAAGGAATTTCAAATAATATTGAAATGCCCGGGTGTTAACATCCATTGTACATAGGTGCTAAGATAGTTTGGTTAACTGGATATTCAGGAAAGGAGATTTATTGTTTTCTCATAATTGAACCTGAAAAGTGTGATAAATGTGGAAAGGCAAAGAAATGGTGAAAATATTACATAGCCACGGAACTATAGCGCAAAGGAAATGGTTTATTACAATTTTAGTATTGATTATTACATCCAGTGCTCTTATTATTTCAGGTTGTACAGCGAACACGGATACAAAACCCGCTTCATATACCGATATAAACGGATTAAGCATCCAAAAAATCGAAGTAATACATTTCCACGGAACCCAGCAATGTAGTTCATGTATTTTGCTCGGGCAATATGCTGAGGAAACAGTTAATACATATTTTTCTAAGGAACTGGAATCGGGTAAAATTACATTTGATCATATTAACTACGATCTACCACAAAATAATGAATTTGTTATGAAGTATGGTGTTACTGGTTCTTCCCTGTGGCTGGGAGTGTATGACGAAAATGGATTTCACAAAGAAGAGAACATAAACGTATGGTATAAACTGGACAATAAGCAGGATTTTATGAATTACTTAACAGGACTTCTTGAAAAAAGATTGTCTGGAGACTTCAGTTGAAATGAGCTTAATGTCTTTCATGGAAACAATGAGTACAGGTAATATACCCATTGTTGCTTCTTTTTTTATTGGAATTATGATGTCCATAAGTCCATGTCCGTTAGCCACAAACATAACTGCAATAGCTTATGTTTCAAGGAAAATTGATAACAGCAAGCATACTCTGCTTGTTGGGTTTTCCTATGCTTTTGGAAGAATGTTTACCTATACAATTATTGCATCTTCAATCGTATTTTTTGGATTAAATGTGCAGGCAATTTCCATACCTTTACAAAAATATGGCGAGGAGTTAATCGGTCCGCTCTTAATAGTCATTGGTATAATTATGCTTGATCTGGTAAAGATCAACTATTTTAGGGGAAATGACAGACTGACATCATTTGGAGAAAGATTATCAGAGAAAGGGATTCTTGGAAGTTTTTTATTGGGCGCAATTTTTGCCTTAACATTTTGCCCTTTCAGCGCCGTTCTGTTCTTTGGAATGCTTATTCCCTTATCATTGAAAACAGGTGATGGATTAATATTGCCATCGGTATTTGCATTGGCAACTGGATTACCTGTAATAATATTTTCATTTATATTGGTATTCAGTATTTCAAAATTAGGTGCAATAATGAATAATATCCGGACTTTTGAAATATGGACCCGTAAAATTGTTTCAATTGTTTTTATTGCTGTTGGGATATATTATTTAATAATCATAAATTTCAAATGGTGATAGTTAAATGTTAGCTAATCGCTCATCCAAATCGGCAGTATCGTCCACACTTCCTAAAATTGCGGGTGTCATATTCAATCGTCGTGCGGATTATTATTATGGGACCCCTGGCAGGTGGCTAACGCCATATTTCGCTCTCATTAGTAATTAACATGGGAGAAACATAATATTTAAATATATTGACAAGTGTCAATATGTCAATATGAAAGAAATGCTTACAATCCTAAAAGCCCTGTCTGATGAAACAAGATTGAAGATTGTGGAATTTCTTTTAGATGGAGAAAAATGTGTCTGTGAAATAGTTCCACATACAAAAAGAACACAATCAACTGTTTCAATTCAATTGCGAAAATTAGAAAGTTGGGGTATTTTAGAGTCA
>CBFFLL010000185.1:1849-5233 GCA_965642175.1 Candidatus Methanoperedens nitratireducens | reverse complement strand
TGCCTCTATTGTTTTCCCAAGACCTACTTCATCAGCCAGAAGCATTCTCACCTTTGGCATTTCAAGGGACATAACGACAGGCACAAGCTGGTATTGAGTAGGAATGACACGGCTTCTTTGAAGACTCATCAGGGGAGCCGTGCCATGTAGCATGCTGAGTTTGAACGCTCTCAGCATCAGGTCTTGAGTTGCCATATTGCCTATAGTTTCAGGGTTTGGGCCTTCCAGCTTTCCCGGTTGTATTTCTTCAAATGGGATTAAGAACCGATGACGTACAACATTTCCACCATCAATACTTGTTGCAGTCAAAATATCATCTACAACTTCATCAACCCGCCATAATCTGGAACGGTTCTTGATGATAGAGCCAGGGCTATAAACTTGAGTATTCTGTTTATTTCCTGAAATTACAGTCCCTTCCATTTTTCCGACCCGAATGATATTTGATTGATGTAAATTGACAATTATACCACATAATCATTGTTATTAATTCTCTTCCCGAAGACAAAAGAGACATAAAAAGCAGGGCATTTAAAGATGCTGTGTATGATCATCTCTTGAAAAATTACGGGGTTTCAGGGGAGAATATCATACTGCATATACAGAATGACATCATAACGATCGAGTGGAATCCCCAGGAAAAAGATGAATATTTCGATGCTGAATTCCAGAGGTCAATGCGCCTGCTCACGGATGGTAAATTAGAGGAGGCAAGATTCATCCTGGAAGATCTGGCGTTCCGATCGCCAAAAGACCCGAATGTGCTGTACAACCTGGGGATGGTCTACAGCGAGTTCCATGAACTGGATATTGCTATTGACACCCTGAAAAGGTGCGTGAATATTGTTCCTCTGTACTACAATGCCCACTGTAGTATGAACTCTGTTACAGATAGGTTCATATCATTAAAAACATAATATTCATGACATTAAAGTGTCAGGAGGCGAACACGTTCATGTCCAATAAAGCGAAAAAGAAACCCAAGGAAAATCCAAAGCCTGTGCCCAAGAAAAAATAGTTCAAATTGATATTTTTCATTTTTTTTCTTTAGCCTTTTGAGGCAAGAACCTTTGAGTTCTATCAAATATTATCTGATTATCATACTCTATCCTGGTTATCCTGTGGTAAGGAATATGCACATCCTCCAAAATGCCTTGAAGAACAAGAAATGATGTATCTATGTTTTTGATCATGCTCCCATCTACGATTTTAATATTTCCGGGCGCACCTCTATGGATATGGAATATTCTGCATTTTGAAAGATCGAATCTCCATTTTATCTCGTTGAAAATATCCCTTGGATATTTCGACCGGAACATAAAATATTATCTGGTTACATAATATTTAAAGAGTAAGTATGATCAGGAATCAATTATATAACAATACAACCAATAATCCAATGGAGGTAAATCTATGGTTTTCGGAATGATGGATGGTTACGGCTATGGATTGAGTAGTGGTATGTGGATATTAGGAGCCATATTCTGGATCCTGATACTTGTGGGACTTGTATTGCTTATTAAATACTTATGGGAGGGAGCAGGAGCTAAAGGGGCACAGGAATCAGCGCTTGAGATCCTGAGGAAAAGGTATGCAAAAGGAGAAATAAATAAAGAAGAATTCGAAGAGAAAAAGAAAGATTTGATATGAAAAAACATATATTCGCAATACTTCTTATTGCTATTGGCATATCTGGTCTAATGATCCTTGATTTCTTTTCGTCATTTGGATATTCCATAAAATCATCAGATTTTAATAGCAATGGAGAACGGATTTATTTCACTGCTACATCCAATTCAGGTAACTCAATTATTGCATCGAATGGACAGATGACGATGCATAGCGGCATGATGAGCTGCGCTTCATGTCATGGATTTGATGGAAAAGGGAGGGCAGGAAGAATGATGATGTGGTCTTTTGAGGCGCCAGACATCAGATACTCATCACTTGCTGCCGGACATGACGAAGAGGAACCCTACACAGACGATCTGATCAGACGCGCAATAACAAAAGGCATTGATTCCAGTGGAAAGCGGCTTGAGTCTCCGATGCCCGTATGGCAAATGTCTGAAACCGATATCAACGACCTTGTTGAGTATCTCAAAACCCTGAAATAGAAAAAAAATAGAAATTGAATTTTCACCGCTTATTTTTCTTTTGCAGCAGTGTTAATTTTCAATATAGGATACAAAGGGCAGTAAGAAAGCGCAGCAGTAGCCAGCATGACCACACCGAGCAGCCCGACAACGTACCTTAGACTTCCCGGGATAATACCTGCATATGCCACATATAACAGTACTATCCCAACAACGATCCTGACTATCCGGTCAATAGTTCCAACATTTTTTTCCATAAATCCTCCGCGGAGTTTCCATAGGTGTAGAAACTTCAATGATTGTACGTGATAATTCAATATAACATGACTTTCGGCTAAATTAAAGCAACAACGAAAATATGCGCAATACATTTATATAATAAGAAAACATATATGCAATGTAATGATTCGAGGGAATCGGATTGATGAGATTTACACAACCATTAAAAAGATACAAGAATCAAAACAGCCAGTAATAAAATATTTTGAGAATAATTTTGTTCCATTTTCGATATCAAGATACTATAAATATTGCAATGCCATGCAGAAATATGGGATTGAAGGACTTCGTGATCATAGAGAAGATGCAAATCAAACGAAGCTGACTCCGACAATACAAAATTACATTTTATCCACTGTCAAAGAAAATAGAAGTATTTCATCACCTGATTTGAAGATTAGAATTTTGGATATTTTTGGAATAAGCCTATCTGAAGACACGATAAATATATTCAGAGCATCGGAATCTTTGACAAGAATCCCAATTAAGAAACCAGAATCTGAAAGTCAAAAATCCGGTGGCGGTGAGATTCTTACCTTCCTTGCATTTTACACTGGCATAATCGAGATTATCACGAAGACAATAATCCAGAGTAGGGATGAAATACTTCAAACAGAATCCATCAATCAAGCCCAAACATTCAAACTTGATCATCCAGAAGTCCGCAACCATGGAAAATTTACAAGAGAGTACAATCAACAAGAGGATGTAAGAAATAACCGATTCAAATCTATCGATGAAAAAATACCTCTAAAAACTCTCTCTTCAATGAATATATTTTTAAAGTCGAATAAAATAATATCCAGATACAATATTGCTTTACTCTGTCTTCCACTGGTCACATCAAATGGAAAATCAAGCAGGATAAACCGTGTAAGAGGAAACGATATAGCATTTCTCTCTGGATACAACTATAAAGACGCTGCACTTGATAAATATCTTAGAGAACTTAAATATCTTAAGATTTCTAATCAATTGATCCTTGAAACCGCAAAATTCTGGATAAACT
>CBFFLL010000185.1:0-1839 GCA_965642175.1 Candidatus Methanoperedens nitratireducens | reverse complement strand
CAGAATGAAGAGACATGTTTTGTATGTTATTATATAGATGGCAACACGAAACCATTATGGTCATCCCACAGTCATTACAAAGGTAAAGTTACGATGCTTGGAAGAGTTATGAATTGTCTCGAAAATGTTTTTATCCATGACGGCAAAGGACATCCACTATATTTCCAGACCTTTCAAGGACATGCTGATATTGGTGAGCATGCATTAAACCTAGTAACTAAATTAAATCAGATGTTGGATAATTCATCTACTCACCTCCAGGTGAATAGGATTATTATCTTTGATGGTGGAGGTAACGGTGTGCAAACACTTCGAGAGTTTGATAAAAGTGATGAGTATTTTATCACCATTCTTGATGAAAACCAAACAAAAGATAGGAAATTCAAACACAAGCGATTGGAAATGCAATATAAATATGGAAATGCCATGCTAATCGATTGTAAAATTGAATTGAAGGATTCATATGAAAAAGACTATATTTATGAATCCCGTGCCGTGATTGTGAATTGGGATAACGGGAGAAAAGCCGTTATAATAACTGACATACCTCGTGAATTATTGGATGAAAGTGAAGTCGTGAAAAAATATTTTGATAGGTGGCCTTTGCAGGAAAAAATATTTAGAGAGGAAAAATCCAGTTTGAAAATCCAGAACATTGTGGGTTATGGTACCAAGATTGAATCCTACGATAAAATGAATGAAAAACATAGAAAAATATGTGAAACTTTAACAAATCTCAAATTAAAACTTGAAGTTCCATTGAAAGAAATTGATGCGATCGAGGTTCAGCATAATGATTATTATCAACAAGAGAGAATAGTTCGTGAAAAATCCAGGATTGAAGATGGGAAAAGAATTTTGGATGATGCTGATGCTATATGTTTGAAAGAATGTGAATCTAATATCAATCGATGCATTCGTCAGAAAGCGAAAATTGAAAAGGAGAATAAGGATGATTTTGAAAAATATAAACGATACTTGGAGGAAGAAAAGCGGCTCCGTGATAAGGATAAAGTGTATAGGATAGATATTGAACTTGATCAGATCATGACATGTTTCAAGATGTCATTTGTGAATCTATGCAGTTTCTTTTTGATTAAGTGTTTTGACAATGAAAAGTTTGAGCTTTTGACTTTGATGGAATCCATTTTCCAACTTGAAGGGAGCGCATCTGTTTCAAATGATAGGAAGGTTATCGATTTGGAAATGAATCCGAAAGAACCAGATTTGATGGCTAAACTTTATAAAGCACTCCTGACATTAAATACAATGCAAGTTCATGATCTCGAAGGACGGGTGATTGGATTTAAAGCATGACTGTGTCGGATATATTCGTTTAACAATCAAAATAGCCGAAAGTCATATATAAATAGATTTCGAGACATTAGCAAATGATCTGTCTGATATTCTCAACATTATTTCTCAAAAACCCCAATACGTCTCTCAGATAAGGTTCTGTTCCAGGAACAATAACATCACGGGTTTTTTCCCAGCTATTTATGCAACTATCAATAGTCTCCTTACCGCCTTTTATCCGATCCTTATTCTCACAAATATCATCGACAGCAAGATGCAGATAATAGCACCTGATATATTCTTTTCTCGCTGCCAGTAGCCATTTCTGCTATCTTATAGATTTATGTATTTCCATTTTTTGTCCAAATTTCACACCATTATTATAATCTTCTGATCGATGAAATGTTGTTTTGTTTTTATATGATACTGATCTGGGATACATCTTTTTCATTTGTTCTACAACAATATCTTCTTTCACGATTACCAGAGCATTCTTACTTTCCTGATACTTTCTTTCCTCTTTGATCTCGTCCAATCTATTAC
>CBFFLL010000184.1:0-5255 GCA_965642175.1 Candidatus Methanoperedens nitratireducens | reverse complement strand
GTCGTTCCTTGTGATCTTAAGCGCTTCTTCAAGAGTCATGCCTTTTGCCATCTCTGTTACCATGCTGCTTGTGGCGATCGCTGCACCGCAGCCGAATGTCTTGAATTTGACATCCTCAAGCCTGTTATCCTTTACTTTGATGTATATCCACATAATGTCACCGCAGGTCGGGTTGCCTACCTTGCCTATGCCGTCCGCATCCTTTATCTCGCCTACGTTACGCGGGTTCGCAAAATGTTCCATTACTTTTTCGCTATATCCATCTGTCATGTTTTCATCTCGCCAATGGTGATATCATCCTTAGCTTGTTCACTATTTCCGGAAGCTCTGAAACAACATAATCCACATCTTCCTGCGTGTTCCCTCGTCCGAGCGTGAATCTCAGTGAGCCGTGCGCTTCTTCGTGCCTTAAACCTGTCGCCAGGAGAATATGTGAGGGTTCAAGCGATTTTGACGAACATGCTGAGCCAGTGGACGCAGCCACACCTTTCATATCAAGGTTCAATATCATGGACTCGCCCTCGATGAAGCTGAACCTGACGTTAACATTATTCGGAAGGCGTTTCACTGGATGTCCGTTAAGGAATGAATCTTTTATTTCAAGTACGCCTTTGATGAGCGAATCCCTTAGCTTTGTTATCTTCGCAGCTTCAGGAAGGCGTTCTTTTGCAAGCCGGGCAGCTTTCCCGAAGCCCACTATGCCGGGGACGTTCTCGGTACCTGAACGGATATCCCTCTCGTGTCCTCCGCCGTGTATCAGGGGTTCCAGCCCTGTCCCTTTCTTGACGTAGAGCGCTCCAACGCCTTTTGGTCCATACATTTTATGGGCGCTCATGGAAAGAAGCGAGACTCCAAGAGTATCCACATTTAGTGGAATGTTTCCTGCTGACTGGATAGCATCTGTATGAAAAGGGATATCCTTCTCTTTTGCGAGCTTTCCTATCTCCTCAACAGGTTGTATTGTCCCGATCTCGTGATTGGCATGCATGATAGTAATAAGAATTGTTTTTGAGGTTATTGCAGTTTCAACATCCACCGGGTTAACAAGTCCTTCTTTATTTACAGGAAGATAAGTTACATTGAAACCCTGTGATTCAAGATATTTGCACGTATGCAGCACTGCATGATGCTCTATAGAGCTTGTGATTATATGGTCGCCTTTTTTCCTGTTCCTATAAACTGACCCTTTAATGGCAAGGTTGTCAGATTCAGTCCCGCTGCCTGTGAATATAATTTCTTCTTTTTTGGCGCCGATCAGGTCGGCCACATTTGCCCGGGCATCCTCCATGGCTCTTCTTGCTTCGCGCCCGATAGTGTAAAGGCTTGAGGGATTCCCGAACCTGTCTGAAAAATAAGGAAGCATTGCTTCTGCGACCGCTACATCAACCGGGGTTGTAGAGCTGTGGTCCATATAAATTTGGCGGGTCATAGTTCTCGGTATGTCAAGGTTTAAAATATACTTAACGATTGCGTCAAATGCCATACATAAGATATAAATGCTAGGTAAATGTATTAGGGGTGCCCAGAATAAGGGCCGCGCCGGGTAACCCCGGGGCTAAAGCCACAGGAGGAACCAGGATGGCTAAAAAAGAAGAAACCAAAGAAACTAAAGATATTAAAGAATCAGTAAAGGGCGCCCAGAAGAAAGAGGCCCCTAAGAAAGAAGCGCCTCAAGAGGTGAAGAAAGAGAAGAAGGACGATAAAAAGCACGAGGGGAAAGGGGAAGAGCACGCAAAGAAAGAGAGAAAAGGTGCTCCAAAAGAGGGGAAGAAAGAGGCCCCTAAGGAAGAAGGCCCTGAAATAAGACATATCGTGCGCATCGCGGATTCTGACCTTGATGGCAAAAGGGGTGTTCAGTATGCACTTACAGGTATTACGGGAATAAGCCGGCGCGTTGCAAAGATAATTGCAGTTAATTCAGGACTTGATCCTATTGGGACGATCGGATACCTGAACGATGCTGATATCGATAAATTAAAATCATCAGTTGATAACATCTCTACACTTCTGCCTACATGGATGATGAATAAACAAAACGACGTATTGACAGGCGATGACAGGCAGGTATTGGGGATGGATGTAATGCTGAGCAGGAATGAAGATATTAACCTCATGAAGAAAGCCCGTTCATATAAAGGGTTGAGGCATGAACGCGGTCTCAGGGTAAGAGGACAGCGCTCAAGGTCGACAGGCAGGAGAGGAAAGACTGTAGGAGTTTCCCGTGCTTCGATCGGAGCAGCCAAGGCTGCATCCAAAGAAGGCGAAAAGAAAGTTGAAAAGAAGGCCGGTGGTAAATAATGGGATACCCTGGAAAGAACCGTAAATCATACGAAACGCCAAAACATCCATGGCAGGCAGCCAGGATAGCAAGTGAAGTCGAACTCGTAAAGGCTTATGGTCTTCGAAATAAAAAGGAAGTCTGGAAGGCTCACAGCAATCTTAAGAATTACAGGGAACTGGCAAGAAAACTTCTCGCAGAGAGTTCGAAAAGAACTCTTGCAGGACCTATGAAAACAGACGCGGATAACATCCTGGGCCGCCTGAAAAGGTACGGTCTCCTGAAGTCAGAAGCCGGACTTGATGATATCCTTACTCTCCAGGTAACCACTTTCCTTGACAGGAGATTGCAGACCCAGGTGCACAAGCAGGGACTTGCCAATACCCTGAAACAGGCGAGGCAGTTCATTGTTCACGGTCACATATCTGTTGGAGGCAGGAAGGTCACAGTGCCGGGTTATCTTGTTTCAAAGGATGATGAACTGGGAATGAGTTACTATGGCAACTCACCTTTATCTTCTGAGAACCATCTGGCAAGACCGGCGCAGGTAGTTAAGGAAATAGTGAGGGAGTCGACTAAGTCAGAACAGCCAGGTACAAAGACGGAGGTTAGATCATAATGGCAACTGAAAAATGGGGCGTAGCCCATATATATTCCTCGTTTAATAATACCCTGATAACGATCACGGATCTAACGGGGGCAGAGACTATAGCCAAAACAAGCGGCGGCATGGTAACAAAATCTGCCAGGGAAGAGAGTTCACCGTACACAGCCATGCAGATGGCAACCCAGATCGCTGAAAAGATCAGGGATAAGGGTGTTACAGGTATTCATATAAAAGTAAGAGCTCCAGGCGGCAACATGCAGAGAAGCCCGGGACCTGGCGCCCAGGCTGCAATCCGTGCTTTTGCACGTGCCGGGATCAAGATCGGCCGCATCGAGGATGCAACGCCAATACCCCATGATGGCACGAAAGCTAAAAAGGGAAGGCGCGTGTAAAATGGATATTGACATACTTGAACTATCAGAACGCAAAGCCAGGTTCGTCCTGTCAGGCGTATCTGTTTCGTTTGCCAATGCTTTGAGAAGAAGCATCCTTGCAGAGGTTCCGGTAATGGCAATAGATGAGATCAACATCTATGATAACACATCTGTACTGTTCGATGAACAGCTCGCGCTTAGAATGGGGCTTATACCCCTGAAAGCAGATACAAAGAATTTCTCTATGCCTGAAGACTGCACCTGTGAAGGAAATGGCTGTCCAACATGCCGGGTATCAATGACCCTGAGCGCGGAAGGTCCCAAAATCGTAAATTCGGGTGAAATCGTGTCCTCAGACCCGGGTGTAATTCCCGCGGATGCGACTATACCTATCGTTGAGCTTAAAGATAAACACAAGGTCGTCCTGGAGGCTATTGCAAGGCTGGGTACATACAGGAAGCATGCTAAATGGCAGGCTGGTATAGTGAGCGGATACAAGAACATGCCCGTGCTGACCTTCAAGGAATGCGACCTGTGCGGGGAATGTGTAAAGGTATGCCCGCGCAATATACTGAAAATTGAAGGGAATAAATTGGAGATTACGGATAAGGGTCTCATAGAGTGTTCGCTTTGCAAGTTATGCGAGGAAATCTGCGAAATGGATGCAATTTCAGTAGGTTATGATCCTGAATCTTTTGTGATGACTTTCGAGACAAGCGGCGGGATCACAGCGGCGGAACTTGCTGTTGAGGCTGCCACCAGCATCAAGACAAGAGCACAGAAGATGGGGGAGATACTCGATACGCTCTAAAGAGTCAGGTTACGCTTTTTGGCGTTCACACATATTGCCCTGCAATATGTGGACTCAGATCCTATCAATAAAATATATCTTTATGCTCTGCTTTTAAAGAGCATTCTATTTGCGGAGGTTGCCCAGACCGGTCAAAGGCGCCAGCTTGAGGGGCTGGTTTCGAAGGAATTCGTGGGTTCAAATCCCATCCTCCGCATACAATTATTATTTAATTAAACTGAACTTAGCACCTCATAATAGACAGGTAGTTTAGCTATTTGGATCCCCCCAGGAAAACGTATATGAATCTAAAGGTTTTTAAGGTAAAAAGTGCTGTAAGGGTCAAATCATTGCACCGATGGTCTAGTGGCTATGACTTTAGCCTTCCAAGCTAATAACTCGGGTTCAAATCCCGATCGGTGCACTTTACTTTTATAAAAAATTACAGATTTTACTTCATGGGGTCAAGGGGTAGAGAACCCTGCGCCCCTCGAGGGCGCAGATGAATCGGACCCCTTGAAATAATACTTTCACGACACTAACATCAGGAATATCTATTATGAAAAGAATGGCTTAGCTGAATGAAAAAAGCCTGGAAGTTCCGAATCTATCCCAACAAGAATCAAGAGGTTAAATTGAACCGGACTCTTGGAACTTGTAGAATACTCTATAATGAAAAACTTGCAGAACGAAAGCGACAGGCAGAGCTCAACAGATTGAAAAAGGAATTTGATGTATTTCCGTGGGGAAAACCTGAATGGATAAATAAATATGATCAGATGCTTGATTTGACTGCTTCCAAAACCCCATATCAAAAAGAAGTATTCTCTCAGGTACTTCAAGATGCGATTAAAAGAGTTGATAAAAGTTTCAAGAATTTCTTTAATGGCTTCGGCTACCCCCGGTTTCAGGGAAGGAACAGGTACAACAGTTTCACATATCCACAATCGGGTTTTGGACTTCAAGAAGGAAAACTCTACCTCTCAAAAATAGGACGTTTAAAGATAATTCAGCATCGAGAAATTGAAGGAAAGATCAAAACCTGTACCATCAGGAAGGATATTGATCAGTGGTATGTTTCCTTTTCATGTGAAATTGAAAAACCCATTATCCCTGTTGAGATCAAGACCAGAACAGGAATCGATGCAGGCTGGTATCAGTTGATGAACTTAACGGAATACAAAGCAGCATACGCTGGTAAATTCG
>CBFFLL010000183.1:517-5317 GCA_965642175.1 Candidatus Methanoperedens nitratireducens | reverse complement strand
TTATCTCTTTAAGTTTCAAAAGCGCCTTGCCAGAGCGCAGGGTCTCTACAGCCATCGCTTTACCCCCGCCCTTCGGAGCCGCTCCACCCATCTCAAGCAATATGCCTGCAAGTGCGGTGCTCTTTTCAATAAGGCTGTTTGGTCCCTGTGTGGTCTCAAGCACCTTTAGCGCCTCACGAACCTCGATCGCAGGTCCAATCGTCCTTCCCACGGGCGATGCGCCGTAAGTCATGGCGCATTCCACGTTCATCCCGAGCCGTTCGCCAAGATCTATAAGGTCCCTTCCAAGTTTTTTCCCATCTTCCATCGTGTGCACCTTGGTGCCAGCCCCGACAGGAATGTCGATAATAACGCAGTCGGCGCCTACGGCGCCCTTTTTCGCCATTATGGACGCGAGAAGCTGGCAGCGCGGGTCTATCGAAAGAGGATACTCGGCGCGTATAAGTTTATCGTCAGCAGGAGCGATGTTCGTGGCTCCTCCCCATACTATCACTCCACCAACTTTTTCAGTCATGGTCTTTATCTCATCGGCTGAGAATTCCACCGGAGCGAGCACTTCCATCAGGTCTGCTGTACCCGCGGCACCGGTGATGGCTCTTGAGCTTGTTTTGGGGATAAGAAGGCCATTGGCCGCGATTATCGGGACCACAAGCAGCGATATCTTATTTCCCGGAACCCCGCCAATGCTGTGTTTATCCATGATAGGATGAGTATCGAACTCGATCTTTTCACCTGTATCTATCATAGCCCTTGTCATCCATTCGATCTCATCATTGCTCATCCCGTGGATGTAGGAACTCGTAACGAACGCAGAAAGTTCAATATCGGTCAGGTTTTCCTTCACGATGTCCTGGACGATCTGGTGTATTTCTTCCTGTGTGAGTTTCTGCTTATCCATCATCTTCTTGATGAACCCTACTGAACTCGGTCTTGATGTTGGGACGATGTCCACAGTAAGTGGGCATTCTGCCCCAAGCTTAACGCATATTTCCTGGTAAACCCCGACATTTCCTTTTGAGATCATATCCCCTATCTCAGCTATTGCGGTCAGGTAACTGTGGTCTTTTATCTGCACTCGGTCCCCTGCCCTGACCCCTATCTCCTTTGCATCCTCAGGATTTAACACCACTTTATATTTACCTGCCTTGATCTGAAGCTGCTGCACTTTGAATTCCATCATTATCAACTCATTTTGAGTCTATAGCCTGCAATATATATAACATTATGGATTATATCACGAAATACCATTATAATAATCCTACCTGATTTGTTTAATCTTATGGACTTTTTTAAAGGAAACAGAACATTATAGAACCATATTACATATTTTAAAGATACGTAGAACTTTAAAACCCATCCAGACAGTAAGTGTGCTTATATGCCGTACCAACTTAGGATGTGTAATGGCAAAAGCCAATAAAGAGGTATAATTATGAGATTGAGAAACATAACAGTGGCAGGTATTATCCTGCTTGTGCTTGCGTTCGTCGTAAGTCCTGTTAACGCAGAGATTGATAACGCAACCATAGTTAGCACCAACATTGACACAAACAACAGCGATGCAGTAGCTGCTGACGGTGTCGAAGAACAGCTTATTGATGATATAGTGGCGGATGACAGTATCATAGGTCCAGACAGCGTTTTTTACGGTTTTAAAATAGCATTAGATGATATGGATGTTACTTTTACCTTCAATGAGGCCGATAAACTTGAAAAACAGATCTCAAAAGCCCAGAAAAGGCTCGCTGAGATAAAGGCTGCACTTAACAAGAATAATTCCAAAGCCGCTGAGATAGCGATCGAACAGTATCGAATAGATAACGAAAAGGCCAATGAGTCTATCTCGAAGCACAAAACAAATGATAGTGGACTGATCAGAGCCCAGGCGATGATCGCCAAACACCAGTTTGTCCTGGAAGGGCTTATTGAATCCCATCCTAATAATACCGGGCTTATAAGGGCGTACAATAACAGCGAGGGACTCCTAAGTAAGTTCGCATTTAGAACGAAGGTCAAACTTGAACGCAATACTGATAAAATGGGTCGCAAAACCCTCAAACATGTTAAAGTCGAAGACGATGAATCCGGTGAATATGAGAAAACCAGTATCAAAGCTTCAGTCGAAGACAACAAAACTCACGTCAAAGTGGAATTGAAATTCCTTACGAACAGCACTGAACCCGCAGACATAGCAGCAGACATCTCCGACAGAGTGGCTGCAATCAAAAACAATGTATCAGGTCTGATAAAGATCGAACGTGACGGCAAGGAAAATGATGATGAAGCTGAGCCTGAGGTCACAGTGACCGGTGGACAAACCACAACTTTGACAACAACTCAAGCGGTTACCCGGGCGGCAACTCTGTCCAGGGAAAAACTGAAAGCTGATGCTGAGGTCAAAGGAAATACGACCAGAGTCAATTTTGAATATACGTTCTCCTTGAATGTAACAGAAGATTCTGCTATTATCGCCGGTGTCGAGGGAAAACTATCTACTCTGACAGATGAAAATATCCTGAACGCGCTGGATGCAAAGGTCATAGAAAAAAGAGTAGAGATAATGGAAACGAAACGGGATGAAATTAAGAAAGTAGAGATAAACGAGAAAAAACAGGAAAACAAGAACACAAGAGTGGATCGGGAAGGATTCAAAGAATCAGAGGACAGAGACTAAGGTAGGTGAATTTTACCTATCTTATTTGTCTTTTTTAACGTAATAGACGATTGTTAATGCAACCCCGTGGTTTTTATACTTAAAATAACAAATATATATATAAAACATGGCGTCGAAGATATCTTTAATATTTCTACTATTCATATTGCTATTATCTACTGTAAGCGCCGCACCTGATAATGGATATAAAACAACGTACACTATCAATGTGAAAGATGACGGCACTGCTGTCTGGTACGTGGAATACAGGACACAGCTTGTTACAACTGAAGATTTTGATGCGTTTGAGAATTATACCGAGCAGCTTAAACCGGTATATCTTAATGAATTCAGGGAATTAATGCAAAAGTCTGTATCTGCGGCATCTAATGCCACAACACGGAAAATGATGGCGGGGGGCTTCACTGGCGAAGCCCGTATCGAGACTGCGCCCACGGGGAACTATGGTGTTGTGAAATATTCATTCACATGGACTGATTTCGCAAAGCTGGACACTGATAAAAACCTCAACGTAGGCGATATTTTTGTGGGGGGATTATACCTTTCAAAAGATAATACGCTGATAATCCAGTACCCTTCAGATTATACGGTGGAACAGGTAACTCCGCAGCCTGACATGGTTCGTGATGGAATGATATGGTATGGTCTTCGTTCTTTTAATGCTGGAGAACCGAATATCGTTCTCTTAAGACCAGCAATTTCCTTGATGCTGTATGCGCTTGCCGTTATTATTCTGGTTGCGGGTGCAGCCATCATTTTTAAAATTCGAAATAATAAGGTTCAGGTTACTATCGCGTCGTCTGGAGAAGGAATAGAAACTGTGGGAGAAACGCTTCATGAAGAGGCGGAAGATATCGCGAGTTTGTCGAATATGATGGATCTGGAGGACAGGATAGTGGATCTGCTGAATGAGAGCGGAGGTTCTCTCTATCAGTCAGATATCGTAAAGAAACTCGATCTTCCAAAATCTACGGTAAGTTCAGCGCTAAACGGGCTCCATACTAAAAAGACCATCCAGAAAATAAAGAAGGGACGTGAGAACCTGATAAGACTTGTCTCATCATTAGATAAGATTTAATATCTGCCTCAATTCATCCACCCTCAACTGCCCCGGAGCTGTGGCTTTCCCTACATAGCCGTATGTCATTACAGACCCGTATAACGGGGCTATCACCCGTGAATGCCTGCCCTTATCCCCCATGGCGAGTGTGCATACCGCGGATTTTGCATAAAGTGTGACTTCTAGTAAACGATGAACGTCCTCCAACGAGTTGGGCATGACAGCAAGCTTTACAATATCTGCGCCAGCGGCAATCGAGTCGCTGATTATTCCATGTATGGCGTCGTTAGCAGGTGTTTTTTGAAAATCATGCATCGAGATAATAACCGTTTTCCCTGTGTCCCTGGCTTTTTTGACCACCATGTCCCTGTCCCTGGCGCATAACTCAATATCCACGGCGTCTGCATTCGGTAATAATGATATCAGTGTATTGATGCGCTCTTCTTCACTCCCCTGCCATGCCCCGCCTTCCTGCTTCATGCGGTTGGTAATAATGACTGGCAGACCTGTTTCTCTGATATCGCAAAGTGCAGCTCGCGCATCAACTTTAAGAAGGTCGATCCTGAGTTCCAGGATGTCCGCGCCAAGCTTTTTTGCCTGTTCTGCGGACTCAGCTGGCATGTCCCCTATTGCCGCTACTATCGATCTATAAAGTGTTAAGTTGCCAATTCGCACCATGGTGGATAGAGGATTTTGCTTTAATATAAGGATTTTGACCGTGCATTCGATATGTTAATATATTAAAATACCTTATTCATACAAAATTATGACAATATCGAACTTGCTTAAAAATTCGGGATATGCTGCTGTATTCGGGTTCATGGGGCTCATTGTGGGCATATGGACCGCCGACCTTCTATACAAGCTGATCCTGCATAATGTAGAGCGCACGACCACATCAAGTATATCTCTGATCATTATTGTATTGATAATAATCGCTTCATCAGTGCTTGGTTTCACAAAAGGGAAAGAATTACTGGAAGACTAATTAATTTATTCTGCCGAAATACCGGAGATCATGCGAATTATAATTATCGGCGCGGGTGAAGTAGGGTATCATATAGCA
>CBFFLL010000183.1:0-507 GCA_965642175.1 Candidatus Methanoperedens nitratireducens | reverse complement strand
GAAGAAGTCAGTAACAGGGCACGACAACTGGATGTCCAGGTCATCCAGGGGAATGGGGCTGATGTAAAACTGCTCAATAAAGCGAATATCGATAAGGCAGAACTTGTAGTTGCAGTTACTGGAGTGGATGAGGTAAATATTGTAGCCTGCATGGCGTCAAAGATACTGAACAAAAAAGTGAAGACTATTGCCCGTGTAAGCAATCCGGATTACATCGATCGGCCTGTAGATGTACGTGAGACCGTGGGGATTAACGCCATGGTCTGCCCTGAATTATCCCTTGCTTCCGAGATAAACCAGATACTTTCAATTCCTGAAGCAATAAATGTGGAAAATTTTGTGGGCGGAAAAATAAAAATGATCGAATTCAAAGTGGCGGAACATAATCGGCTCGTCGGGAAAAAACTGGCTGAATCAAATCTCCCGGAATGCTGTCTCATGTCAGCCATATTCCGGAGTTCTAAACTGATGATTCCGCACGGTGATGATGTCATTCAGAAGGACGAC
>CBFFLL010000182.1:0-5393 GCA_965642175.1 Candidatus Methanoperedens nitratireducens | reverse complement strand
CGGATTCCTGTATGGTCCTATCTGGTCCAAGGGGCAAGTGGTTCGCGTCGATGTAGATGCGGGCACGATCACCACCGTGGCCGATGGTTTTGGTGCTCCGGCAGCAGTGAAATTTAACTCACAAGGCCATCTATACGTTGCCGACCATATGAAGGGTGAGATTGTGCGTGTCGATATGGATAATAGGAGCAAGGAGGTGATTACTTCAAGCTTAGTAGGTTTGGATAACCTTGCGTTCGACTCGAAAGATCGCCTGTTCGTCTCGCACGCCCAGGATGGTTCTCTTTTTGAAATCTTTACGAATGGCACAAAGAGGATAGTAAGCCCAGGCGGTATGATTGTACCTGGCGGTGTGGCTGTGTTGCCTCATTCTAATGGTGAGTCCGTTTTTGTGGCTGACACATTCACTCTTCGAGAATTTAACGGGTTGACGGGCGAGGAGAGAAGCCTTGAGAGGAGTATTATTGGAGTGCAAAGCGGAATTATAAGTCCAGATACCGTCTCATCAGATGGTGAAAATTTAGTATTGTCATCATCATTTGACAATGCGGTTCAGGTTTGGAACCCTAAAACAAAGGAGATAGTAGAAGAACACCTGAACTTTTCTGTGCCGATAAACGCCATTCGGTTCCAGGATAACCTAATCGTCGCTGAACTCGGAAATGAACAAGGGGCTGCTCGTATTGTTCAAGTGGGTGCCGGAAGACGTGTATCTCTTGCAGATTCTTCTGATGGACTTGTCGTTCCGGCTGGCCTAGCCGCGGCAGAAAACAATCTTTGGGTCAGCGATTGGGCCACTGGCAAGGTGCTCCAGATCATAGCTGATGGGCAGCAAATGGAGACGCCTATTCAGGTAACGAAGAATCTGTCATTTCCAGAAGGTCTTGCTGTGGACGATAAAGGAAACTTGTTAGTCATAGAAACAGGAGCCAGACGCCTATCAAGGATCGAAATAACGACTGGTGAAGTCAGCACTCTAGCAGAAAATCTCGATCTTGGCCTTGAGACTATTCCGGGTTTGATGCCTACGTATATCTTCAATGGAGTGGCGGTCGGTCCATCAGGAGCTATTTATATCACTGGCGACGTTTCTAACGTCTTATATCGCATCGAACCCAAATCTTGATTATTCCCCTATACAGGAGTATGAAAATGGCACTTGCGCATTTATAAAAATGCGAGGAACGAGCGATTCGTAAGAGAAATAATTCTTGAGCATCCTCCAGATGCCTTTCGGATTTCTAATCCGAGATAGTGACTTCTCGGGATCGTTTCAATTTACCAACCCCGAATTTAAACAGCCCCCGAACATCTCACCCAAGAGGTCTTGGCTGCTTATGTTCAGGCAGCACAGGCAGCTTCATTGTGTTCACAAGGAGTGGCGAGTCAACCTCTTTCGCGCGCTCGCACAGCAGTTCTTTTCCCTTCTGCGTCATGGCGAACATGGGAACAGAGGTTCCCATCTGAATAAGAGGTTTCACTTTATCCCGAACTGTTTTTGAGGCACATCCTGTAACAATATCAAGCGCCACGATCAACTCTTCGATCTCATCTGTCTTCAAACCGGTCAGGTGCGCACCGATCAGGATCAAATTGATGCCGCGTTCCTTTTCAATGGCTCGAAGCCTCAATGCATCCCCCGGGAAAACAACACTTACCGCGATATTCCTGTGACCCATCTCACAGGCTTTCACAAGACCGGATACCTGATCTATTCGCGCCTTTTCTTTATCGACCACAACACCCCCGCGCGCCTCTATCCCTGCAATGATATCAGGTATCGGCTCTGTCTCTATAAGCCCTGACATCAAGGCGCCCATACCCTGAACAAGCCCGGGGTCGCTTGAGATGACCGTGCCTGCGCCGTCACATACTGTAACCGTGGTATCAAGGAGCCCGCGGCGCAGGGCTGACATCATGATCTCACTGACTCCGAAATTCACGAAAACACCATGGTCGAACCTTCTTTGCGGAGTGAATATCCCCAGTTCGCGGATACGATATTCCATATTCTTTTTCGCTTCCTGCGCCGTAAGCCTGGACACGCCTGCTGTCTTGCTGAACACAGGGCACCATTCTGCCACGGGTTCTCCGACCTCAACCACCTTACCGTCCTTCACGACCACGCGTGTCTTTCCAAAGAGTTCCATTACATGCGGCATGTTAATCCCCCGCGAATTTATAGAGTTCAAGAAGTTCGGCGGCTTTTACTTTTGAGAGCCTCACACCCACGACTTCCACCAGTGCGTCGACATGCTCTTTTTTTACGCAATGAAGGCTTTCCATCCTTTCAAAGATAAGGGAAATAAGATACTCCAGTTCCTCATCCGAAAGGTTCACAAGACGCTCCCTGAAATCAGCGGATGAAGGGGGAAAATGCTGCGATACAGGAGGCAGCACTGACCTGAACTCGTGCCCTGAATGCAGGCATGCGGTATCTACAAGCTCAGGGGCACGTTTTTTCAGGATAAGTAAATCATCCGCGGTCAGTTTTCGAGCCATTAACAACGTATTGTTCCTTCGTCTAATAATATTTTGTCCATTACCGGTTTGCAAATCTAAATCTATATATATCCAAAAGTATTACTATAAGCATCAGAGGTGGATGAATGGAAACAAAAGATGTCGGTCTTGGAGTCTTAATGACACTATCTTCTTTAGTACTTACGAGTAAATGGCTCTCCAGGCTTGGCGATTCTGACCCGGTGATCGTCTTATCAGCTATGATCCTTGCAGGTTCACTTGCTGCCATGATATTGATGCTTAATATGAGGGTATCTAAACTCGAAGAGCTCATCAATGCAAAAGAGCGTTCGATAAGGATAAACATCAAGGGCGTGGAAGAGAATATTGATAAAAAGATGGAAGCTATAGCCCAGACCACCAGCCACTCCATCGGTGAGTTCTCTAAGAGGATATATCGCTGAGAGCCTCTTTTATCATATACGTTAGCTGTCCCATCACAACTCTTGCTTCATCGGTATTGCGGATCTTCCTGATATCCACGCGTCCACTTGAGTATATCATTACGCTCCTTTCTTCAAGTTCAAAACGCGCCACACCGAGTTTAACAGAGCACTTGAGACCTTTTGCCCCGGCGCTGCGTAAAAGTTCACACAACTTCTCTATCAATACCCGCTTTTTGAAATGACATTCTGCAATGTATCGTGTCGGGTCGTCAACGCAGGGGCGGGATAATCGGATGTCCATGAGGATTATGTTGATTTTGTTGGAGTTTTTCTATTTTCTATTCTGGCGATACAATTCATCAATTTTTTCAATTAATTTCAACGATTGATCTTGCATACAGATTCTTACCTCTTCTCATGATCTCTTCAAAAAACTGATCGCCTTTCCCAGGCCTGGTTTCGAGTTCCGAGGGAGTAACTATAATAGGTGAGAATGCAAATCCCTTCCTCAACTCTGAGACAAGTTTTCGAACCCTGACCCAGCGCGCAAGAATGGAATCATTCATATCTTTTACTATGAGTAAGTCGATATCGCTTTCATCTGTGGGATTACCGTATGCATAAGAACCAAAAAGGATTATCTGTTCAGGATCATAGTCCTGCCTGAGCTTTTTGACGATATTATTTAGGATTTTTTTTGCTTCGTTGGTTCGATTTTTTTGATGTGTCTTAAATTTGTTCATCTTTTTATTTCTCAAGCTTTGTATTAAATAACCATTTTGTCTGGCGCTTTCAGATACACCTTCCTATCTCCACCGCCCTTCCCGCCACCTCAACAGCATCCTTCCCTAGAAGACGTATCATCGCCTCTTTACCAACACCCCCGGTATCATAGATAACAGCAGGAACCATTCCCTCTCTCCGGATGACCTCACTCACGCCCCATTCCATTGTAGCCACACCTTCAGGCTCATCCTCCCTTGAAAAAGAAGATATCTTCAACCCGATAGTCTCACATGCGGCAAGGGCCTCCTGTGAATACCTGATATTCATCGCGGCTCTCATTGTTGCGTCAGAGTGCATCGCTGTCAGCACTATCCTTGCAATGTGGCTGCTCGCACCAAAAGCCGCACAGCCTACAGCATGGGGCGCACTTCTTAACCTCACGATCCTTCCCTGGACTGCAGCTACATCCTGCGGTGAAGAGGCATTAGAGACTGCCATAGCTATATTGCAGCCAACCTCCGGGATAAGTTCATTCGCCATGTTCTTTTCGATAATTCCAACAGCTTCCTCAACATTCCTCAATACCTGATACCGTTGCACTTCAGCAAGAATGGGTCCTATCTGGTTCACTGGCGCACTGCCTGAGCCGATCGCCACACTTGCCAGTATCGCCTGCTCTACGAATTTCTTTGCCCGTTGTGCAGCTTCAAGAAGAGGAGTACCTTTTGCCAGCTCTGCAGTTATTGCAGCAGAGTGAGTGCATCCAGAGCCGTGAGTCCCCCCATTTACCATCGTTCCATCAATATACGTAACCTCGCCGTCAAAAAAAACATCAGTAAACTCAAGATGACCTCCAGTCACTATGACAGCATTCGCTCCCAGTTCATGTATCTTTTTTGCAGATTTCTTGGCATCCTTAAGGTCTGTTATCTTCATACCTGATAACCGCTCTGCTTCAGCCACGTTCGGTGTGATCACTGTGCAAAGGGGCATTAGTTCCTCGATCAGGACGCTTACGGCATCATCCTTCAGCAATTCCCCTCCAGCCTCTGCAGTCATCACAGGGTCAATAACAAGAGGGAACCTGCGGTCTTTGAACAAACCTGCCACAGTCCTGACAATATCAGGGGAGGAAAGCATACCGGTCTTGGCGCAGTTGATCTGGATATCACTTACCACAGCATTGAACTGCTCTTCGATGAAATCCACAGGGATATCCTGGAAGCTTACCACGCCTCTTGTATTCTGCGATGTGAGCGAAGTGATAACGCACGTTCCATGAACCCCAAGCGCTGCAAAGGTCTTTATATCCGCTGTTACACCTGCGCCGCCCCCTGAATCAACACCTGCTATAGTTAATGCTGTCGGCATAACGTTAATAATGGTCTGCATACTTTATAACAGTTCCAGTCAACAAAGTACATGATTTTTGACTAAAATTGAAAGGGATACATGACAGAACATATCAAAGCCTGGAACAACGAATACAAGAGCAGTATATGGAAAGGCCATTATTCCCTTGACATCCTTGGCTCACTTGGCAAAGGACGCTTGCTGGATGCAGGATGTGGAAGCGGGAAATACTCAATACCGCTACAGATGCGCGGGTTTGAGGTTATTGGTGTGGATGTATCCCCGGACGCTCTTAAGATGGCATCGAACGGTAGCGTTTGCAGGGAACTCGACATAAAATTTTTAGCAGCAGATATTTGCCACCTTCCTTTTCAAGACGCATCGTTTGATGTCGTATGGTGCTAT
>CBFFLL010000181.1:1805-5422 GCA_965642175.1 Candidatus Methanoperedens nitratireducens | reverse complement strand
TTTCTCGAAACTTGACCTAGTCCTAGAAGTCCAAGCAGACCCGCTGATGTCAGGATCATTGTGCTCATTTCAGGTACTGGAGGTATTGGCTTACCGCACTGTCGATTACCGTCAATTACAAAGTCCATGTTATGTGCATTATGCGGATTATGCCCTTTTTCCCAAGCACTCAAATCAACTTCTATTGGATGGGCGTTTTCAGGGTTGCCAGGTGGGACATGACAGATAATGATCTTATGTTCGTCATAATTGCCATTGCCAGCACTTACATTTATGGTAGCCATTCCAACCATTCCCAGCAGTATTAATAAATATACAGCAACTGTCTTTGCTTTATTTAGTTTCATATTTTACCTCTCTATCACTTTATTTTTAATCATGATCAAGTCAATTTCCTCCCAAATTATATTTTAATTCTGTCTTTATTGATCGGGGAACCTTGACTCCCTTTTCTTTTCTGTTTTTAACATTGACACCTTCATTTATCATCCGTGATATCGCATGCAATATTATCCCTGTGAATGCCATGAAACTACCAACTAGTGTAAGCAATATCATGAGAAGGGTTGGACCGAAGTTCAGATTTCCACCCATATAGAAATCCTGCAGAAATTGAAGTCCCAGGAATAAGCCTGCTGCTGCGAACACAAGTCCCGGTACAGTAAAATAATATAGCGGTCTATTCAATTCCATATCATGCAACACACTCACAAGCACCCTGATACCATGGCTCAAAGGATGCTCTGATGACCCATCCACGTCGTACCTTACACCTATTTCCACCTCTTTCACTTTAAACCCTGCATTTGCAGCATCCATCAGCATTTCACTTTCTATCGCAAGACCATTGGATCTAAATTTGAAAGTAGAAAAAGTATTTCTCGAGAAAGCGCGAAAGCCGCTCTGTGTGTCAGTGACTGTAAGTCCGCTATTGATATTTGTAACCGTATCGAGTATATTCTGTCCAATGCGGCGATAAAATGGTGTACTCTTTCCATTACCGTTCAAATATCTACTTCCATTCACCATGTCAGCCTCTCCTTTAAGGATTGGTGTCACAAGTTTTGATATTTCTTCAGGGTCATGCTGACCATCAGAATCCATCGTAACAACGACTTCGGCCCCATTTTGTCTCACGTATTCAAAACCAGTCTTAAGTGCAACCCCTTTCCCCATATTACTTATATGGCGGATTACTTTAGCGCCCGCAAGTTGTGCAACTTCTGCTGTTCTGTCTGTGCTGCCATCGTCTATGACTATGACATGATCGGCATGCTGCCTTGTGTGAAGTACTACACTACCGATAGATATTTCCTCGTTAAACGCAGGAAGAATTGCTGTTATTGTCATATATTATTACCACCTATTTTTTCTAAATGCATCTCCAAATTTCATTCGTTATTCTTCCTAATTGGTTATTTATCTCTTTTATTTTGCAATCTTGATATGGTGGATATTTTCCACTTAATTAGATATCTTGATTCGATGAAAACTCACCGAAATTGGATTTCTATTACGACATTATTCTATTTAAATCTGCCGGATATTATTCATTAATGAGAATACTTATGATTATAATCATTATCATTAAACAATCGATATTAAAAAAAAATATAAATTTGAAATTTTGCTATGATAATAATATATATTAACATAATTATGGACATATATTTGGTTGGCGATAAATTTAAATACTTTGATGGGTATTGAAAAATATAATTTCGGTGTAGTAAAAGGTCTAAAAGAGGATATAAAAATATTGGAGGAATGTCATTGAAATATGTCGAAATTGAATGTAAAAATTGCAGCAAGAAGATATATATTATGGAGGAACGAGTCATGGAAAAAATGTTCTGTACGCTGGGTTGCTTAGACTTGTATGAAACAAATTTGGATAAAGCCAGCACATCTAACTGACCTTCATTAGTCATCAGTTAAGGAATGTGATCGTGTCTACCCATATCGTTTTATAAATATACAGGATATGCAAGATTGGCTCGTATCCTGTCGATCCTGTTTATCCTGTCTAAAATTTATAATTTCCTATACGTAAATATACCCATATGCCCATCATTATGATAATTAGCATAATGACTAACTATTTATATTTCGAGCAATAAAATATCTGTTGTGTCTAATTACAAAGGCAATAACGAAGAAGCAAAATCAGTCAGGTCGAACGGGATATGGGGTACTTCTGGCGATATCGGATCTATCATCATAATCTCCCCTAAGGCACATGCGACACGTGCTGATCCTGCATGGATAATCCCTGTTGTTACCAGTGTTTTTGTCGACAATCCCACAGCAAATTCCACACATCTGACAATGGGCATGAGCTTCAATAATTTCTTATCTGGTTTCGGCGAGAAAAGAAAATTCGAATTCATCAAGATCTCAACGATTTTATACCTGCTCAGGATACTTGGTCTGATGGCTGTTTTAAGTTATATGATCGTCATTCTTTTTACCTGGATGTATGCAAATCATCAGGGGTATGTGTATTTTTCAGCCGGTGAACCTGTATCACTTATTAAATATCCGGAATGGGCGTTGGGGATCCTGGGGATTTTAGTCACAGCCAGCGTGCTGCGCAGGGAACTGGACAACTGAATTTTCATAAGATGCAAGTCCAACTGTGCGAAAGTCTTATTATAATAAGTGCATATAGGCTTAACCCCATATCCCGGAGAAAAAAGATGCCAGTCAAACGAAAAGAACCACTTATTATACATCCACGTCCAAGTTCTATAGTGGCTGCATTATACACATTAAGAGACCTTGAAATAGATGTGGTGATACTGCACGGACCTCCAGGATGCAGCTTCAAACACGCCCGACTTCTAGAAGAGGATGGCATGAAAGTCGTTACAACCTCACTTGATGAATCAGGTTTCGTTTTCGGGGGACGCGAAGCCCTTGTTGAAGTGCTGAAAAAGGTCATCAAACTCTTTAATCCAAAGCGAATAGGCATCGTGGGGACATGCGCCTCCATGATAATAGGTGAAGAACTGCACGAGGCGGTCATGGACGTACAGCCAGATGTTCCTGTTATTGAGGTCGAAGTGCATGCAGGATACAGAGACAATACACAAGGCGTAATAATCGCCCTTGAATCCGCGCTTGCAGCAGGGATCATAGGGGGGGCAGAATTCGAACGGCAGAAAGCGCTATTGAAGGAAGCCACAATGGTCGAAAAGCGCCACGGCGCCGCAAGCAAGGAGTATCTTGCTCCCAGCAGGGGAGACCTGAAATACAAGGTCGCAGAGAGATTGATAGAACTTATAAAGCAGGGGAAGAAAGGTGTAAATATCCTTAACGCCAAGAAAGAGACTGCCTTCATGTTCGCTGATATTAACCTGGCAGTTACCCAGGTTGCAGAAAAGCTCGGGTCAGGCTCTAATATCATAAATATGGTAAATCTTGATGAGAACCTGGGGCTGCCCAAAAACCGCAGGAACGCTCGGGAAATAAATGAGGACCTCAGGAAAGCAGGTATGAAAATACACCATATCATCGGAGGACTGGACGAGTACCCTATCGCAGGAAATACTGCCAGCCAGATCATTGGTGAAAAATATCCAGATTACGATTTTGCAGTGATTACAGGCGTTCCT
>CBFFLL010000181.1:1321-1795 GCA_965642175.1 Candidatus Methanoperedens nitratireducens | reverse complement strand
CTTCCAATGGATAACATAAATAACATGGAATTGTTCTCCATCACAAACGGTCCCCGCCAGGTCGTCCCGCTAAAAGAGATGGGGCATAAGCACGTTGTGGTCGAAATTGACCTGCACCCCAAGACGCTGGGAGTTAACCATATAGTAGAATCAGAGTTCGGCGCAACATTACGGGAGCTGGTAAAAGATGCCTAAGCAGATCGCGATATATGGAAAAGGCGGCATCGGGAAATCAAGCACAGCATCAAATGTTGCAGCAGCCTGCGCTGACGAAGGTTACCGCGTTACGATAATAGGATGCGACCCCAAGAGCGACTCATCCATCACTCTGCTTCAGGGAAAGCGCATACCCACCATCATGGACCTGATGAGGGAATGCGAGGACATAAAGGAAGAAGATATCGTTTTCACAGGGTACAAAGGTGTGAAATGCGTAGAGATAGGCGGACCAGAGCCTGGCATAGGCTGTGCTGG
>CBFFLL010000181.1:0-1311 GCA_965642175.1 Candidatus Methanoperedens nitratireducens | reverse complement strand
CATCGTGGCTATAAGCCTGCTTCGGAAGATCTCAAAAGCCATCGAGGAAACTGACCTTGTAATTTACGACGTGCCCGGTGATATCGTGTGCGGAGGATTTGTCGCGCCTGTCAAGAAAGGACTTGTGAATGAAACTTATGTGCTAACATCAGGTGAATACATGCCGCTTTATGCAGCCAATAACATCTGCAAAGGGCTTTCCCGTCTTGAAATGGCGCTAAAAGGCGTTATCTGCAATTCGCGGGGCGCGCCGAACGAGGAAAAAATAGTCGCCGAATTCGCAAAAGAGATAGGAAGCCAGCTGCTGGCATTTATCCCGAAGGATGTTCTGGTGCAGACATGCGAACGGGAAGGTTTTTCTGTTATTGAAAAAGCGCCGGATTCAGCCATTGCAGCCGTTTACAGGAAGCTTGCGAAAGCGATAATGGCTGATAAAGATGCGAAGATCGCTGTGCCACTTGATGATAAAAGGTTGAGAGAACTGACTAATCTATAAAAAACCGCAGATTGAATAAACCACTGAATGATTAAACCGCAGATGAACGCAGATTTATTATTAATTTGCTGGCTGGAAAAAGCCGGAATATAAACAACGAACTCGTACTAACTGATACGAACTCAGGTCATTCAGAGTTCGTACGAGTTTCTTAGTGATATGGAGGTATAATATGAGTACTGAAATATATTATTTTTCAGGAACCGGAAATTCGCTTGTTGTAGCACGAGATATAGCAGAGAAAATCAATGGTAAGATTATTCCTATAGTATCCATGTTAGATCAAGAAATTATTAACACCAATGCAGACGTGATTGGTTTTGTTTTTCCAATTCATGACTACAAGCCGTTTCATCTAATTGAACCATTTATTAAAAAAATTGCGAATCTTAATTCAAAATATATCTTTGCTGTATGTACTTATGGCGTTATACCATTAGGAGCAATGAAAATATTTGAACAGAATATTAATGCATGTGGAGGTGAACTTTCATCAGGTTATGTTGTAAAAATGCCCCATAATGGTCTTGGAAAAATAAACATTTCTAATGAAGAACAAAATAAAATGTTTAAAAGATGGAAGATTAAACTTGAAATAATCTCAGAAAACATTAATTCTCGAAAAAAAGAAAAACCAGAAGTAATGAATGTTCCTGTTCATTATATACTTTCTGGATTAATTTTTTCCACTATGTTGCCAGTTCTGAATGTTTTATGGCATGCTACCAGAAAGGGATGGGAATCTCTAGCGTTAGCAAGTAACAATAAATGTGATGGTTGCGGTATTTGTATGAAAATATGTCCGGTGAATAATA
>CBFFLL010000180.1:0-5474 GCA_965642175.1 Candidatus Methanoperedens nitratireducens | reverse complement strand
ACAGTTTTCATCATGTCCCTGATCTTTGTAAATTTAGTATTTACAGCTTCCATTTTTCTTGGGTTGGGCAACACAGTGAACAACCAGGTAATTAATACGCTCTATGGTAACGTTGCGATCGAACCAAAAACAGATGAAAAATATATCAGCGATGTTTATTCGCTGAAACAAAAAATAAATAGCGTTCCCGGAATAACGGGTATCTCAGCACAATACGTAACCGGCGCTGCATTTTCCTATAAAGATAAGAGCGGAGCATGGGCTATACGCTCAATCAATCCCGATGATGAGATAACAGTCACAACAATACACAATTTTATGATTGATGGCGAGTACCTGAGTCGGCTGGATACTGACGAGATCATCCTTGGAAAAGAGATTCCTGGCGGGTATGGCGGAGACCTTGAACATCTTTCACTTGGCGGAGTCAAGATCGGGGATTCCATCAACGTGCTCTTCAATAATGGCGTTTCTCGCAGTTTCAGGGTAAAAGGCGTATTTGATGCGAATTTTCAGCAATCGAACAACATTGCATACATCAGTCAGAAAGAGATGGAATCAATACTCGGTCTTGAGGGTAAGGCATCGCTGATCCTTATCAAGACCACAGATAAAGGAAATGAGGACAGCTACATAAAACGGTTCCTGGAGTTGGGTATTAAAGAAGAAATAAAGCCGTGGACAGTCTATGCAGCCATGGTAAAAAACATAACTGCAAGTTTTGATATGATCGCTTTATTAATAGCTGTTATAGGACTTTTTGTTGCAAGCGTGACCATTTTTATTATAGTCTATGTGAACACCATAAGCAAACGAAGGCAGATCGGGATACTCAGGGCAATTGGAATAAAGGAGTCTGTAATCATACATTCGTATATCTTACAGGCAATGTTCTATGCGATCAGCGGGACGATTATAGGTTTGTTCATTATGTTCTTTATACTGAAACCCTGGTTTATCACACATCCCTTGAAATTCCCTGTTGGATTTGTTTCATTATTGATCGTGCCCGAAAAGGTTATGGTAAATACAATAAGCCTGATCGCAGCTGCATTGGCTGCAGGACTTATACCTTCATGGATGGCAGTCCGGGAAACGATATTAGAAGCGATCTGGGGAGATTGAAATGGTCAAAGAGTCTTTGATCGATATTGAAAAGGAAATCCTGATCGAAATAAGAAGACTCACCCGAGTATATATTATGGGTGAAGTGCGGGTGTCTGCCCTGAATAACGTTACATTTGATATTAAACGCGGGGAGTTCGCTGCTATAATGGGCAAGAGCGGAAGCGGTAAGTCCACTTTGCTTCATCAGCTCGGATTGCTCGATACCCCGACATCCGGTGAGATCATTATAGATGGAAAGAACCTTTTAAGTTTGTCTGAGTCCCAGAAGGCAAAATTCAGACTTGAGAGATTCGGATATGTTTTTCAGGAATATGCGCTCCTCCCTGAGCTTACAGCGCTTGAAAATGTCTATCTTCCAGCCATGGCGCTGGGCAGACGAAAGGAAGAGTATGTTAAAAATGGTACGGAAGTGCTTGAACAGGTTGGACTTGGTAAACGTTTACATCACCGCCCGCGAGAGATGTCAGGAGGCGAACAGCAGAGGGTAGCAATCGCAAGAGCCCTGATCAATAAGCCGGATATATTGTTTGCGGATGAGCCGACTGCAAATCTGGATAGTGCCTCCTCAAAACAGATTCTTGAATTATTTCAACAATTGAACCGGGATATCGGGCTGACAATTCTGATGGTGACGCATGAGCCTGAGGACAGGACGTATGTGAAGAGGGTGATATGGTTCAAGGATGGAGAGCTTGCGGAGCAGGGGATGTAGAGGAGAGGTGGAACATGGAAAATGCTTTAGAAGTAACAAACTTAAAAAAATATTATGGTGATGTTCTGGCCGTAAACCACATAAGTTTCGAAGTGAAAAAGGGCGAGATATTTGGCTTTCTCGGCCCCAATGGGGCGGGAAAGACCACAACCATAAGGATGCTCACCGGTCTGACCGAACCTTCCGAAGGAACTGCAAGGATAATGGGTCATGACATACAGAAAGAACCTTTTCTTGCTAAAGAATGCTTCGGGATTGTCCCTGAGGTTTCCAACGTATATGATGATTTTTCTGCCTGGAACAATCTTATGTTTGCAGGGGAACTGTACGGCATCTCAAGAACCCGGAGAACTCTTAAGGCGGAAGCGCTGCTGGATAAATTTGGTCTCAGTAACTTCAAGAAAAAGAAGGCAAAAGGATTCTCAAAAGGGATGAAACGCAAGCTGACAATTGCCATGGCTCTCATAAACGAGCCTGATATTCTATTTCTCGATGAGCCCTCGTCCGGGCTGGACGTTCAAAGCGCGGCAATGTTGAGGGAAACCATCCGTGAGCTCAATGAAAACGGAACTACTATATTCCTGACCACTCATAACATCGAAGAAGCCAACATAATGTGTGACAGGGTTGCCATTATAGTATCTGGAAGGATTGTAGCAATAGATTCTCCAGAGAGACTTAAAAGAATAATACAGGTCACTCAATCTGTTGTTGTTGCTTTTGATTCCAGCCCGGTTTCGCTCTTTGATGCTCTTGTCCAGATCCCCGGGGTTAGTCATGCGAGCAGAGAAGGTGATAAATTCAGGATGTACACCGATGACCCTTCGGCTGTCCTGTCCTCGGTGTTTGAGTACGCAACTACAAACAATCTAAAGCTTCTGACCATGAACACGCTTGGGCCAAGTTTGGAGGATGTTTTCGTGAGGCTGGTGGAGTCAGGCAAACAGAGTTTCGAGGCGAATAAGAGATGACTTCAGAATCCCCGTATAGACTTTTCCGAGAACTGACGCGTGCATGGGCTATTGCAAAAAAGGATTTTCGTCTCTATTACCTGACGCCTGGAGTCATAATGTTTGGCATCTTATTCCCGGTATTCCTTTTCATATCTTTTGCAGTAGGAAGAGATCTGTCTTCGATGGAACTGATACCAGGGCTCATGGCAATAACAATTTTCTTCAGTGCCTCCTCAACAGGACCAATGGCAGTACCTTCCGAGAGAAAGAGCAAGACATATGACAGATTGATCACTGCCCCGATTTCCCCTTTCTCTATTCTTTTGGGAGAGACGCTGGGGGGATTTGTTTTTGGCGGGATCATTGCATCTGTTCCGCTTGTGATTGGAATCGTATGGTATGGCATCGAGATTGGCAATCCTCTTGCCTTAATACTCGGCATCGGACTGACTTCATTTTGCTTTTCTGCCATGGGAATCATGTTTGCAGCCATACCGACTGAAAATCCTGGTGATGTGATGATGGTGTTGAATTTCGTCAGGCTCCCACTATTATTTGTCAGCGGGATTTTTATCCCGATTAAAGCTATGGGGAGCTATTCTTTTGTGACTGTCCTTTCGCCGCTAACATATCCTGTTGACATACTCAGATATGCGATAGGTGGAGGTAATTACTACGGTCTTGCATGGGATGCTGCAGGTCTTCTAATATATACATGCCTGTTCTTCGCTTGCGGCTTTTTGTTTCATGAACGAACAAGGAAGCGTGCATAAATTATAGTTCTTTAAGTATCTGCTTCTGCGCAGCCATTGCGAGTATGGAATGGACAAGTTTCTTCCCTTCTTCGATGTCATTGACCTCCCTTATGGTCACTTTTCCACTTGCGAAGAAATTAACCTCCCGCCTTCCCAGCCGCACCAGCACCACGCCCAGGCTCTCAGAGTAGCGCGCATTCAGCATTTCTGCAAGCTCTTTAAGATCCGGCGGGCTGTTAAGATGGGCGATTATTCTGAGTTTCCACGGATCCGAGAGGCAGGGAAGCACCTGTTCTATGCGTTCAACGAACATTTTTATTACCGATTACTATTTTTTCACATCCTCTAAATATTTTAGCCACCTTTTTTCATCCTTTATTCTGTTCTCCTTGAAGTCATGATGAAGAAACCCCTTCTCCTTCATTTTTGGCAGTTCCTTGAGGGTATCTATTGCCCTGATCAGCCCTGCTATTTCACCGCACAGTTTTCTCCCTTCAGAACTTATCATCTCCAAGGTCTCAAGTTCTTTCTCTTTCCTGAGTTTTATCTCCTGAAGGCTATGCTGGAGCGCTTCTATATCGTTTAAATCCCTGCCTGTAAGCCTGTTTTTTGTGAGAAGATTGAATATGAGATTCCGCAGGTTCACCCTTCCATGAGGCAGTTCAAGGTTTTCGGGGTACTTTGCTCCAACCCATGCGAGGAGTCTGTGCAATCGAATTTCGCATTTTCTTCTGTCTTCCTGGGTATATTCATCAGCACTCATATTTTAACACCACAACTCAATGCTCTTGAGTTATTTATCTCCTCAACCTCATGATTCGTTTTTTTCATTCCTCCAACTTTTGATTTCATCATCTGAAGGATATCTTCCGATAGATTTTATGACATTATTAAGCAGTACAATGGGAGTTTTCAATTTTTTCCTGGCTTTAAGTTTAGAAATTACAGAATACTTATCCAGTTCATTTGATTTTAGGGATATTGTTTCAATATCAACTTCATCTCCAAATTGAGATTTCAAATTGTTTACAAATGCAAAACCTCGAATTAGAGTACTATCCTGTTGAGAATTCCCACAGCTACAGCCCGATGGTGGATTTAAAAAGATTCTTACCTTAAGCGTCATTCTCTAAAATTTTTTTATAAATTTCATTTACGACTTCTCCGGATACGAATGTTTTGCCTTTTACCAAAACCTTCAACCCTCAGTTTTCGTGCCACCCTATCAGCAATCTCCCCGACATTTGAGGCGCCAGAGCAGGAATAAATCAGTTTTGTTCCATCTGTGCAACATTCAGCCATATTAATATCCTCCTTACTTTTTCTCGTTGATCCATTTTTTTATTTCATCTTTTGACGGGATTCTCCCGGCAGATTTTAGTTCTTTGTCAATAGCAAGTGCAGGAGTTATCATAACCCCATAATTCATGATATCATCGATTTTGTCAACTTTGACAATTTCCGCATCAATCCCGAGTTCAGATACAGTTTCCTTTGTAATTTCTGTCAATTTCTTACATTTCGGACATCCTGTCCCTAAAATTTCAATCTTCATTTCACTTTCTCCCTGTAGTATTTTTTAAATTCGTTCATTAGCGCCTCAGCATACTCATTCTGAGCATCAGAAGGTATATAATTGTAAATCGAAAACTCCGAAAGCAATTCCTCTCGTTTCACATTTTCAGGCTTTTTCCCTGCTTCATAGAACTTTTTAAATATCTCACCAGTGGCTATCATACCTACTTTAACGCCTCCCACATTTACCATTGTTGGTTTAGGGGCGTCTGACGGACAGCAAGTTTTACCCATGTTCATTATCCCACCACATTTCCGTAGGCAAACCCGGCAAGTGTCGAGACAAATACAACCAGTATGATAAAGGCAGTTGTCTTTTTTGTGCCCATGATCCTGTTTAGCACAAGCATA
>CBFFLL010000179.1:3758-5594 GCA_965642175.1 Candidatus Methanoperedens nitratireducens | reverse complement strand
GAATCGCTCCAGATAACCCTGGGTAGTACAACCAACAGGGCTGTCGGAAGAGACCAGCTCGTTTACAAAACCACCACCGAAAACGTCTCCTTCCAGTTCAAGGGATGGAAGAACTACAATGTCATAGGCTTCATGGCTGACAAGTATTTTGCAGGTTACACAACAGCGACATCAAATGATATCACAGGAGGAAGCCCTGTAAGCACAATAGGCTATGCGCAGCTTCACAAGGTACTGAAGGACGACAAAGGGACATTTACTGTGCGTGCAGCATCCACTTATCCCCTGGGTGACGGCTATGCTGTGGCTCTAAAGGACGTAGGTGCGGGCAGGGAAGCGATGATCTCAATATTGAAGGATGGCGGAGAGGTAGACTTTGATATTGTTGCAGTCGGTGAGACCTATACATATTCCAAGAAAGTGGGCTCTGTGAACGATCTGCCTTTGATCTCACTGCACATAGGAAGCGTGTTCATGGGAACCACTGATAACATGGTGCAGATCGACGGCATATTCCAGATATCAGAAAGCTATACATCCGCAAGCTCTTCCAACAGTTATGGTATAATGGAAATAACGGATACTTCTGACACCGGCATAACGATGAAGAACAGGAACAGCTTTACCCTGGCATCAGGCTCAACCATCGACATAATGGGAGACCTGAAATTCATAGTCGCAAAGAACGATGTTCTGCGCTTTGCCCCGATGATAAAGAGGTCAGGGGAATACGAGGTTAGAGGCTCCATATCCAATAAAGAAAATGAGAGTGAATGGACGCCGCTCAACTTCGAGGGATTCTATTATAATCTGGACGAAGATGTGGGAACTGAGAAACTGACGCTTAACAGAACGGACAGGACAATAAAAGTAAATGATCTTGTATATAATACAACCGCAACGCCGGTCTCGTTCAAGTACAGTGGGCTTGGAAAGTACAACGTCATAGGCTTCATGGCTGAGAAGTACTTTGCTGGATACGTAGCGGGAGGACTTATTACGACAAATGCTATATCCACCATAGAGCGCAACCAGCTCCACAAAGTGCTCATAGATGACGACACCCAGCGCACGATCTATGCAGGAAGCACGCTTACCCTAAATGAAGGTTATGTTATAAAAATCAAGGACGTTTCCTCGGGCGCAGGAGATGCTCTTGTCATACTGACCGTGTATAAGGACGGCAATATAGTGGAAGATGATATAATCGGGAGTATCGGACAGGTAATCAAATATGAAAAAGACGTGGGGGCCATTAAGGATCTTCCCATAATCTCGCTGCGAATTGAAACCATATTCCGTGGAAAAGAAGCCACAGCAGCGTTCGTAAGAGGGACATTCCAGATATCCGAATCTTACACATCTGTTAACAATGGCGATAAATTCGGTAAGATGGAAGTAACTGAGATCACAGGCACCCAGATAAAAATGACAAATCCAAGTACAGTTAGCCTTTCATCTGCTACCACAGTGGACTTTATGCAGAACATCAAGTTCAAGGTAGCAGACTCATCTGATATCAGGTACTACCCATACATACTTGTCAACGGCAGCGCCCTTGCTTCAAACCAGCTTGGCATAAGCGTCCCCTCGTCCATGATGGTAAAGGACACGATAACAATAAGCGTTACCTCAGGGACAGGGACAGCTCAAGACAACACTGAAGTGAGCTTTGACGGTGAGGTCATAGGCACCACGAACAGCACTGGAAAGCTGGACTACATGCTCACAAGAGCAGGCCAGCACAACATCACAGCCACAAAGCTAGGGTACGAAAAAGCCATTAAGACCGTCCAGATAGCCGAGTATGTGGATAACAGGCTGAGCCTTATACTT
>CBFFLL010000179.1:0-3748 GCA_965642175.1 Candidatus Methanoperedens nitratireducens | reverse complement strand
TTGTAAGCGGGGGCGGTAACGCCATAACAGACGCCAATATGACTCTTGACGGCACAAGCATCGGGACAACAGACTCAAACGGAGTTCTGACCTATACCTTCACAAACAGCGGGAAACATAACCTCGCAGCCACCAGGAGCGGGTATGTCAGCGTCCAGAGGGAGATCGAAGTAAGGATGCCATTTACTGAATTCAAGGCGCTAGATATCAATTTCAGACCGGATGTTGTCGCAAAGGGACAGAATGTCTATGTCTGGTCAAATATCACAAATTCAGGCACCAAAGAAGGCACCCTTCCTGTAGCGCTAATAATCAACGACACGGTAGTTGAAAATAGCAACGTCACGCTTGCTCCGGGACAATCTGGAGAGGTTAATTTCTCACATAAGATAGAACTGCCCACCGGCAATTACTCAATGGAGATACTTGGCCAGAAGACAACCTTGCCTGTCAAGGATGAACCACTCAACCTGTTCCTTGTGGTTGGAGTAATAACAGGTCTTGGCGCCTTAACAGTATATTTCCTGACCTCAAAGAACCTGTTGAGCGTCGAAGCCATAAAAAGCAAGATGAATATGGAAACTGTGAACCAGGTGGTTGCGAAAACCAGGTCAAGTTTGGAATCACTTACTTCGAAATTCATGAAGGGTGGCGGTAAAGGCGGATCTCCGCCTCCGAAGTTTGACCCGTTCAAGAGGTTTGACAAATAGGTTGGTGAAGTTCGAAAAATAACAGGAATATCTAAAAAAAAATCGCAGACAATATAAAAAATTAACCACAGAGTTCACAGAGGCGGGTTTTTCTCTGAGTCTCCGTGCCTCTGTGGCAAAAAATTCAATATGTCCCCTTTCTCTTTAATATCCATACTGCCAGCATTACCGCAAGCACGCCGACAACGGACAGGAATGGTGCCTGCTTCTGCTCTGATGAAGCGCTGGTGGGCTGCGCGGCGCCTGTGGTCTGTGCGGGGGAGGAGCCTGGGTATTGCTCGTCGAGGATGTAGGGGTTGGCGATGGTGAATTGAATGATTTTTTCTTTTTTAGTTTTGGTATCATAAAACTTTATGAAAATATTAATTGGCGCATTTCCATTTTTCCAAGCGCCATTCGGGATTACTGTCCATGTATAGGTTTTTGACCAACCCGATTCTATGTTTAAATTATCTATCCTTTCATCCTGTTTACTCGGTCCACTTGAAACATCATAAGCCTTAGTGCCTCCTGTTTCTGTCAATGCAATAATAACATGTCCACTAATTTTTGAAGTCACTTCAATTTTAACATCTGATGGCTCTCCGATCCTTAATTTAATTCCCTCTACAGTTTCAATAGTCGCATTTTTGCCATTGAACCAAGCATTAACAGTCCCATAATCATTTTCTTCTGCTAATGCAATTTGGGAAGTAAAAAACAATACCGCAAAAGTCAATATTAATATTCTAATTTTCATTATTTCACCTTATATCCTTCAGACTCTTCAATTGGATTCAATGAATTCTTATCCCCTACTCCTATCAATTTACCCGGAGGTACAGCTATAAAAGTCCCTGTTGTAAAATTGAATTTAATTGGCATATTGTTTCCAATAGGTAAACCTGTTATTGAATCCATAACACCAAAGTCCTGTTTTCTCACATACACCTGCGCTTCATGCCCAAAAATCGGGTTCGGATGCACTTCATTATCAGCATCGATCAGCTCAAACTTCACGAATTCTCCTTCCACGTCTATCGACCACAGATTGAAAGTTGTGATCCACGGATCAAGTGTAGGCAGGACATGTACTCCGGTCTGACCTAGCAAATTATTATTCCTGACCTTCATTGTGTACAACCGCGGGTTTAATGGATGCGGCTTTTTTTCATCAAGATAATCCGGCTCCTGATTCACCACCAGCGTCACGCTCTCATTCCACGCCTCAAGCTTCTCAGGTGGATACACATTCCCTTCATCATCAATATGATACGCCGTCATGCTCAATCCAAATGGCAGATACATTCCTTTCGATAAAAGCTTTGCGCCGTCGCGGTTCGCCTGCATCACCTTATCAGGTTCAGAAAAATTCTTCTTTATCTCGCTGTTAATCATATCGCTCCCGCTTGTGAATTTCTCATATATCTGAAACTTCACCTCGTCCACATACCACTCGAGCACCATGGAAATAACCTTAGAGCTCGTAGAATAATATTTCCCTTTGCTGAAATACCGATCCTTATCCACATACCTCGACTCATTCCTTCTGATCTTCATTATCAGGTCATCCCGCGCCGCAACGAGCAGGTCTGACGGAACAGGACAACTCGTATAATTTATATCAGGATCAAGATGCACATCGTTCTTAATAGCCTCAGTGATCTCAGACACCGCACTCAGCGCCTCACCTGGCAGCCACATCGGTGGAACCAGTAAATAGGAATTGGAATCGGATGAATACATCCTTGCATCAATATCCCCGCTCAATCCCATATTCTTAAGGTTTGCATCCTTATTGATATCAAACACCATACCCTTATAGCTCGAATATGCGCCCTCGACCTGCGGATCCAACCGGTTCACATCGAATCTTACTGTCCTCTCCTCAAAAGGCGCATCCACATCATTCTTTGATGACAGCTCGATGCCTGAATAATTCATAGGGATTTTTGTATTCGAGTTCTCCTCTGCTTTCAACGAAATAGTCACCCTATCACTTCTTGTATCCGTTGTCGTCATTTCGTTATACTCGGTACGGCTGCACGTATCAGTGTACTCCTCAGTGCATGTGGAAGGTTTCCCGTCACTACCTGAACAGGGAACAGTCCTTGTTTTTGTACACTCATAATAAACTGTGTAATAATGCCGCCACACATGCGTTCTTGTCCATGTCAGATCCCAGATCTCACCATATAGTGTACCGGGAACATTCTTTTCAGGCGGGACAGTACCTATCATACTCATACTGTCCGGCTCCCCCCATCCCTCGACGCTGTAACTGGATTCATATCCTTCATGAGCGCCCTGTATCTCTTTTGTCTCCCTTGCCACACCAGTCACCATGATCGCGCTGTATACCTGCGGAATGACGGCATAGATCTGCTGATCAACAATTGAGCCGTTGGGCATGGAATATTTGTTCAGGTAATCCGTAATTGGCGTGGCATTTATGTCGAATTGCCTTGCTCTGTCAAAATCCTCCTGTGCCACCGTAGAATTCCCGGTTGAATTGAAAGCATCCTGCTGCGGGTCGATCTTCATTGAACCGTTGTCAAGAGTGACGTTCCTGTAATCCATGCTCTTTCCAGATAGCACAGATGCCGTCTGATTCGCATATTCCACGATGCTCATTGGATCGACTGAATTGAACACGAATCCCTGGTCAAGGAACAGGGCGCCGTTTAGAATGAGCGACAGGTGCGTGTTATTGACTATGTTGTTAGGCTCGTCCCTGTAGTACTGCATGTACCCGCGCCCCCAGGTGTATGCCATCGAGAGAGCAGTGGTTTCGACCATCACCGCATTTGAGCCGTTCAATCTCATGCTATATTCATCAGTCAGGTCCTTGAGCAGCGGATACCGTGATGTGATAAGGTTCCCTATAGTGATGTTCTCGTTCATGACCTCTGTCTTTGTCTTGAGGTCTTTGAGATGTATCCGCAGCGGGACACTCACTTTCCAGTATGTATCGTAACCATTCTCTCCCGGAGGCATGACCGGTGGAACAAGCGACCTGTTGAGTTTCATCCTGATTGGCTGGAAGTCTATCCCGTCCC
>CBFFLL010000178.1:0-5597 GCA_965642175.1 Candidatus Methanoperedens nitratireducens | reverse complement strand
GACTCTGGAGGCTCGTGACTCTGGGCGCCTTTATCTGCGGTTTTCTTTTATCTGCCAACAATAATAGAAACGGTCTCGATACTTCAACTTATCTTCAATCTCATCATACACGCGCTTTCCCCATCATTATAATACCTCTCCACGACCTCTGTCTGATGGAATCCATGTCTCTCATAGAACCTCTTTGCTTTTATGTTCCCTTTACGCACTTCCAGGATTATCTCAGAAACCCCGATTCTCTGGAAAACCAGTATGATCTCCTTTAAAAGTGCGCTCCCAAGCTTGCGGCTCTGGTAGGAAGGATGCACTGCAAGTGAGAATATGCGACCTGAGGATTCCGAAGCCAGGAACCCGACAACGAACCCAACAACAAAGCCGTTGACCTGCGCCACGATAAAACCATCTGAGCAGGTCTCATAGAACTGCATGTAGAAAAAGGGGTCATGCTCATTAAATACCTGCCTTTCTATGTCAATGACCCATGGGAAGTCGGCGGGCTCGAATTTTCGAATGAGGTTCAATCAATCCCTGTCTGTTACTGTCAAATATAAAGATATTCCAACAAGGACGGTAAATGAAAAATATCGGATTAGTTTTTGAGGAAAATCCGCCTTTAACAGTGATATTTATATAATCATAGTGTTAATAATATACTTAATATGACTGAAATGGGAATTGAAGGAAACATGGATACTTTAGAAGATAATCCGCCTCCTGTAAATCCAGATATACCCGTTTTCCATCTTTCTTTACCTGGAATGGATATATTGATAACGGTTTCCATCATCCTTTTCATAATTTCGATACTTGGATTTGCTGTTGAAAGCCAGTTAATTAATGTCCCAGACGCAGATCTTTCAGGGATCTCTTCAGTATCATATATCATGCAAATACTGGGTATCTTGCTGCTTTTAGTGGCATATTTTAATGGGAAAATGCAAGCAGGCGTACAAATAACTGGAAAATATGCCCTCTACCTGAATACTGTGATGGAGATGACAAAGAGGAATTTTAATATCAGGGAACTTAAAGAGGTGCCGGTGTATGATGCCAGCAAATACGGCGAACTGGTAAGTTACTCTCATCCACAGGATTATGAGGAAGTCGAGCAAACTTGGGTCTCAAAACCCTTTACCCTTGTTACCATTATCAATAACTTGCGGTCTCACAAGAATATGTATATAGTATCAGAACCTATGCTTAATGATTTTGAAAAAACCTTAATGTTGCGTGTGTACGAATCATTAAAAATATTTCTTCTTGAGGATGATATCGATTTTAGCCGCATGAATAAGGAGACAATTCTATATAATAATTTTTTAAAAATACTGGATGTATACGGTCTTGATCTCGAACCCACCTCACTGAACAAGATATGGTACTATATGAAAAGGGATTACGCAGGATATGGAAAACTGGATGTGCTTCTTAAAGACCCCATGATCGAAGATATATCATGTGATGGGGCCGATGTACCGGTTTACCTGTATCACAGGAAATACACCAATATCGAGACGAACGTTATCTTCGAAGAAGAAGAACTCAACAATGCTATCCTGAAACTCGCCCAGGTATCAGGAAAATCCATCTCAACAGGCTACCCGATATTGAACGCCCGGCTTCCTGACGGCTCGCGTCTTGAAGCTACGCTCGGCAGGGAAGTAACAACACGCGGTGGCACAATCACAATAAGGAAATTCAGGGAAGAACCATTCACCCCAATTGACCTTATTAAATACGGGACGTTCAACACCGAGGTCATGGCTTACCTGTGGATTGCTGTTGAGAACCACAAGAACATAATCATAGTAGGAGAGACAGCAGCGGGCAAAACCACTGTCCTGAACGCCATATCCCTTTTTATCCCATCTGAATCCAAAGTCATAACCATAGAAGATACAAGGGAACTCACATTATATCACAAAAACTGGATACCTGCTACCATAAGGGAGACATTCATGGGCCAGGAAGCGGCCGACATAGATATGTACGAACTTCTTCGCTCTGCCCTGAGGCAGCGCCCTGAATTCCTGTTGGTCGGTGAAATAAGAGGCAAGGAATCCTACACCCTGTTCCAGGCAATGAGCACCGGGCACACGACCTTCTCTACGATGCACGCGGGCAGCATTCAGACCGCTGTGAACAGGCTGCTAAGTGAACCCATAAACGTCCCTCTCATGATGCTGAGTTCACTAGATATAATGATAATAGAAGTATTGCGTCATGTTGGCAAGAAAAGGGTCAGGAGGACAGAGACCGTTTCCGAGTTCGTGGGTATAAATGCAGCCTCAGGAGACATAAGTACCCGTGAAGTTTACAAGTGGAACCCTGTGCATGACTCGATAGAGAAAAGCGGCGCATCAAGCGTCCTTGATAGTATAATGCACAACCGCGGCTGGGACAAAGAGAGGATCAATAAAGAATTAGAGGATCGGAAAGCCTTGCTACAATACTTGCTTGATAATGATATCAATGATTACAGGGATGTAACATCGATCATAAGGCGGTATTATGAGGACCGCGAAGAGATCATGAATTTAGTACGGGAAGGAAAAGTCCTGCTTAGTGAACAACATGGATCTTTATAAATTTGACCGTATTTCCTACGGGATATTTGGAAAATGGATTGAAAAAAGAAGCGGGGCATATGTGGAACTTTCACATAAATTGATGCAGGCGCATGTGGGTGTTCCTTATGAGATCTATGTATCACGTACCTATCTGATCTCGATACTGTTATCACTGCCTTTAGGAATACTGGTTTATTTATTATTCTATGACCTGTTTGGGTTTATGGGAGATTTTTCGTTGTTGATCGTCCCGCTGCTATCAGTATTCTGCGGGTTTACGATTTATAGCTTAATGATGGCTTACCCGTATTATATAGCGAACATGCGTGGGAATAGCCTTGATATTGTACTTCCTCATGCTGTGGCGCTCATGCATGCAATGAGCAGGGGGTCAAGCGATATTACAGGTTTTTTCAAGATCATTTCAAATAATAAAAAGATATACGGTGAGGTATCCAATGAGGTCAGGGGCGTGCTGATAGACACCAGTATATTGAATAATGACCTGAACACAGCCCTGAGGAATGCTGCCAGGAACTCGCCGTCAGAGAGCTTCAAGAACTTCCTTGAGAGCCTATCTACTATAATAACAGGAGGAGGGAACCTTGTAGCATATTTTCTTACTAAGTCCGAGCAATACAGGCTAAAGGCGCTCAATGCCAACAAAGCTTTCATGGAAAACCTTGCTGTGATGGCTGAAATGTATGTTACCGGCGTCGCTGTAGGACCTCTTTTTATAATAGTCCTTCTTGTGGTGCTCGGGCTGATAGGGGGAGATAAATATTATATTTTTCTCCTTATGATGGTATATCTCTTTATACCGGCTGGGGGCATTTTCTTTCTCCTTATTCTGTCTTCAATGTCTGAAGGAACAACCTCAAAGTTCGTTAAAATATCAGATAACTACTATCCCGAAACAGAATACCAGTCTATCATCAAAGGGATGACCCGTCAAAGGATTTACTTATTCCTTAAATATCATCTAAAAGAATTTATCGAATTCCCTGAAAAAATTCTATATGTATCGGTTCCGATCGGATTGTTTTTTTTCATCATCAGTACTTTTGGGTTTTACAGCCTTGACTTCGATCAGCTTATTTACATGATCGACGACTATATTATTTTTACGGTTGTAATCATTTTACTTCCTTATGTGGTGTTTGTGGAAGTGCATTTTAGGAGGATCAACCAGATATCCTCAAATTTCCCTGAATTCCTTAGCAGGCTTGTCAGCCTCCACGAATCCGGGCTTACACTTACGGCGTCTATCAAGCGCCTGAGAACATCCAATCTTGGTATTATGAACGAAGAGGTTAGAAAGCTGATCACGGATATCGAACTGGGTGATGGTATCTCAGCAGCATTTCGGAATTTAGGTAACCGCGTGAACACAATAACTGTGCAAAGAGCAGTAGTGCTGATCGAAAATGCCTTGAAGATGACGGGTAACGTGAAAGATACTCTGGTGATAGCAGCTAGCGACGCTGTTACTGCAAAATCAATGGAAGAAGAAAGGTCGCAGTCAATTAAAATGTACGTACTGATATTATATATAGCTTTTTTTGTGTTCCTGTATGTTTCTTGGTCTCTTGTAACAGGGTTTTTCCCGCAGCTTCCTGAAACACAGCCAGGGGATGTTGTAGAGATAGCAGGTGAAGGTATTTCTTTTGCAGGTTTTGATAAACCGCTTTACATAAGGCTATTTTTCCATGCAGCTATTCTTGAGGCGTTGTTTTCGGGTCTTGTGGCAGGGCAGCTGGGCGAAGGGAATGCAAAACTCGGATTGAAACACGGGCTGATCATGATGTTAATAGCCTATGTGGTTTTCGTGTTACTTTGATCCAGGACCCAAGGTGATGGGCACAGGATATTTCCTTTCTTTCAAATATTTCATAGCAAGCGCGCAAACATTGGGACATGAATCTACCCTATTATTATGAAATGGATGCTCCTCAGTGGATAGTGATTATGAATAAATTTTGAATAAGAAGCCTGAAAAAGTTATAGAGAATTATGACGATTTAAGGGCGTTCGAAAATCGGTGTTGAATAATTATTTCACCAGAAGTCGTGGGCTTTCCATACGGAGTGAAGATGACATCAAAAGTTGTTCCTTTTGTGTCTAAATCGAAAATCACTTTTTGTAATGTCGATTTAAACTCATATTTTAAAGATAGATCGGAACGCTTTACTCCGTACTCAAAAACATCTACATCAACCTTATTTAAGCCATAATTTCTTATTGTTATTATATATTCCGTATTTGATAATGACACAGTTTTTGCATTACTGGCAGGCGGTGCAGATGTCCTGTTGAGAGTCAATATGATAGGTTTCGGTTGATCTGTGATGCCCAAAACTGCTGCCTGTGCATCAACCAGACCATATCCATAGGTATCATCCTTCCCTGAATTTCCCAGATCTATTGCAGTTCTATGTAATTGCAGTCTAACATCTTTATTGTTCACCAACCCATCACCATTCAGATCCTTGAGATTATGAGAAGAAATAAGAAGAGCGGCTGTGCCAGTTACATGGGGGGTTGCCTGAGAAGTCCCGCTCAATTGACCGTATGTGGTTGTAATGGTGGAATTTATGTTTACACCTGGAGCAGCTAATTCGATCTTTGGATCAACAGGTGAAAAAGATGCTTTCTGATCATTCTGATCAGTAGCTGTTACCGCTATTACAGAATCAAACTCCGCTGGATAGGTGACATTGCCTCCATTCGTATTCCCGGCAGCTGCTACAAGCAGTACCCCTGCATTATAGGCATTATCACAGGTAATTTTAAGCGACTGTAAATACGGATCATCCGGACTTGATCCTAAACTCATTGTGGCGATATCCATCTTATTATCTACCGCCCACTCAATACCGGCAATTACCCAGCTGGCATAGCCAAAGCCAGCGCCGTCCAGCACTTTTATAGCATAGATATCTGCTTTTGGTGCAACTCCAATTACTCCAATACCGTTATTCTCTGCTGCGATGATACCGGCTACATGAGTACCATGACTATTGTAAT
>CBFFLL010000177.1:3479-5653 GCA_965642175.1 Candidatus Methanoperedens nitratireducens | reverse complement strand
GGTTCGTACGGTTTGGCGAGGAGGGGGAGGTTGAAAGACCTCTTCTTTACTCTACTATCTGCGGTTCGTTTTCTTCAACCCCCATATCAATCAACAGAATCTTTTTCCATAGCTACCAATGTATTTTCTTCAGGAAACACAAATCTTCATTTTTCAGAAGTTTGGCGGAAAACTATATATCAATTTATCCCGGTTATTTGTTGCTAATTGACACTTGACAAGACAGTAGCTCAGTTCCGTTTTCAAGACGATTTGTGGCAAAACCGGATATTAAGCCATGAACGGTTACTCTCGTTCCTATGATTACTTTTCATTTTTCGCATTTTTAGCTAAATATTTCTTTACCATCCTGTCAAAGTCAGATTCAAAGCATTTATCCTGCTCTACACGGAAACTTTCAAACTCTTTTTCCGCCAGTGCCACAGCCACTTCATGCGATACCTTCCCTACATCCTGTAAAATATCCTGCTCATTGAACTTGAGAAAAGCATCAAGTTTCCCGCTCCAATCCCGCATATACATGGGCTTTCCCCTGCTTGCCTGAAATTCAGCGTAATCTATGTACATACTCACAATTCTGTTAAGTTTATCCAATTCCTCTTTTTGCAGGTAGTTTTTTGCAATTTGGATATCGCCGGGAATGATCTTGCCTTTGGGTGATTTTCGCCAACTGGTAAGTCCCATGTTCGGTTTATTCTTATCTGCGCGTGAGGCAATAATTTCCGCTGCGGTCTGTCCGGTAATTGCAAAATGAAGTTTGTTCTGGACAGCAGCAAAAAACTTTTCCGCTTGTGCGGTATGCGGCGAATAATCAATGGCTGTAGCATAAATATCGGTGATTTTTTGATACGCCATGCGTTCGCTTGCCCGAATCTCGCGAATTTCTTCCAAAAGCTCATCAAAATATCTCGTTTCAAAGCGTGTCCCATGCTTGAATCTCTCGCTGTCAATAGCAAAACCCTTCAAAATATAACCCTTTAATTTATCGGTAGCCCATATACGAAATTGGGTGCCGCGCTCAGAATTGACCCTGTAGCCAACAGCAATAATCGCCTCAAGGCTGAAATGCTTTGTTTTATAATTTTTCCCATCGGAGGCAGTTACCGAGTAATCCTCGGTAACTGAATTTTGGTCTAACTCACCTTCGGCAAATATGTTTTTAAGATGGAGAGAAATATTGTCCGTTGAACAATCAAATAGCACAGCCATGAGTTTTTGCGTCAGCCAGACGTTTTCATGTTCAAAACGTACTTCTATCCGGGCTTTGCCGTCCCCTGTTTCATAGATGGTAATTTGATTGCTTAAGTTATCTTTACTCATAGTTTTATTCTCTTCAGGTTCTTTCTATCCAATCAACTCATTAAGTATTTTGTTATACATCTTCAACAAAGATCACTTTCACAAATTCCGTCAAAACCCTCCCCCTATGCTTATGCTCTGCCCCATCCGGGATAAATACCCCGTCCCCTTTTCTATATATTATTTTTTCATACTGGTATTCGATCTCCATTTCTCCTTCAAGGATCATACCATAATGACCTTTTTCGCACCAGTGCGGCGGCATTTCTTTTGAATACTCTACAAGCCGCACTTGCTTGTTATTATAAATATATTTTTTATACCTCACACCTGCTATCGGAGACTCCCATTCAATATTATCAAACTTGACCTTATATTGAAGCATTTCTATCCTCCACTATTTTTTTTGTATGAACAAGCCTGAAAGCAAATTCCTTTATCATCAAATACAACCTCAAATTATAATATACACTACTTCTTCCCGATTAAATCAGAAACATTTAAGCCATGAATCAAACAATCTACATTTCGGGAGATACAATAATGGCAATAAAAAAATACCCGAACAAAGATGCAACCGTGACGATCGAGATAGATGAAGAAAAATGTGACGGGGATGGAGAATGTGTGGATCAATGCCCTGCAACTGTTTTTGATCTAGTAGAAGGCAAAGCTCATGCGACACGTATGGATGATTGTACCGAATGCTGTATATGCGTGGATGCATGCCCCACAAAAGCGCTCAAGCACAGCACTTGCTAAAGACCGTACCTTAACCTCAAACCGAGCTTATACGGAAGATGTGCGTTATGCATGTCTTCTATTACTTTCTCGACATCGTAGGAAATCCTCTTGAGTCTTGCTGTGCCTGTGGC
>CBFFLL010000177.1:0-3469 GCA_965642175.1 Candidatus Methanoperedens nitratireducens | reverse complement strand
TATCATATACTGCAAAAGCGGCATCAGGATTCTCATCCCTCGGTTGGCCAACTGAACCGGGATTCAATACGATGCCAAGTGAGTACTCCTTTTTGAACTGGACATGGGTGTGCCCCAGCACAAGAACATCGGCTTTTGCAATAGCAAGGAAATGGGCGCTCACATTTACTGGAAAAACATATTCGTCAACATCCCTGGGGCTTCCGTGAATTGTCACAAAATGAATATTATCAATTATAAAATGTTCCCTGTTCTTAAGTGACTGGATGTAATCGAAATTCCTGGGCGATAAGACTCTTTTTGTCCATAATAGAGCCGCTGCAGCGTAAGGATTGAAATCCGAATAGTCTCCCGTGATGATCGCCCTTTCATGGTTCCCGAGAATTGAGATGATCTTATGTTCCATGAACATTTCAATGGTCTCATTGGGATACGGGTTATAGCCTATTATGTCTCCAGCATGCAGTATTTTCTTAATTCCCATTTTTTCCATTTCTGAAAGCACGGCTTTGAGGGCCGTGGCATTGGAATGGACATCAGATATCAGACCGACCAGCATAACATTTAATATGGCTGCCCGAATAATTGAACTTTATGGAAAGAAAGGTCAGGGCTTCGATGGGAACTCTGGGTGTTCTGGGTCTGGAACTCGTTCAGATGGATACCCCGCCCACCACTGCGTACCTCCAGATATACACAGAAAAACGGTGCGCTGCGAACTGCCTGTTCTGCGCGCAGGCTTCCGGGTCAAGCGCGGAACTTACCCACATAGCCCGCGGCATGTATATCCCAGCAGACCTTGAAGCAGTGGTTCAGCGCCTCAAGATGGCGTATGACAGAGGCTACCTCGCGCGCGCCTGCATCCAGACCGCGCTCTATGGCTCGTGGTGGGAGGATACGGTTTACCTGATAAAGAGGATCAGGGCAGTAACTGAGATACCTGTATCGTTGTCCGTCTTCCCGCTCGCTGATGAGCAGTACACTGAATTAAAAACCCTGGGCGTTAACGAGCTTGTGATACCGCTTGACGCCTGCACGCAAGGTTTGTTCGATAAAATAAAAGGGAAAGGAACAGGTGGGCCGTATTCATGGGGGATGCACTTTGACGGGTTGAAAAGAGCTGCGCGGATTTTTGGTAAGGTAGGGACACATCTTATTATCGGCCTCGGGGAGACAGATGATGATGCTGTGATGATAATTGACGAACTGCATAGATCCGGGATCGATGCTGCCCTTTTCTCATACACTTATGTCCCGGGCGCTCAACTTTCACTTGAACAGGATAAAGAGGATAGCATCAGGCATTATCGCGCAGTGCAGGTTGCAAGACATCTTATCATGGAGGGGAGGGTAACTTACAGCAGCATGAGGTTTTCGGATGGAATACTCACTGATTTCGGTGTCGGTAGAGATGTTATTATGAGGATAATAGAGGATGGAACGGCTTTCCAGACCTCAGGATGTCCTGACTGCAACCGCCCGATGGCGAATGAGACATTTTCAAAGATGTATAATTTCCCAAGAAAACCGGATGAGAAGGAGAAAGAGGGGATTATAAGGGAACTTGGAAATATTTGATATATTATTCCGGGTCATTCCTTGATCAATTTCGATAGTATTGCATCAAAATTTTCAGAACGATAATACATTAATTTCTTCTTTCCGATAATTTTCTGTTTAATAAGCCCATACTTTTCCATGCCCATAATATCTGTCCTTGCTGTCTGGTAAGCAGTGTTAAACCTGTTCTGGATCTCTTTTATTGTAAATGTAAATTCCGGTTCATCGGATAATAATTTTAATACTAATATTTGCCTCTCATTAATGTTTTTGATCTTTTTGAGATCATATAATTCTCTTTTTTCCTGGATCTTTCTACTTATATATTCTTTTAAGCTATCAAAAGCCAGACCCATTGTTTTTAACTGGTAATTAACAAAATAAGTCAAATCGTTTTCATCAAGTTCCGAATATAAATAAGATCTCGCATATTGTGCCCGTGATTTTACGATCATTCTGGAAATGGACATATATTCTATCAGCCAATAACCCTCTTTAAGTAAATACCAATAAAATATCGCTCTTGCAGTTCTTCCATTCCCGTCAGTAAATGGATGTATATAACCTATCAAGAAATGTAAAATGGTAGCCCGGATAATTGGATGAAAAAATCTTTTTTCATTTGATCCATTGGCAAAAATACAAAAATCCCTCATTATTTTTTCAAGATGTTCAAAAACTGGCGGGATATAAACAACTTCTCCACTTGAACTGACAACAACAATATCATTTGATTTTCTAAATTGTCCTTCCATGCCTGGATCATCTAAAGTATCTTTCGTAATAGAAGAGTGAATTTCTAAAATTAATTCCTTTGTAAGTTTTTCACCTTTTAATTCGTTCAGTTTTTTGATCGTGTTATAATTATTCAGGATCATTTGTTCAGATTTGTTTTTTGGCTTTCTTTCCTGTCTTAACATCTTCTTTGCTTCTTTTCTTGTTGTAGCGGCTCCCTCCAATTGACTTGAAGCAATTGCTTCTTCCATAATTGAACTGATTAAATATCGATTCTTATCACTGCCGGGAATTATCTCTTCTGAACCGAGTCTTCCCCCAAGATTGAGATCAAATTCATGTAATTTTTGTTGAATATAAGTTGTCAGATTATATTTGAATTCAAATCCTTTTATGTCACTTATTTTAATTTTTTCAGCACTTAAATTTCTATTTAATTTAATAAATGCCCATAATACTTCAGGTCCTATTGCATCAAAACCAGCTTTATATTTAAATTCAGACCAGTACAAATATTTGTTAATAGCTTCCTTAATTAATCGATCATAAGGATCATTATTTAAATATTTTAGTGCGTCACCGATCTTATTATGTGCTATTTTTGGCGGGATTTCTGGAATTTTCATAAATCATTTCAATTACTATTAATTACTAATTTAGTTAATATTAGTAATTAATAGTAATTAAACTTATTCCTGTTAAACCGGTTTCTATCCCGTTTCCTCTCTTATAACACATCTCTTCAAAACGCCGAAAATGCCCATCACTACTTAACATTAGCCAGCAGCTCATCAATCCCTTTAGCATTCAGCCTGCAGTTCTCCCCGTCCACCTCTGCATAGCAATTTGTCACAAGATAATCAAGCTGGAACTTCAACTGCGCCTCTGAAATGCCAAGCTCTTTCATAATATCCTTCTTCGTTTTCCCAAAAGCCCCGATGGATTTAACTATATTTCTCCTGAGCGGGTTTTCAAGCGTCCTGAACATCACCTTGTGGTCGCGGGGTGTTTTCATCTCGCATGCATCATGCTCCTCTTGCGGCGGTTCGATATCATTTTTCATACTATCTCCCATTATCAATTCTCTCGCCGCGGGACTTATACCTTTTCCTCACCTTTGTTATTCCCAACTTTTTTATCCCCCCGATAGTACCCAGGTCTGTCCCGTCAAGCA
>CBFFLL010000176.1:0-5675 GCA_965642175.1 Candidatus Methanoperedens nitratireducens | reverse complement strand
CATGTCAATAGAGAGCGATTTAGGGATGAATTTTGGACTTAACCGATGACCAATGTATCATCTTTTGAAGGGATGGAAAGGACCTATCAGCCCTATTAATTTTTCAGATGTTAGACTGATTCTGCCTGCATGAAATTATTTATATATTTAGTGTGTCCGATGATGGGAATTTTAACACCACAACTTTTAAAGGAATATCAAACATTGAAATCACCGGATAAATGATATTATGGAGGTTAATGACAAAAATCATCTTACATTATATCCAAGTGATTTCATTAATCTTTGAGCTTGACGAACAGAATATTCAAGATTCAAAACATCTTTCATGTATTTCACTACCAATTGGCCATTCCATTCTGGCTGTGCATATCCTTTTGTCATAGGTTTTTGTGAGAGAACTAAACGCAACTCTTCTTTTTGTTCGATAGTGATTCGTTGTTTTCTCCCTGTATGGGGATCATCAAATAAACCTTCCAACCCATACTTATTTACACGTTCTACTAACTTATAAATCTGGCTCCTGCTGAAATTATGTCTGTCGCTTATTGTTTTGATCTCTTCGTTATTGATTACTTCCTGGAGTATTGCTATCCTGAATCCAATCCTGGCATTCGGATACATGGTAAGGTTATTTCTCAGACTATCTTTCGTAATTTCAGCGTTTTTTATGGTAAGTTCTGTTTGACGCATAGCGTATTCTATATGGTTGTTCTACTATATGTAGTTTATTATTTGTCGCTTAATTTTAGAAAGTTGAGTAGTCCTAATAGTAATAATTCTTGTATAAATACGATCAAATAAAATTAGTTCAGATCAGGCAAAAGATAGTATAGGTGAAAAATTTATTAATGGTGTTGAATTAAAATAAGGATTATTTTTTATACTTTGGTGGCGAATGTATTGCTATTACGATGTCATTTTAAACATTTATTCCCAACACTAATTAAAACGTTCCGTTTTTTCCCGGCACTTTAATAATACCTTCAAACAAAAAAGGGCATGTGCCTTTAATTGATCGCATCAGAAAGCAAGCTGTCGAACTTACCCCATGCATCCACGGGGCAAGAGCCCAGGAAATCTCAGAGAAGTCAGGGAAAAGCCTGGCTGAACTGATAGATTTTAGTGTAAACCTTAACCCGCTGGGCCCTCCGAAATTATCAAGACCACTGGCATCAGCTCTTAAAAATATTGGTAATTATCCTGACAACAGATATCCAAGTTTTAGAAAAGCCGCGGCAGCATCACTTAATGTTAAGCCTGAGAACATCGTCCCGGGAAATGGCTCCTCTGAATTGATCCGCCTGTTTGCCGAAGCTGTTATTGAGAAGGGGAACAGGGTCATTATCCCGTTCCCGACCTTCAGTGAATATGAATTCCAGTGCAGGTTGTTCGGGGCCAGAATAGAATCAGTGGATTACAGTGAAATTAAAGATCGAACTGAAAAAAATAATGTCACAGATAAAACTGATATAACGAATATAAATAATATAAGATATACAGCAAATATTACAGAAATTAAACCCGATGGGTGCAAGGCTGTTTTCCTTTGCAACCCCAACAACCCCACTGGCAGGCTTATACGAAAAGAGGATGTCCTGAAGCTTGCTGAAAAATGCACAAGGTCAGAGACCTTCCTGTTCGTTGATGAAGCATTCATCGAACTTTCAGACCCGAAAGAGAGCATCACTGAATTTGCTGCTTCAAATGATTTTGTTGTTGTGCTTCGCTCACTAACAAAAACTTTTGCAGTTCCGGGGCTTCGTATCGGTTTTGCCGTAGCTTCAAGTGAATTTGCTAATATCCTGAACAATATCCGCATTCCCTGGAGCCTCAACTCAGTAGCCCTTGAGGTCGGGGAACATCTTCTAAAAGGTCATAAGGGTTACATCAAGAGAACGCTTGATCTGATCGAAAATGAGCGGAAGTGGCTCTCTTCCAGATTAAGCGCGATACGCGGTCTTCGACCATATCAAAGTGATACGAATTTCATTCTTGTAGATATCCGTGATTTCTTTATCAGTTCAGCAAAACTTACGGAAATGATGCTTAAGCAAGGCATAATTATCCGGGACTGCGTTTCTTTTGGACTTAAGGACCACATACGTGTCGCTGTTAGGAAAAGGCAGGAGAACAGGAAGTTGATAAAAGCGCTTTCTAATGTGATATCTGAATGGGGCAGGGAACTGGCAGAAAAGGAAATAGGAAAGGCGCTTGAAAAAGGCGCAACTGCAAGGAGCAGGGTGGACTGCGAGTATTACCCCTGTCATTTCGAAGGGCAGGACTGCACCTTCTGCTTCTGTCCATTCTATCCATGCGAAGATGCGAGAACAGGTGGAAAAATCATACAGAAATCCACAGGCGGCACTGTGTGGAGCTGTATCGGATGCAGGCTCATACACGATAGAAAAATAGCTGAAAAAGTATTGGAAGAATTGATGAAAAATAAGAAGCTAAAAGATGTCTGGAAGTATGCGATGGAGCCAGCTTTATGATAATCCTGGATTTCTGGCTCCAGGTTTTGCTTCTCGCCCTTTTGTTAGATTTATTGATTGGTGAGCCGCCCGTCTTCCTGCATCCAGTAGTATGGATGGGAAACCTTATTAAATTTTTTGTCGCCCGCGCTCCGAAGCGGCGAAGGAAGCTTTACGGTTTTTTCATGACTGCTTTTTGCACAGGAACGGTCTTAATTGCCGGATTTTTGATAACCTCATGGGGAGAAGATCGAATAAGCCAGGTAATAGCCGCTTTTTCCCTGAAATCCACATTTTCGATACGAATGCTAATTGTGTCTGCGCTGGGGATAGAAAAAGACCTTGAAGGAGGTATGATCGAGAAGGTGAGAAATGACCTCAAGACCTTTGTAGGCAGGGATACAGGAAGTCTCAACGAGCGCCAGGCATCTTCCGCAGTTATAGAATCACTCGCAGAGAGCTTCGTGGACGGCATCCTCTCACCGCTGGTTTATTTTCTCCTGTTCGGTCTTCCGGGAGCACTTGCATACCGCATGATAAATACGCTTGATTCAATGGTGGGCTACAGGAAAGAACCGTTCATAGAACTGGGTTTTGCTTCAGCTAAGCTTGATGATATCGTTAACTGGATCCCGGCGCGTCTGTCGCTTATATTTATCTTCATGGCATCAGTTTTCTTCGGGAAGCCTCTGGGGGCTGTCAGGACATGCATCAGCGATCATGATAAGACACCATCGCCAAATTCAGGATGGTCTATGGCAGCGGTCTCAGGCGCGCTCGGAGTGAGGCTTGAGAAGGTGGGTTATCATGTTCTTGGGGCTCAGTATGATGAGCCAAGGCCGGTTCATATTAAGAGGGCAGTTAATATAGTTGTTTTTTCATCATTAGTTGTTATAGCAGGAATCTTTTTGATAGGTAAGGTTACTTTGATTAGATTTTGAAAAAATTTATACGGAGAAGCGTTATTCAAGACGTTATAACTGAAAAAAATAGGAACCACAAATGGACGCAGAAGATTACAGATTAAATCAAATACAGGTTTTTAAAGAAAAAAAACCGCAGATAAAGGCGCCCAGAGTCGCGCCTCTGGAGGGCGCATCCACGTCAACCGTTGCGCCAGTTGACGTCGCACAACCGTCACGTCGGTTGACGCCGTGCACACGTATGCCAGCGCACTGGCATACGTGGACGCGTCCTCAAGGGGCGCAACCCTTGACGTATGGCTCACCGCCATACGTGGATATCGCTGGGCGATATGCCCCCGCAGGGGCATACGTGTCTATGCATTGCGGCGGGCATGACGCCGATGAACACAGATTAAATGCTATATCTGAGAAAATTATCGCGGCTGCATTTGAAGTTAGCAATGTTATTGGGGTTGGTTTCCTTGAAAAAGTCTATGAGAATGCTTTAAATGTAGAACTAAAATTGAGAGGAATGGAAACCTTACCACAGGCACCTTTAAAGGTTCACTATAAAGATAATTTAGTAGGTGATTATATAGCGGATATGTTTGCTGATAAATTTCTATAAACCAAGGGTGGAAATTAGAAGGATTGTAAATGGAATTGGAAAATAATAAGAAACTTCCAGAAAAAAATAATGATAGCAGTTTCGTAAAAAAGTATCTGCGTTTATCTGCGTTCATCTGCGGTTTAAATCCGTTTCATAGCATCAAAATGCAGTTAGATATTGTTTTTACTGTTGTTTGCGGTTAATAATCAGGAGAAAATCATGAAATTATCAACCATAAAAGGAAAAACTAAAAAGGACCAGCCAGAAAAGGTCAATAATAAGAAAGCAAGGAGCATAATGACAGTCCTCGAAGAAGCCGGCATCTCAGAAGAAGTGCTCGTCTCAAGCGCCATGGAACTCTACGTCCCGCATCCTGGCGTTGAGAACAGGGATATTGCAGAGAAGGTTTTCAAAAGAGAACTTAAACTTGCACTCTCTGACGCTAACCTTTGCATCTTATTATACGCAGGCATGCTCCTTGAAAAAGAAGGAGAGAAAGGCAACCTGCCCGGCATGACCAGGGAGACTTTCGATAAGGATCTTACTTACCTTATAGTGGACGAAGTTATCGGTATGAGCATAGCCAAATACATCAGCGGTGACAAAGGTATCTTTGAGTATGTCAGGTTCGATAAATTAAAGCCCGGCATCCTTTCTACGCTTGGTCCTTTCATGGACGATGTCATTGCAGGGCTCATAGGCGGTGTATCAGCGAACATGTACTCAAGAGGAAAAGACGACGGCGGTAAGGTAAAAAAGACCTTTCCCAGAAACCGGAAAACCGGGTTTGCAGGATGAGAGAACTCCTTTTTGCGCTGCGTTCAGGTTTTGGCTTTCTTACCACAATACCTGTGGGAATAACCATGGAAGGCATCGAGAAGCTCATGAAGCGTATCTACCTTTTTCCAGTCGTTGGCGCAGTTGTCGGGTTACTGCTTGCTGGGATCGGCTACGCTTCTTCAGCAGCGCTTCCACCAATACTGACTTCGTTCGTTGTAATTATCTTTATTTACTATCTTACAGGTATTAACCACATCGACGGTCTTGCTGACTTTGGTGATGGGGTGGTGGCGCATGGGTCGCGGGAAAAGAAGATCGCAGCAATGCGGGATACTGCTGTGGGTACAGGAGGAATGCTCTTTTGTCTCCTCGCCATTTTAGGTGTATTCTCATCTATGGTTTTGATCGCAGAAAAAAAGGAGATTTTCCCCTATCTGATCCCTTCTGCTCTAATCGCTGCCGAGACATGTGCAAAACAGACTATGGTTACGGTGGCGGCTTTCGGAAAGAGTATCCATAAGGGCTTCGGGGCTATGACTGTGGATAACACGAAGATATCCGATTTTGCCGCTGGACTTGTTTTTACCGGGTTGATTTGTTATCTTGCTCTTGGATCAATTGGCATTGGAGCACTCATAGTATCCCAGTCTGCTGGACTACTTGTACTAAATACAGCGAACCGTCATTTCGGGGGGGTGAGCGGGGATATCGTGGGGGCGTCCAATGAGATAGGCCGCATGGCAGCGCTTATGTTCATAGGAGGATATGTATGGATGCAGTAGTGATGGCCGGAGGGATGGGAAAGCGCCTGGGGCTTGAGGAGAAACCACTCACCATGATCCTGGGGAAACCAATGATATCCTATGTACTTGAGGCGCTGCTTGCTTCAGAAAACATAGGCCGTAT
>CBFFLL010000175.1:1893-5680 GCA_965642175.1 Candidatus Methanoperedens nitratireducens | reverse complement strand
TAGATATTATGGGAAGCATGGCTTCCACTGGCGAATTATTATAATTCCCCTTATCGTATGAGGCATCCCCTCCCACGACAACAAGCCCGCCACCGCCACTCACATAATTCTTGAGAGAATCTGCACCCAGCAATCCCGCGCCCATATTGTCTATTACCACAACCCTGTATTTGGACAGGTCATCTGGAATGGACACGGCGCGGTCAACAGCATACAGGCTGTCTATTGTTTTATAAAGGGGCGAACCCGTATCATCTGTTATCGCAAGCATCTTCGGCTTTGGCACAACATACACTGCTTTATAGAACTTATTGTTCGTGGGGAACCAGTCCTCGGTATCTGGAGTTATCACAGCCTCTACCTTGTGCGTTCCCAGTGTCGTGAAGATATATGACACCGGGATGGTTTTGATTTGTTCGGTCTGGACAAAGCTGCTCCCACCGGGCAGGCTCACAGGTATATCATCTATCTTTACATCAAGCCTGTAGCGTGCGCTTTCCCCTGCCTGCCGCACCACAATAGTGAACGTGTTCTCATTCCCCACTATGAGGTTCTTTACGCCAGCTATCTCGACGCTCATATCGTTATGCAGCAGCTTCTGATTGACGGCGAACACCCGCGTGCCCGACTTATTGACGAATGAAACCGCATCTGCGAGGTCTTTCCCGTAATTAGCGTTCCCATCACTCACAAGAACGATGTTGTTGTTTTCAGACGCTGCGATTATCTCATCACCTACAGGCGATGTCATGCCTGCGAACTGTCTCTGCGTGGTCGGGGTCTTCGATTTTATGGCTTCGTATAACTTCTGCCCGGTATCCTTATTGAAAAGGTCCATGCTCATGGTCTGGTCTGTGAGCACCGTGATCCTTGGGGCGTCATCTTTCACTGTGGTCGTGCCCATGGTAAACGGTGAAGCAAGCGCTATTATAAGTAGGCTGAGTATTATAACCCGCGAGAGGATGAGGTATTTCGAAACGCCTCGCCTGATAGCATACAGTCCTCCAAGAACGACAGGGCTTATCAGGAGTAAAACCAGGGGGTTCATGAACTGGGGCGGGAAATCCATTACAGCTCACCCCTCCATCGCAGGTAATAAAGCTCAAGTATCACAAGAATAATTGCAATCATTATCAGATAAATATCAAAATACTTCGGAGCGCGGATGATCTGAGTATTATAGGATATCTCCTTAACCTCAGACGGTAGCACATTTATCCCGCCGCCTGCAAGGTTTGATTCTTTTTCATCGTACAGGTTCACAGCCACTTCCTTATCAGGCAGCCCGTATATCCCGACCTCGTCAAGCAAAAGGAGGTCTGTGGTGACGTTCTCACTCGGCGTCCTTACGGTCTCGCGCGCTGCCATCTTGATGTACTGTCCCGTCTTAGCATTGTATTCGCTCACGTCAAGGCTTCCTGTAATCCATTCAAGCATCTGCTTCCAGAAAAGCGGATATTCGGGAAGCGCATGGAAATCGTTCCAGATATTCATGTTGAGCGGGTCAAAGATATTGTCCCCCGCAGGGTCTGCAATTCCGGAATATATAACTATACCCGTCCCATATTTCCAGTAAGCGAGCATGGGCGATTTATCCCCTGCTTCCAGGAGGGTCACCGCGCCTCTTTTCAGCGTGGCTTTGAAATGCTTCTTGACCTTTATCTTATCGATCCCGATATCCTCTGTCATCCTGCTTCCACGCACAACATTCAGAGAAGTCTCACCTGAAACTTCACCCAGTTCAACAGGCAACATGTCCATGTTGGAAAGTTCCGGAGACGCTATTATCACAGCATTTTTCCCGGCTTTCACATGGTCTGAAATGCTCTTTTCGCCTTCCGGGGAAAGTGAACCGCTCACCATGACAATTGGATATGAGGACAGTGCAGGGATATTTCCTGGATCAGTTTTGCTCACTGTAGTAAAGGGTGCAAGTTTCAGCGCGATTATGGAAGGGACTTTCGACTTGTTCGTAATGTAAAGAATGTCCTTTTTTATGGAAACCGGTATTATAACATAGGCACTGTTGTCAACAGGAAGTGCATCATTTGAATCTATTGATATCTTTGTCTCTCCTGCGCCCAGGTTGCTTATCGTGAAATATTCGTTCGACTCAGCTTTGACATTAAGGTTCGCAGTTAGTTTCGCCGTACCATCCGTGGCAGCATCAAGCTTTACTGTCTGGGTGGCTTTGTTGAAGTTATGGACAACGACCCTGTAATCGCTTCCTTCGAACCACCCGCCCACTATCCCGACATTGTCAGTTTTCCCGGTCACAGTTACAAATTCCACATTGATGCCGTTGGCTTCAGCAAGCCTCTTTGAAATCGCCGGGTCTTCCCCGGTCCAGCCTGCAAAGTCCGAAACCACTACCATCCTGCCGCCTTCAGGAAGCATCCTCCGCCCAAGTAACATGGCGCCTGAGATATCGGCTGTCGTTGCTTTTGCCTTTAATTTTTTCATGGTATCAGATGCGCTCCCTGCAGGCACTTCCTTTACTGCCATCAAGGGAACGTTCTCAGCAAGTATCACCGTATTCTTAGAACTCAGGAACTTGTTCGCCTCTTCTACGCCCCGCTCGAACCTCCCATCTGCCTGCATGCTGGCTGATGCGTCAAGAATGAGAACTGTGTGCCCGCCGCCGAGTTCCTCGTTCGCAATAATAAAAGGCTCTGCAATCGCAAGTGATGCAAGTATCAGGACAAATAGCTGTATGAGGAATAGAGGATCTTTAAAGAATTTCCTGAAGATATTGAGCCGCTTCTTCTTTTCGATGTCCATCAGGAACATCAGTGAGGGTATCCTGATCTTAAGAGGTCTGGGGCGCAGCAAATAAATGATTATCAGGGGGATTATTGAAAGGAGGGCGTACAGCCCGATCTGGTTTGCGAATTGCAGAGGGTTTGTGAGAAGTGAGGTCAGCGGATCAGCCATTTTTACTCCTTTTCAACAGCTTCTCTCTTGTTTATTATCTGGAAGATAGCCTCAAAGATCGGCATGTCAGTTGTTACAGTATGGAAATCAGCCCCGACCTGGAGGCTTGGTTCTTTTATCTTTGCGATATGGTCTGAGAGGCGCTTCTGGTATTCGGTGCGAAGGCGCGGGCTGGTATAGATGTCCAGTTTCTGTTCGGTCTCAAGGTCTATCAGCCTTGCTTCTCCGCCAAGGTCGAGTTTCGTCTCCACAGGGTCAAGCACCTGAATTAGAACGAGTTCATTGTCACCCAGCCTGAAAATAGCGTTCTTAATGGCATTGGGGTCTGCCATGAAATCCGAAATGATTATAACAAGCGACCTTGACTTGATGATGCTGGCATATTTTTCCATGCAGTAATCGAACCTTGTATTTCCGGAAAGCTCCATGCTGTTCAGCAGGTCGATGGTCAGGGAGAGATAACGTCGTCCTCGCTTTGGTTTTGTGATATTTATCTCCTCTGCAAATGTTGACACGCCGAACTTCTCGTTGTCCTTCGTGACAAGATATGCAAATCCCAGCGCAAGCATAGCAGCGTACTCAAACTTGTTGCGAAAGTCCATACTCTTGCTTGTGTCAAGCAGGATATGCGTGGTGAGGCTCTTTTCTTCCTCGAATTCCTTGACATAGAGTTTTTCTGTGCGCCCGTACACCTTCCAGTCTATTGTCTTAAAATCGTCCCCCTGCGTGTACTCGCGGTAGCTCACAGGCTCCATGCCCCTGCCTTTCAGTATAGAACGGCGGCTTCCGCTGTATGCTGTGGACACGCGCTTTCTGACCATGAATGAAAAACGGTCAAGTTCCTTGAAGAATG
>CBFFLL010000175.1:0-1883 GCA_965642175.1 Candidatus Methanoperedens nitratireducens | reverse complement strand
AACGCAGATAAACACAGATACCAGATGAACAAATCTGCGTTCATCTGCGTTTATCTGCGGCTTATTTTTAGTTTCAATGATTTTCATATTTTCGCGTTTCAATAAAACGTGAAATTATTTCACATTTTTCAGGATAAATGAGATCACCTGGTCAGTGGTCGTGCCTTTTCGCTCCGACTCAAATGTTAGAATGACGCGGTGACGAAGAACAGGATATGCCATGGCATCGATATCTTCCGCACTCACGTAATTCCGCCCGCTCATGAGCGCCCTTGCTTTAGCAGCAAGGATAATGCCTATGGAAGCACGCGGTGAAGCACCGTATTCGATGTGCTCGCTCTTTGCGCGCGTGGCTATTACGATCCTTATAGCCCGGCTCTTGATGTCCTCTGCTATCGGGACGTCACGAGTGAGTTTCTGCAGCTCGAGCACCTCGTTCTTGGATATCACTTTGTTCACGACAGGGGTGATGTTCTTGGTGTACCTGTTCACTATCTCGTTCTCTTCCTGCTCTGTGGGGTAGTCCATCAGGATCTTTAGGAGGAACCTGTCCAGTTGGGCTTCCGGCAGCGGGTACGTGCCTTCCATCTCTATCGGGTTCTGGGTGGCAAGCACAAAGAACGGCTTATCCAGAGGATAGGTCTTATTGCCCACTGTCACCTGCTTTTCCTGCATCGCTTCAAGCATTGCGCTCTGGGTTTTGGGTGAAGCCCTGTTTATCTCGTCCGCGAGCACGATGTTTGAGAACACAGGTCCGGGCTCAAAGCGGAACTGTTTTTTCCCACCCACATCCTCTATGATGTATGTGCCTGTGATATCCGAGGGCATCAGGTCGGGCGTGCACTGTATCCTGCTGAATTTCAGGTCAAGAGCTCTTGATATAGTGCTTATCGTAAGCGTTTTTGCAAGTCCGGGATTGCTCTCCACAAGAGCGTGGCTGTTGCACATGATCGCGATTATTATATTCTCCACAGCTTCCCGCTGCCCCACGATTACCTTCCCGATCTCATTAAACAGTTCCTTGAATATCCTGTTTGAGCTTGTGTATGTCTCATTACTCATTCTATTACCTCTCTTTTCATATCTTACTCCTTTCAACCGCAAATTTATTGATAAGCTGCTTTTCGGTCTCTGTTTTTTTCATAAGGATGCTATATCCCCCATCTGATACGTTTGAGCCCAGGATGTCAACAGGGAATGCTGCTGACTTAATAAACTGGTTCTGTGTCTCACTTACATCCTTAAGTTCAACCCCCTGTTCATAACCCGGGAAAATTGTCAGGTCGATGTTCTTGCCTTCAATGGTGGCTATCCTGGGTGGTGTCTCAATTCCACCCGCTTTTCCGAAGTCCTCGGGATTTCCTGTCGCGTCTGAGGTCTCGTTCCCATTATTAGCTCCGGTTAACGCATTAAAATTGTCTTCAATTATTTGTACTGGTACCGCGTACGTCCCGGGGTCCTGTGCTATAATCACAGTCCCTGCAAGGAAAATTACCGTAATTATTAACCTGAACGTCAGCTTTCCCGTTGTCATGATATGAGCTGATGATACATTATCCAGCGCCCCGGATACATCGCTTTTCAATGCATCAACGATAATGTTGGATTCTTGCCTGTTGTCATAGGCTGTCCTGAGTTTTTCTCTCAGGTCAGAGAACTTTTTTTCAATTAAAAGAAATACGTTTGTTTTACTATCTTTTTTATGAAGTATAAAAGCGATGCATGCTCCGATGAACAATGCCAGGGCAGGAGGAATAAAGTTGATAGGGAAAGGTACATAGAAGGTGGTTTTGTTTATGAAATATTCCATATTTAATACTATAAATATTGAGTAAAATATGCTGAAAATGGCGACTATATCCAGTATGAACAACAACCTCTGC
>CBFFLL010000174.1:4525-5696 GCA_965642175.1 Candidatus Methanoperedens nitratireducens | reverse complement strand
TGTTTACCATCAAATATCGTGTCAGTAAATTCGATATTCTGCGGCTTAAAAATATATGATTTTTCCATAATGAGCCTTCACATGTAGGGAGAAACCAAAGATAACCACTTTGTCGCGTCAACTCCATGCGCCAGTACATATTGCTGGGCTGGTCGTTCAAGCATCTCATATTCAAGTCCCTTTACAGATTCATGCCCGAATACATGTTTGAGCGTGAACAGATTTGCAGTCAGACTTTTGTTATTGCCAGGCTGTTTCTCGCATACTGCAAGAGTTTCCTGCATATTTCCAAGACGGATCGTGAACTTCTCAGGCGGCACATAATTATCCCGCACAGCCATTACAAATGTATATTCAGTACCGGGTTCTATACCCTGACGCTTTAACCAGTTTTTCATAGATGTCCTTGCACTATTTTCTATAGCTGGCATGTTCGGATATCCCTCACTCATGAAATTTGTTGCCACGTCATATAACCGTGTTCTTTTTGGCTCTTCATTTGGTATGGCTATACTGGTTATAAGAGGAATATCCAAAATATCCTCATACTCTGGTTTGTTGCTTGTATATTTAAAAGGGATATGAGTTATCCCCAGGGCTTTGTTGATCGCAAAACAGATAGCAAGATCACCGATCCACGTATCTGTAACTGTAGCTCCCGCCGCGCCAGAATCCTGTCTGGATCTGTAAAATAAAGGAGATAATAAAGTCAATTTATAGGTGTACATATTTGTAATCTCCCTCTTTAATCGACTTCACTTCTCAAAACCCGCGTATTTACAGAGGTCCACTGCATCCTGTTTCAACTTCGCATAGATCGCTTTCATGGAATTGCCATCAAGTTTATTAGCCTCTACAAGAAAATCTTCAAGTTGTTTACCCAACAACAGTTTTCCACTTGTTCCAGATAAATCCTGTATCATTGTTTTTATCACATCTGCACGCAAGTCTTTTGATTCTTGCAGTTCAGGATGGTTTTTTGTTATTGTGTATGATGTTACAGGAGGCTCATTCTGGCAACCCAATATCGCAACAATTGTATTTTTGATATTTGGTCCTGTTATCGATGTCTGTGCCCCATATCTTGTCTCACGCAGGCACATCAGAATATGAACAAGTGATTCAGGTGTGGGATCATCGATCACAATGAAAGATGGGAATAAAGTTCCAG
>CBFFLL010000174.1:0-4515 GCA_965642175.1 Candidatus Methanoperedens nitratireducens | reverse complement strand
GTCAGTTTGGTAGTCAATTTAACTCTTTCTCTTAAGCTATAACTGCTGCTGTATTTCACCCGGCTTGGAAGCATTGCATCTTCACTTTGTCCAACAATAGAATCACCGAAGAGAACACTGTTTGGATTTGCTATTTCTGCGTGCGTTTTAACAACATTGTACTCGTAGGAGGCATCGACAACTCCATAGGCTCTGCATAATCTCAACCCCGCAAGTTTCTCTTTTGATTTCATCTTTCTGGCTGGCACTTCTATGATTTCTCTTTCATTAACCCGGATGGAAATTGTTTCTTCTGGATCTTCGCTCCTGTCGATGAATGGCGCAATTGTTTCTCTTAGAACTGCGATTACCAGTCTTTTTGCATTATTCTGTCCGAATACTGGAACTACTCTTGATTCTGGTTTTTTTTCTAGCGCAGATGTTACTTCAGTTGTAGCTTTTTCATCCAATGTCACCTGAGCTGTTGAGTCAGTAGCAGCTTTTCCCTTTTTCTTTTTGGATACTTTTGGTTTAACAGTCTGTTCAATTATTTTTGGTGCTGTTGTGAAATATTCCAGACCAAATGTTTTCTCAATGAGTGTATGGGCTGGAGTTACTAACATTCCTGTATTTCCTGTGTTATCTGTCATTTTATATTCCCTCCTGGGGTTTTGGTGTATCAACTATTTTGTTTTCTTTTTCAGCTTTTCTTGCCTTTAGTTCAGCCCATTTTTGCTGATTGTACATCAAAGCAAATTGAGCAATAATATCTTTGCGCCATGCCGATGCTGGTACTTTCCCGTTCTTTTCAAAACTTTCTTCAAGCAGAATAACAAGATTTTCAGAGAAAGATTTGCAGGCTTCTGAACGAATAGAAGTTTTGAAAGAATCTTTGCGATCTGCTATTTCAAGTAAACGACCTGCACATCGTGTTATTTTATCATCCCGTTCTGCATATTCATTTCTCTGAAGAACATCCAGAGCTGTTCTGATCATCCATGTATTGTCATTATTCGTCTTGGGAGGATCATTTAATATTTTACATGCTTCACTGACTATTGTATTCATTCTCATTTCATTTACCTCTTTATTGTGGATTTTTATAAATTTAATAACATCATTTTGTATTCTCGGTAATTTTGCATTGAGATCATTATCACTATTTACAAAACTATATATTATAGAAAATATTCTCATCGGGTGTAAAATCCTTGCAGCTATCACTTTTGGTAAGTCATCCGATCCTTTTCTCAAAAAGGAAACTTGCATAATGAATTTCAGTTCATCAATTGCATAATGAATTTCATCAATTCTCAGAGAATTCATATTCAGGGATTTCACCCATCCGGGGGCATTTTCCCATGAAAACTGTTCAGTGCGAATCCTTGGCGCACCCTGTAGCGGAGTGACATGCACTTTTATGCCAGTCTCTTTTATGAAATTCTCAAGCAAATGGAGCAAGAAATAGAACTGCTCTTTCCTGTTGCCGGGATTTTCTTGAAATACTACTGTATGATGGTCTAATTGATGACGTTCACCGAATTTTGTAAATCTTGCTTTTCCTGAAATTTTATCAATTGTATCTGTATCTTTTGTTTTCAGGGATTCGATAACATCATGAATATTGATAGGGACTAAATAATCCCCAAGATGAGCCTGGATAACTATTCCTTTTAAAATATCTTTGAACTCATTTTTGCGGAGATTATTTTCAAGCTCGCACCATTTACAAATCCTGCCTTTAAATCTTTCATCGTCCTTCAATTTCGTAACTTTACGTCCGGTGCCACCGGTTGCGCCATATCCGAATACAAGTGAAGCTTCAAGTCCTCTCTCAGAAGGCGCGCCGCATTGCAAGCACATTTCTTTCTTATCAATATTCTCATCACATATTCCTTTTAATGGATTAATATCAGAACTTCCATAATAGATGATTGATGAAACAAACTCTCCTATATCTGTAATATCTTTTTGTGGATTGTCTATTTCAAGTTCATCTGAAATTTTTTCTATTACTTGACTATATACAGTTCCAGGTTCTTTTGAACCATCAAGAATTGCTAAAGCTATTGCAGAAAGTGTTTTTTTAAGCAGTGTCTCTATATCCTCAGATGCATATAGTATCTTATTCGCAAGCAGCCACTTATTTATTCGAGCATCCTCCATGCTTATTGCTTTTAAATCGATGGCAACACAATTTGCTACGATAAGCTTTGCCAGATATCTCTGGTTAAGGATTTCCTCTGACTCTTCATCAGAAGTTTTTTCGGGTGGTTTCAAAATATAGGTAGCATCTATGGATTCAGCCTTTTTATCAAAAAATATCTTATATTCTCGCATAATCACTGGAAAATCAGTGTGATTTCTTCTCCAGAGAGTTCCTTGCCAGAAAAGTAATTTTCCCATCCAGCGATCAATGAAAATATCAACTATATCCGAAGTTAACATGACTTTTTTAGCGAAATTGTATTTAATTTTGTTACTTGATGGTTCATATAGTTCGATTAATTCTTTAATATTATTTTCGGGTTTCAGGGATTGGTTTAAATCCAATATACTCTGGTCAATAATTTCCTGAGTTATCGGGCTGCCTTCAAAAATTATTGCATCGGGCGTTTTAAGTACAACATATCTTCCGTTATTTTCAAGCACGTTCAGTAAACTGAGAGATGCTTTTATTCGCAGCATCGTCTGAGGAACATCTGCAAACATTACAACATGTAAATTTCTGCCACTTTCCTTTGTGAAATCTTCGAATATTTTCTTGATCTCATGAAATATCTTCATTGAGGAAGTGCTTTTGATAGAACCTATCCGGTCAGAGAATTTCATATAACGTGAAATTTTCTCAAGCTCCTGCCGATTCCGTTTTGTATTCAGGAGATTTGCATGATCCCTCGTTCCCTCTTCTGTGCTCAGGATCAAATACTTCAGGTCATCAGACCATGTTTCCGGTTCACCAATACTTGAGAGAAATGGAGCCACGATTATAGAATATTTATTCCACTCGTTGGTTACAGTATCGATAAGCGTTTTATTTGTTTCCAGTTTGTTTATATCATGCAGCGTGAAGCCGGCAAAATACAAACGCACCCATTCGGAAATATTCGGGGGCATTTTCTCTTCTTTTCCGTATATGTTTAGCAGTTCGTTCTCAAGCATTCGTCCACCGAGAACAAGACCATTAACAATATGGGTAAAGTATGTTTGATCAGGAAATTCTTTATGTTTTGATCCTCCCTTGGCGATTGCAAGAGGGTAATTTCGTAATATTAATGCCAATGGTCCAACTGGATCACCGGCTTCGCTGCGGGGGGTTACATTGAATAATTCTCTGAATGTTCTTATGAATAGATTTGTTATAAACATTTTATCGACTCTAATATCCATAATTACCTCACTTCGTCAATGAATCCGAACCCAAGAGCTGTCTTACTCCCCATTCCTTCTGTCAGCAGCATTTCAATTACATCTTCCGGTGCATCGATGAAAAATCTCATTACAGTACACGCTAATTTATTCAGTTTTACCACTTTCAACTTATTTTCATAGTTGACAATATTGAACAAACGTATTTCAGGGCATGGTTTTTGATAATAATGGACATATTTTCTCTTTATCCAATCAAGTACTGTTTCATTAAATCCTGCATCATCAGGTCTAATAAACCTGTCATCCTTCTTGATCAGAACCGGGCTTTTTGTTAGTAATTCGCATGGTGGTGGAGGAATATTTATATTGACAATAGTTGCCTGGATCAAGGGCAAAAGACTGTTATTTACATTGAGATGTCCCTGTTTCTGTATTGCAACTTGAAGTGCAGCAAGGAGATTGTTATCTCTTGATGCTACGATAAGGACATACCTTTCAGCCCCTATTCCCTGATCATAAATACGTTTGCCACTTGGTAATAAATTTGAAATAACATATCCTTTGTGATTGGTTTTTTTATGTAGCACCTCAGCATATTCTGGGGATTGTGTCGCCAGTAATCGGTACAAAGATGAACCAACCATGTAGTTATGATCAAAGGGGATCATCTTTTCTTTTGGTGGAGAGAAAGTTAATATCAATTTCATTGTGATTTTTCTTATGGAATTGAATATTTAAATAGTTTTCTATGCTAAAGTAAAATTGTTGCAAATAATTTGCAATATTGCAAATTTTTAACATAATATTATTTATAGCATAAACTCCAAACATAGAAGTGAATATGGTTAACGATCAAAGCGCCAAAGAAAATAAAATATTTATACCTTATGCAATTGCAATAGCTGGTTTCAATCCCGAACTTGTTATTCGACCACTTTATGGTGGATTTCAGGGCACGAAAAAACTTGTATTATTACACACTGTGCATGAGAAATCTCTGGAAACGGTTTCAGCAGTAAAGCAGACTTCTGCCGCTATTGGCATAAAAACGCAAGAAATTATTATAAAGGATGTTTTCGATTTCTTTGAGATCTATGCTACTATTGAAAAGTTGATATCTGATAGTGGTAAGCCTGTTTGGATAAATGTAACCTCCGGCCCGGG
>CBFFLL010000173.1:2735-5770 GCA_965642175.1 Candidatus Methanoperedens nitratireducens | reverse complement strand
AACCTGAAAAAGCTTGCGCAAATACAGAGAAAGCACACAAAGTTGCTAGCTGTATTGATAGTCCTCTTTACCGTTGTGATCGGCGCGGGTCTAAAGGACCTTACAGTAAACTCTGATATCAGGAAAGAAATGCCCACAGAGCTGCCGATATTCAAACTCGACGACCGTATATCCGATAAATTCGGCGGGGCTGATACTGTGGTCATTGCAGCGCAGCTTGATGTTTCAGTAGATTCAAAAAAAGCTGTGAGGGACATTCGCGACCCCGATGTGATACGTTCCCTTATTTTCCTTGACGGAGCGCTAAGGGATAGGGAAGATGTATCAAGCGTGGCTTCCCCCGCAAGTTTATTCAGGGGCAGAAAAGCAGTCTCTGATGAAGAGATCTCCGCAATGATGCGATCCCCTTCTGCTGATGCGTTCTTGAGCAAGGACTACAGCATGGCGCTCATGTACGTGACCGCTGACCTTGGCTCGGGCGAAGAAAAGATCCAGAGCTTTAACAGGTTTATCGAGGAACAGATAAGTTATACCCCGCATCCGCCGGGAATAAAATTCCGCGTCACAGGAGCTCCACTTCTGAGGATGACCATATTTGACCTGCTGAAAAGTGACGCCGTCTTTACACTGATCGTGGCTGCAACCCTCATCCTCATCTTGCTTTTCATTATGCAGCGGTCATTCACACAGGGTTTTCTTGTATTCATCCCCCTCTCTCTCGGGCTGATATGGACTATGGGAACGCTTGGATGGCTTGGAATACCACTATCTATTGCTACTGTGGGATTGAGTTCCATGATACTCGGGCTCGGGGTGGAATACGGCGTGTTCGTAGTAAGCAGGTATAAAGAAGAACGTGCAAAGAAAATTACCCAGCTTGAGTCGATGAAGACCACAGTGCACGGGATAGGCACAGCGGTCATCGGGTCAGGGCTGACAACTATCGTGGGTTTTGGTGTATTGTCATTCACATCGATGCCAATGATACAGCATTTCGGTCAGACCCTGGCGCTTGGAATAGCCTACTGTCTCCTGGCAGCGCTTTTTGCAAATCCCGTGATGATGCTGCTTGAAGAGGACTACGAGTACTGGAATACCCACAGGAAGCTTGAGAAATACACCAATAAGAAGGAAGAACACGTAGAGAGGGGCAGGTAATATGATCAAAATGTTGATAGAAAAATATTCTAAATTCGTTACCAGCCGCCCGTTCATCGTGCTGACGGCAGTGATCGTGATCTCAGCCTTCGCCATCATAATGGCTGGCACGATCAGAGTAAACAGCACGGAACAGAGGGATTTTCTTCCGAAAGATGTGGAAGTCATGAACACGCTTTTCAAGATAGAAGACGAATTCGGAAGCACCAATATGGTCTTTCTCGTTGTAGAGATCGACCCTCAGTACAGCAGGTCTGATGAAGTTTCAGATGTCAGGGACCCGGTCGTTATCAGGTATATGGATCGGCTTTCCCAGCTTGCCTCGCATACTGACGATGTGATCGATGTCTCAAGCCCTGCTTCAATGCTTAAAAGCCTCAATAATGGAAAATTGCCGCAGTCACTGAGGGAAATACAGGAAATAACAGGTAAGAACGGGCTTTTTGACAGGTATTTCAGCAAGGATTACGCAATGGCTCTTGTCAGGATACAGACCACTGACGACGTTGACCTGAATAACCTTGAAGATGAACTCGGAAAGATCCTCAAGGAAGTACCCGTGCCCCCGGGATTGAATGCGCAGCTTGGCGGCACAGTGCTGGAAGGTCAGGTGATGAGCAAGTCCATAGGACCTGATATGGCAAGAACGACAACATACTCGCTGGTTGGCATCCTTATGGTCATACTTATTGTGTTCCGCTCTGTAAAATACGGATTTACTCCCTTGACCACAATAATTTTTGGAAGCCTCTGGGCTATGGGATACGTTGGATTTATCGGGATGGGACTAACCTCCGAGACATCAGGCGTGCTTTCCATGATTATGGGCATCGGGATAGATTTCGGGATACAGGTCGTGACAAGGTACAGGCTTGAGCTTCCAGGCAGGTCGCCGCAGGAAGCCATGACAGTATCACTTAACAATGTCATAGTGCCAATGTCCACAACTACACTGGCGGCGCTTATAGGTTTCCAGGCGATGTCGCTGGGAAAGCTTACATTCCTTGCCGATATGGGCACCATAATGGCATACGGGGTCGTGGCAAGCATGTTTGCAGCCATAACAGTTGTTCCTGCGATCATAGTCATATTAGATAGTATGGATATAAAAAATACAGTCAAAAAATTAATTGATAGATTCGAGGTAAGAACATGAATAGCAAATTTTTATTAACCGGCATAATGATAATGATATTATCAGCGGCAGCGGTCTCTGGGGCGCCTATTATTGGCGGAACCGGGAGCAGGATACAGATGAATTTCATGCATCAGGATCCAGACCCTGCGGATGGCGGAAAGTACATCGATATCCGATGGCAGATAGTGAACACGATAGGGGGCGCCAGTGAGAACCTGAGGTTCCATCTTGATGCCGGCTACCCATTCTTATTTGAAGCGGGAGATACGCCTGATAAAAATCTGGGAACAAGCGTCGGAACAAGCGAAAAAGAGGTTTATTATGTGCTTCATTACAAACTGAAGGTGGCAGATAATGCCCTCAAAGGAACCTACAACGTAACTCTGGGTTATTCCACGGGTGAAGGGTGGACGAATAAGGTTTTCCCGATATACATTGATCCGAAAAGGTCAGATTTCGTGGTTGGAGCGCTTGTTACCTCTCCTGAGAAGCTCATAGCAGATACAGATGAGGTAAAACTGTCTGTCAATATTGATAATATCGGGAAAGGGAATGCACAGAACGTCAAGGTCAAACTTCTTCTGCCTTCAGGTTTTAAGCCAACTTACAGTTATTCTGACGAGGACAGCATAGGTATACTGGAAAAAGGCAAGAGTAAAACCTCCAATTTCTATGTGGATATCGCCGAGGACGTTACTGAAGGAGAATACGGGGCGAAACTAAATATCACTTACAGGGA
>CBFFLL010000173.1:0-2725 GCA_965642175.1 Candidatus Methanoperedens nitratireducens | reverse complement strand
GATGAGGAGAACCAGTACAGGACAAAGACTCTTGATCTGAATATACCAATCAAGCCTGCGCCGCATCTTTTGATAGAGTCTGTGACATATAGCCCGGAAAAAATAGTACCCGGCACAAATACAGACATCCTTATAAAAGTGAAAAATACAGGGACACAAAAAGCAGAGTCGGTCTCACTGCGCGTGTTCAAAGATTCAGCCCAGCCATTCAAGTTCAGTGAAAAATCAGATTTTATTGGCAAACTGGAACCTGGAGATACTGGCGAGGCAGTGATCAGGTTGACCGTTGAAAGTTCTGCAGTAGCCAAGAAGTATCTTATGGATGTTGAAATAAGGGCTATCGACCAGAAGGAAAATGTCATGATATTCAGGAGGACAGTTCCACTGACCGTGAGTTATGAAACAAAAGGGCTGCCAACTGCTGGTATTATGGGAATTCTCGTTGTTATTGGGGCTGCCGCGTATTTCAGAAGGAGATCCGGTATTTCCTGATAATTTATGTACTGGAATGTATAAACATATTTCTTTGTCTTGAAATCGCAACATTCATAGACCCTTAAGACCTAAAGGGAACTATGATCGAGAGGAAGGAGATAACAGACATATTATCCGGATATGACCTGAATGAAACCACCATTGGCGTCCTGGCATCGCACTCTGCGCTTGACGTGTGCGACGGCGCCGTGGAAGAGGGGTTCAGGACGCATGCTGTGTGCGAAAAGGGACGCGAGAAGACCTACACAGAGTACTTCAGGGCACAGAGGCGGGACGGGAAGCTTATCCGCGGCATCGTGGATACCGCAGATGTGCATAATAAATTCAACGAGATACTAAAGCCCGATAACCAGAAGAAACTACGCGACAATAATATTATCTTCATACCGAACCGTTCTTTCACGTCATACTGTTCGATAGACGATGTGGAAAATAAGTTCAAAGTCCCGATTTTCGGAAGCCGCAACCTGCTCCGGAGCGAAGAGCGGGGCATCGAGAAGGATTATTACTGGCTTCTTGAAAAGGCGGGGCTTCCATATCCTGAGAAGATAAAAAAACCAGAGGATATAGACAGCCTTGTGATGGTGAAACTCCCTCATGCAGTAAAGAAACTTGAGCGGGGCTTTTTCACAGCAGCCTCGTACGATGAGTTCAAGCAGAAATCCGGTGCGCTCCTGAAGCAGGGTGTTATCACCAGAGAAGCGCTTGCAGAAGCCAGGATCGAGAGATATGTTATCGGACCTGTCTTTAATCTTGATATGTTCTACTCACCTCTTGAGGAAGAGATGAGTAATATTGAACTGCTGGGAATCGATTGGCGATTCGAGACAAGCCTTGACGGGCATGTGCGCCTGCCTGCGCCGCAGCAGATCACACTGAATGAGCGTCAGGTCACTCCAGAATACACTGTTTGCGGGCACAACTCTGCCACCCTGAGAGAGTCGCTGCTTGAGGATGCGTTCGAGCTTGCTGAAAAATACGTCAAAGCTACCCAGAAATACTATAAACCCGGAATTATCGGCCCCTTCTGTCTCCAGACCTGCGTGGATAAAGACCTGAATTTCTATGTTTATGATGTGGCACCGCGAGTGGGCGGAGGTACGAATGTCCACGTTTCAGTTGGTCACCCTTACGGCAATACCCTTTGGCGCAAACCCGTGAGCACTGGTAGACGCATGGCTATGGAGATAAGGCGCGCTATAGAGCAGGAAAGAGTAGAAGAAATAATTACGTGAGCTTCCGAGCTTCACGTTTATTCAGGATATCTTTTCGAGGAATTCAGAGAATGCAAGGTTTCCTGTTATCTTTTTGATCTTTATCTTGACAATATCCCCTTTTGCTGTACTGGGCACATAAATGGTATATTTATCCTTCTTAGCGATACCGTCACCTTTTCTTCCTACGGCTTCTATTCTTACCTCGTAGGTTTCACCCTCTTTCAGAGCCTCTTCTTTGACAAGATGAACTGCTGCCGCCTGTTTCGAAACAGGTCTATGAGCGCCGCATGCATCACAACGCAGCGCCAAAAACCTTTCGACCTTTATCAGATGCGTATCTGGTCGCCCACACTCAGAACATGTCACATAATCCTTAATATACGCATCAACAAGCTGGAAGAACACGCTTGAACTGAACTTTCCCTGAAATATCACCCTGTTCCCATCACGTTTGCCTGCAGTACCAAGTTCACGTAAGAAAAATTTGAAAACATGCTCAGGGTCTCGGTTCAGTTTATCTACGATCACTGCGAAATTTTCAAGTACTGTCGTCTTACCTTCTGTAAGTAGCTTTGGCTCCGGGACTACAAAACGCTCCCCTGTACCTTTAATTTCGGGCAGTTTAGAAAGAGCCCTGTCCAGATTTACGAGGTAATCGTTCATAAACCTAACTTAAGACCAATTCCTGACCTTTTTCCACAACCAGTCTTATGGATGTTGGCAATTTGTACCCTGCGGAAACCAGACATTCCTTTGCTAATTTGAACTTGTCTGGATTTATCGATAAAGTCATTATTTTCTGACCTGCCTTCACCTTTGCTGCTGTACCGATCGGTTTCCCGAAAGCATTGCGCATTCCCTGGGATACACGGTCTGCTCCGGCCCCGGTAGCCTGTTTGTTCTCCCTGAGGACTTCGTGAGGGTAAACTCTTATCTTAAGGTGATAACCGTTAGGTCCTGCACCTTCAAGTAAGGGCTTGTTAGCTGCGATACGTGCTGATTCAAGAGCGCTG
>CBFFLL010000172.1:0-5813 GCA_965642175.1 Candidatus Methanoperedens nitratireducens | reverse complement strand
GGTGTGGTGGTGGCTCTGCCATAGCTGTAAAAATAAATAATATATGTGATAGTCGAAATCGCAGATACGGTTCGGAACTTGGTTCGCTTTTGTCTTCACGTCTTTTGCAGTGTAGCGTATTCAACTGACAATTACAAAAAACGTAAAGTTTTTAATCTTTTTATAGTATTTAATTGATGGTCCATTTCTAAAAAGAAGGAAAAAAAATCATAAACACAGAGGACTTATAATATTTACAAATAGGTGCGATTGAATGGATACACAAATTATGTTGAAGCAGATGTGTAAAAGTGATATCAACGACTCAGATATCAAGGCAATCTGCAAAAACCGTGGTTTTCCTGCCAAGGAGGCAACTTCCCGTGACATTTTTGAAAACTTCTTCATATCCACGATTGGCATAAAGGAAGCACTGAACTCATTGACCTATGAGGAAATTGTATTCCTCCACTTGCTCAATAAGATAAACAAAGAAGTTGATATCGAGTACTTCGAGAGACTATACGGTAGCGCAAGACCTGCGAAAGGGTATTATTACGGGACTTTTTCCCAGCGGTATAAAGAAACATTCAAAAAGGTGAAGAATAATCTGGTGCAAAAGGGTTTGCTCATTATCATAGAGCAAGAAGCGAGTGCATATTTCAGCTCTGCCAAGATGGAACGCTGGCGATTTCGTTTTCCTCCTGAATTCGGAGAGTTTCTTCCACCTATTGTCAAGGCTTCGAAATTTAAGGAAGCGGGGGATTTCAAGAAAGAAGTACTGCGTAATAAACTGCTGGAGATTATCGGAAGGGAGCAAAAAGTATCAAATTTATCAAACCAAAAATCTTTCACATTCACTATCAAAGATGGCGATCTGTTGAGTGGAGATGAAAAGTTCAGAGTAAGTCGCCTGTTGAAATGGCAGCAAGCCTGCTGGCGTGCGTCTATTACAACTGATACCAGTACAAAGAGTGATGATATGAGTCTCATTGAAGTTACACTCTATGCACTCTCACAACTTAATGAGCATGAATGGCTACCCGCGAATGATCTCACGGTAATACTTAAAATCTTTACAGGAGAGAAGGGGGATTACCCCTGTGAACAGATATGTGAGGTCGGCTGGGAGTGGGGCTGCCTGGTAAAAATGATGGCAAATGGAAAAGCATATTACCAATTACCTGACGATCTTCTCGAAGATGCGATTTCATCTTCGCCTAAACATTATCTACAGGTTGAGCCCGACGGTACAATAGTTCTGGATCTCATGACCATCCCATATACTACACTGGAAGTACTGGCTTCGGTTGCAATTTTGGATATCCATAATTCCAATCTTCGAGCGAGCGCCAGCCTCATCAAGATCGGGAATGCGCTTATGACAGTTCGCAAAGAGAGTGTTTTTGCATGGCTCAGTGAAAATTCATCAGATTTTCGCACCGCGATCGAGATGGCTGAAAAGAGATGGGGTAAACAGATAATTCATGAACACCTGATGATTGCACGGGTAAAAGATCTGAGCCTTAAGGTGCAGATTAAAAACTCATTTGCCGATTCGCAAAGCCTTGTATCGCTTCCAAATGATTATATCGCATTTCCATGTGCCCTTCTTCCCGCAATACAAAAACTTGTGGAGATGTCAGGGCACGTGATCAAGAAGGCGAGGAATGAATGATGCGACCAGACCCAAACTTAACTCCGGCGAATATCAAAGAACTGAGCGTCTATTCCAACCAATATGATCTGCGTCATGATCTGCATGCCTATGTTGAGTATATGCAAGACCGTGATGTGAAACGGTTACACCGAAGTAATGAGTTGAACCGATCTGACTCAAAGCGATTGGCAAAACTTATGAGTGATTCTTATGCGATAGAAGAAGTAGAACAAAATGGATATTCTGAGTGGATAAATTATGTCGATAAACTGGCGCTTCTATTTAAATTCGTAAAGTATGACACTAAGGGGACATATGCAGGATATACCAGTAGTGAACCATCATTTCCTGAAAATTACATTGAAGTCGATACCAGAATATATGAAGAGTTTATTGGCCTGCCACTTTTAGTGCAGGAGAAGAAGCTTCTGGATTTATTATTAAAAAATAATGTTGATGGTGACAATGAGTTTTACACTACAGGTTCGCTTGGCAGGTTATCCGGATTCTCGACCAGGGGATCAGCGACCGGTGTTATACCGGGATTGGATTTCGCAGGGGTAAGACGATTTCTTATTGAGATTTTGCACTCCTGTACACCCGGTGTCTGGTATACTACCTCATCATTGATTCAATACCTGAAAGAGCATCATCCATTCTTTCTTATCCCAAAAAATCCCAAGTTTGAATATAAATGGGAAGCAGAGAAAGGGCGGTATGGCAATTTTCGTGAGGGTAAGAGCACGTGGAGTGGGGAGATACAGATCTCAGAGAATGATGCAGATGCATTTGAGCGAGTGGAAGGTCGCTATGTGGAACGATTCCTTGAAGGATTACCCCTTATGTTAGGATATATCGAAGTTGCCTATTCCAAGACCGAGTACAAGGGATGCCTGCCCGAGATAAATCAGCTTCAATCGTTTCGAGTCAATGATAAGTTCCTGCACGTGATGAGCGGTAAGATCATAGAACCCAAAGTTACCGTGCAGCCGAATTTCGAGGTGCACGTGGAATCGGAATTATATCCGGTTCGGATTCTTACGCAATTGATAAAACTTGCAGATGTTGTTACAAAGGATAAAACAAGCATCTTAAAACTTCAAAAAAAGAAAGTTCTGACTCAATTGAGCGAAAGAGAAGACCTTGATGTGATCAAGTTTTTGGAGAACATAAGCAATCAGAAACTGCCACAGAATGTTCAAATCGAACTCGAAGAGTGGGTTGGAGCTTCAGAAGCGTTTACTCTATATGAGAATGTTGTACTTTTCGAGGGAGATAAAAATCTGCCTGACATCGACCGATTCACGATCGAATGTATATCACCGACGATGAGAATCGTGCATTCACCTGACAAGTTATTTACGCATCTTGAACAGAAAAAGTTGATCCCTCTTCACATAAAACATCGCTCATCAGCACTTACGCCTCTTCCAGACAGTGCACGCACAGTCCTTCCCAAACGAGATTTAAGCGTTTCAAAATCAAAAGCAAGAGCAAAGAAGCCTGTGACAATAAAGCGGGAAGTCCAGATCACATTTCACTTTCCAGCAAAAGAATTGATGGAAGAATTCCGCAAAGGCCTTATAGCTGCCAGATGCCCTGTTGCTGCAGATTGGAATAAATTGACACTCTCCTTTGCCAGAAACTACGAATCAGAGGTAAAGAAAATCAGCAATGCACTGAAACATGATTACACAATCAAGATTGAGGATATTGCATGAGCTCACAAAAGCCACTCATCATCCAGAGCGATCGCACGTTGATGCTTGAGGTTGGACACCCTGGGTACGTAGAATGTCGGGACTTTTTAGCTCTTTTTGCCGAGCTGGTAAAATCGCCGGAGTTTATCCATACCTACAGGGTCACACCCTTGTCGCTCTGGAATGCGGCAGCATTGGGTGTGTCGTATAAAGAGATTGTTGAAGGGCTTGAAAACTTCTCACGTTATGATATTCCGTCAAATGTCACTGTCGATATGAGGGAGTGGTATGAGACCTATGGCAAGCTGGTGTTACAGAAAGTTGCACAGGATTGCTTAGAGCTTGAAGTGAAAGACTCCCGTATTCTGGAACGAATCCGTAACAATAAGTCATTAGAACACTTTTGGGTGGATAATGACGGTCGACCGGGACTTTTCATACCGCAAGTCAAACGCGGCGATCTTAAGCACGCATTGATAAAGGCAGGCTACCCTGTCAAGGACCTGTGCGGATATCTGGATGGAGAACGGTTCGATCTGACCTTGCGCAGCATTGACCTTGACGGTAACTCTTTTCAGTTGCGTGATTATCAAAAAGAGGCTGTAGATCTCTTTTACTGTGCAGGACGAAAGACAGGGGGCAGTGGAGTGATCGTGCTTCCCTGCGGTTCAGGTAAGACGATTATAGGACTTGGAACTATAGCTCAGATATCAAGCCACACTCTGATCATCGCCACCAATAATGTTTCGGTTGCGCAATGGCGAAACGAACTTCTCTCTAAGACCCACATCGAAGAAACGGACATTGGCGAGTTCACAGGCCGTATCAAAGAGATCAAGCCAATCACGATCACCACATATCAGATGTTGACATATCGCCGCACAAAGGACGAACCGTTGCATAACCTGGACATCTTTACCGAACATAACTGGGGGCTCATTTTATATGACGAGGTGCATATGCTCCCAGCACCGGTATTTCGTGCAACAACGGCAATTCAGGCCAGACGGCGACTTGGGCTGACTGCAACACTGGTACGCGAAGATGGTAAAGAGGATGATGTCTTTGCACTGATCGGTCCCAAACGATATGATGTCCCTTGGAAGACGCTTGAGAGTCGCGGCTATATCGCCCAAGCCATTTGTACCGAATATCGCGTTCCTCTTTCGGCTGAAGAAGAGCTTACGTACGCTCATGCTGATAAACGCGCTAAGTTTCGCATAGCTGCAGAGAACCAGCGCAAAAAAGAGCTTGTATGTGAACTGCTGGATAACCACGCAGGTGAGAGCATCCTGATCATCGGTCAATTCATTTCGCAGATAGAAAAACTTGCAACAGAATTGGGGCTGCCAATTATCACAGGTAAGACCAGGCATGATGAAAGAGAGAAACTTTATGATGAGTTCAGACGAGGACACATCAATATACTTGTGGTATCCAAGGTCGCAAACTTTGCGGTGGATCTGCCTGATGCCAGCGTCATGATCCAGATATCAGGTACATTTGGTTCACGTCAGGAGGAAGCACAGCGATTGGGGCGTATTCTCAGACCCAAAGAGCGTACCTCTCATTTCTACACACTGGTATCAAAAGGCACCGTTGAACAGACTTTCGGGACCAATCGTCAGTTATTTTTGGTTGAGCAGGGATATAGGTATCAGATAAGATACTTTTGAGATTAGCGTGATCGTTAGGCAAAATATGCCATCTAAATCCAAAAATAATCATAAGACACATGCATAATCAGGGTGAAGGTAATGAAAATCAAATCAGGTGAATCTGGAATAGAAATGATAAAACCAACATTATTCTATTCTAGTGTAAGTGAGAAAACAAAACTAAATTGGTTTTGTTATGAAATATCTATGGGGTTCTATGACAAGATCAAGGAAAAACTTGGAAAGAAACTGACCAAAAACAAAATCGATGAAGAAGCTCTTGCTGAATTTTCAATTTATTTATCGAAGAAGATGAAAGATATTATTTTACAAAAACTATCAGGAAAAATTGAAATGGTATACTTTTCACATGAAATGGTTGACTCGTATTTTCCAACTCTTAATGATAGATTGGTTAATAAAATACTGGATGCAATTTCAAAAGCCTGGGATGAACAACTTAGTTTTTGTGAAATGTGTCCAACCCGGTGCATCAGTGAAAAAGATGCATATTGTACCATGTTTGATGAGGAACCTCTTTAGGGAAGTGAGCAGTTAGAATAAACGATCCTGTTCACATAATAATAGAGCTTGTCTGGCTCTGGAGCTGCCCGTTTCAGGCACAAATTTATGGTCAGGACTTCAGATATGAGCGTGACCGTTACATGAAATGCGTCTTCACTCACCCTGCCGCCCCAGATGAACCTGCACCCTGGTTCTCTGCATGCGGGCGGTGGTGCATGAGCATTGCAGCCATTGCGGGATATGTCATGAGGCGTGTCCGGTGGTGCGGTATCTTGGGGAGCATTAAAATAT
>CBFFLL010000171.1:0-5829 GCA_965642175.1 Candidatus Methanoperedens nitratireducens | reverse complement strand
TATGGCCATTTGCGATTTTATTGTATTGCCATCCCTCGATGAGACACAATCCGGTACACTGGCCAGGGTCATATCACTGAATAAACCTTATATTACTACAGCTCCAATGGAAGGATTGACCTCCCAGACGCTGATAAGTGAAGGGGGACTTCTGTTCACAAACCGAGAAATGCTCAGGAAAAATGTTATCCGCCTTGCCTGTGATGAGGATCTTCGACATAATATGAGCAGCAACCTGGATCGCTATCTGAACAATGTAGTTTCCTGGCATGTAATAGCCAGGCAGTACAATGAGGCATATGAGCTTGCGAATAAGGCAAAAGCCACCGGAGAAAAGGTAAATCTTCCCCCCGAGTTTTGAGTATAATAAGGAGATATGTATTTGAAATGCTGAATAAGAATGAAATATTTCATCGCTCTGAAAAAAATCCCATCCTTACTGCTGCTGATTGGCCCTATTCCTGCAATACCGTTTTCAATCCCGGAGCAATAAAATTCGAAGATCATACTCTGCTGCTGGTGCGAGTGGAGGACCATCGTGGTTTTTCTCATTTAACTGTTGCTCGAAGCCGCAATGGGGTAGATGACTGGGAGATCGATACAAGTCCTACATTAATGCCTGACCCTGCCAACTATCCGGAAGAGATCTGGGGTATCGAAGATCCGCGCATCACCTATATTGAAGAAATGAATCACTGGGCTGTGACCTATACGGCATATTCTGAGGGAGGTCCTTTAGTATCAATAGCCACTACCAGGGACTTTTGCACGTTTGAGCGGATAGGGGCTGTAATGCCGCCGGAAGATAAGGATGCGGCATTGTTTCCAGTGAAATTCAATGGACGATGGGCTATGATTCATCGACCGGTCTCTACATTTGGTGGGGTTGGTGCACATACCTGGATATCATTTTCTTATGACTTAAAACACTGGGGTGACCACAGGATCTTGATTCATGCCCGCAAAGGCGGATGGTGGGATGCTAACAAGATTGGCATTTCTCCACCTCCCATGCGCACACCTGAAGGGTGGCTGATATTATATCATGGGGTTCGCACTACTGTTGCAGGAGGTATCTATCGCCTGGGTCTGGCACTGTTGGATCTTGAAGATCCAACAAGGGTATTGCACCGTTCCGATAACTGGATATTCGGTCCCAAAGAGTGGTATGAACGACAGGGCGATGTAAGTGATGTGGTCTTCCCATGTGGATGGATTGAAGAGAATGGTGAGATACGTATGTATTACGGCTGTGCAGATACATCTATAGCGCTTGCAACAGCAAAATTATCAGATATCCTTGAATATTTAAAGCAATGTTCGGCAGGGGAGTAATGTGATCAGGGTCAGGTTATTATTGTCCGGCTTCCTGTAAGTAGAGCGCAGGAATAAAGGTCAAGTCTTTTGATAGTCCCCGGGGAACGCCGTGTGACCATGAGAACTAACTGAACAAACTTTATATACCCCAAACCCAATTGAAAAGGGATATCCCATACACCAACCTGGAGACGTTTTATGTTCACATCTGGCAATATATTTGGCTGTCTGGTTAATATAAGAAATCTTCATCTGGTAGGAGGTATGGTGGTAAATGGCTCATCATAAAGAATTATTTCAGCGTTATAAAAAGAATCCAATTTTTTCAGCCAGGGACTGGCCTTATCCTGTTAATTCGGTTTTCAATCCCGGTGCAGTAAAAATTGGTGATTACACAATATTACTGGTTCGAGTGGAAGACCATAGAGGGATATCCCATTTGACTGTTGCCCGTAGCCTAAATGGAGTGGATAATTGGGAGATCGACGAAAAACCCTCTTTTGAACCGGATCCGGATAATTATCCGGAAGAGATCTGGGGGATTGAAGATCCTCGGATCACCTATATTGAAGAACACCAACAATGGTTTGTGGTCTATACTGCGTATTCACAAAATGGTCCTCAGGTCAATATAGCCACCACAAAAGACTTTCGTTCATTTAAAAGATCGGGGGCCGGGATGCCTCCGAATGATAAAGATGCTGCCCTATTTCCCAGGAGATTCAATGGACAATGGGTCATGCTCCATCGTGGCATTTCGAAATATGCTCGCGATGAAATTATCGGGGAGCTTATATTAGAAGCTATGGAACAGGCAAGTTCTGATAAGATTAAAAAGATTAAGTCCGCCAAATCTGATGAAGCATCTCATAGAATAATAGAAGGAATTGAAGAAGGTGCACATATTTGGATTTCTTTTTCTCCTGATATGATACACTGGAGTGGTCACCAGATATTACTTCATGCCCGCAAAGGTGGGTGGTGGGACGCACATAAGGTCGGGCTTTCAACACCACCCCTTTTCACGCCGGCAGGCTGGTTGATACTGTATCATGGGGTTCGAGAAACAACATCAGGAGATATATACCGATTAGGTCTGGCGCTGTTAGATACTGAAGACCCTACGAAGGTACTGCGCAGGAGCACCGAATGGATTTTCGGACCTGAAGAATGGTATGAAATGGAAGGCGATATAAAAAACGTGGTTTTTCCCTGTGGATGGGTGGTAGAAAAGGACGAAATTCGCCTTTACTATGGATGTGCAGACACCTGTGTCGCACTGGCAACCGCTAAATTGTCAGAAGTAATCGATTACATCCTCCAGTGCCCGGAATGTAAGTAAAAAAGGATTTGTGGGGTTTCTTATGAAAATTGCCATGCTCTCTCCCATTGCCTGGAGTACACCGCCAAAGCAATATGGCCCGTGGGAACTGGTCGTATCCCTGCTTACTGAAGGCCTGGTGAAGCGGGGTTTTGATATCACTTTGTTTGCTACTGCAGACTCCAAAACAACCGCAAAACTTCATTCCGTTAGTGCAAGGCCGTATGAGGAGGATAAGGAACTGGACCCCAAGGTTTGGGAATGTCTTCACATATCAGAATTATTTGAGCATGCTGATGAATTCGATATTATCCACAATCATTATGATTTCCTGCCACTCAGCTACAGCGGACTGGTTCAGACCCCTGTGGTAACCACCATACACGGTTTTTCATCAAAAAAGATCCTCCCTGTGTACCAAAAATATAACGGGACAGTTTTTTATGTTTCCATCAGTGATGCGGATCGATCTCCCCAACTTGATTATTTGGCTACAGTGCATCACGGAATTGATATTGATGGATTTCCATTCAATGAAAACCCTGACGATTATCTATTGTTTCTGGGACGTATCCATCCTGATAAGGGAGCTCGGGAAGCCATTGAAATCGCCAGAGCGGCAGGTATGAAACTTCGTATTGCCGGGTACATTCAGGACCAACATTATTATGAAACAGAGGTAAAACCCTTTATTGATAATGATCAGATAACATATGAAGGCCATGTGAGCAATGATATAAAAAATTCGTTATTGGCAAATGCTGTCGCCTTGCTCCATCCCATACATTTTGAGGAGCCTTTCGGGCTTACTGTGGTTGAATCAATGGCATGTGGCACACCAATCATTGCAAACAAAAAGGGTTCAATGCCCGAGCTGATCCAGGAAGGGGAGAATGGATTTCTGGTTACTGATATCGAAGAAGCAGTAATTGCATTGAATAAAATCCCTGGCATTTCCCGCAGGAGATGCAGGGAAATTGCCAAAGAACGTTTCTCTATTGAGAGAATGGTGGACGATTATATCAGGACCTACGAGCTCATCTTATCGAAATGCAAAAGGAAAGACCATCGGCCTTGGGGATACTATAAGACAATTTCTGAATCGTCCGATAGTAAAGTAAAACGTATTACTGTCTATTCTGGTAAACGATTATCCCTTCAGCGTCACAAGCAAAGGGATGAACACTGGTACGTAATCAAAGGAATCGGGCTGGTACGTCTGAATGATGAAGAGTTCAATCTTCAATCCGGAGATTCAATTGATATCCAAAAAGGTGCCTCGCACCGGATAACTAACCCCGGTCAGGATAACCTGGTTTTTATCGAAGTTCAAACCGGGGAGTATTTCGGTGAAGACGATATCGAACGTATAGAAGACGATTTTGGACGTGAATAATAAACAGCTGAGGAGGCCAGGGGTATGAAAAAGCACTCAATTCCAATCACAAAGGCCAATTATTTGATAAATCACGGCCCGACCGTACTGATCACATCAGGGACAGAGGAACGGGATAATATAATGACATTGGCCTGGCAGATGCCAGCAAGTGGCAACCCTATGAGATTGGCTATTTCAGTAGCTCCACAACGTTTTTCCCACGAATTGATCATCTTGAACAAAGCCTTTGGCGTTAACCTTCCCACCATCCAGTTATACAAGGCAGTTCTGCTGTGTGGAAGTCAATCTGGCCGGGAAATAGATAAATTCGAGAGATCAGGGTTGACAAGGATGGTGGCCAAAAAAATTCCATGCCCCCTTATCAGAGAATGTGTGGGCCATATAGAATGCCGCCTGGTAAATGCCTGGAATGCCGGGGACCACACCATATTTCTTGGAGAAGTAATGGCGGCTTCAGCAGACGAAGATGCTTTCAACAGTCATCTTCAGTTGAATAAAAACATTCAAACCCTGCATCATATGGGTGGGTCTTATTTCGCCTATCCCCTGGGAGTTAAGGAGTTGACAATATGAATATGCCAGATAATTCATCACACAGCCAATATATTAAACGGTATGAAGGAAACCCAATTCTCACAAAGGAACATGTTCCCTACCCTGTGGAAACGGTTCATAATGCAGGAATGGTCAAGCATAATGATCGATACATCATGCTTTTCAGATCCCACAGACGGAATGGTCGTTCCATTATAGGAATCGCAGAATCACTTGATGGATTCCGGTTTACAGTTCATGACAAACCGTTTGTAATCCCAGCAAAGGAAGGTGTCTTTGCTCAATATGAAGAATATGGTGTGGAAGATCCCAGGATATGTGCAATTGATGGTGAATATCTGATTACATATAGCGCCTATTCCAGGTATGGTGTACGAATTGTCCTGGCCAGGACCTATGATTTTCGGCAACTGGAGCGAGTGGCCCTGATATCTCAGACCGATATGCGTAATGTGGTGATTTTTCCCCAGAAATTTAATGGACAATATGTGCGGCTTGACAGACCTCATTCACATATTGCTCCGTGGTCTATCTGGATCTCCTATTCCCCTGACCTCATTCATTGGGGACACTCAAAAATAGTGATGAGGCCGCTGCAATATCATTGGGATGAGATGAAGATCGGACCGGGCGCAACACCTTTTAAGACGAAATACGGATGGCTTCATATCTATCATGGTGTGTTCTCTACAATGAGCGGTGGGATCTATCGCCTCGGGGTGGCTCTCCATGACCTGAATGATCCTTCAAAGATCTTAGGAGTTGCAGATGACTGGATCTTACAGCCTGAGGATCCATGGGAAGTAACAGGATATGTTTCCAATGTGGTCTTTACCTGTGGAGCCATCGCAGAGGATGACGGGTCGGTAAAAATCTACTGGGGTGGAGCGGATCAGGTTATGTGCATGGGGATAGCACAAATCGATGATCTGGTGAATCTATGCCTTAATAATCCCAGATCGCCATTATGATGAATTAGGGATCATATTCATACCCATATCCAGCCACCTTGCAGAATGGATAAGCGATCCCATGGATATAACATCCACCCCTGTGCCAGCATATTCCTTAACATTATCAGGTCTGATGCCGCCTGAAGCTTCCAGTATTATACTGCTGTGCAGATTTGCATCTACCAGTTGTTTGATACACTGTTGTATCTCATCAGGAGACATGTTATCGAACATGATGATATCGGCACCAGCTCTTGCAGCTGCCAGCATCTGGTCGCTATCAG
>CBFFLL010000170.1:0-5844 GCA_965642175.1 Candidatus Methanoperedens nitratireducens | reverse complement strand
TGCGCAAAAATATTTATGTGCTGATCGATGAAGCCCATCGCACAACCGGAGGCGATCTGGGTACATATCTAATGGCTGCCATCCCCAATGCTACTTTAATAGGTTTTACTGGCACGCCAGTTGATAAAACAGTTTATGGCAAAGGAACATTCAAAACCTTTGGCATTGAAGACGAATCGGGTTATCTGGATAGATATTCCATTAGAGAAAGTATTGAAGATACCACAACATTGCCACTGTTTTATGGCATGGCTCCAAATGAGCTTTTAGTGCCCAGGGAAATTTTAGAAAAAGTGGCTGAATACGTGGCAAAGCATTACAAAGAAAATGTGGAACCAATGGGCTATAAGGCATTTCTGGTTGGCGTTGACCGCCCGGCATGTGCCATGTATAAAAAGGCGCTGGATAAGTTTCTACCCTCCGATTATTCGGAAGTAGTCTACTCAGGTAACAATAACGATACAGAAGACTTAAAGAAATACCACATTGACGCTAAAAAAGAAAAGGAAATTAGAAAGAAGTTCACCAAAATAGGAGAACTGCCCAAGATACTGATCGTTACAGAAAAGCTTTTGACTGGCTTTGATGCACCGATTCTTTACGCCATGTATCTGGACAAACCAATGCGTGACCATACCCTTCTTCAAGCCATTGCAAGGGTAAACAGACCGTATGAGAACGAAGAAAAGGACATGAAAAAGCCTCATGGTTTTGTCCTGGACTTTGTGGGTATATTTGACAAGCTTGAAAAAGCCCTTGCATTTGACAGCAAAGAAATCAATGCGATAGTCAAGGATATTCAACTGCTGAAGCACTTATTCAAGGCAAAGATGGAAGAAAGTGTACCTCCTTACTTACAACTGATAAAATTTGGTTTTAACGACAAAGACACCGATAATCTCATTGCGCATTTCAGGGATAAATCCAAAAGAAAAGAATTTTTCAAACTGTACAAAGAGGTGGAAATGCTATACGAGATCATTTCACCTGATAAATTCTTAAGACCATACATCGATAATTACACTACACTTTCTGCTATTTACCAGATCGTAAGAAATGCTTATGCAAGAAGAATCCAGGTTGACAGGGAGTTCCAGAGAAAAACAAATGAACTGATCCAGAATAAAATTGGCATGAGCAATCTGGCGCAGGTCAATGAATTCTTTGAAATTAACGAAGACACGATCAAAAAAATCCAGGAATCTCAGGAAAATGACAATACACGGGTGATCAACCTGGTCAAGAGTATTGAAAAAATCGCTGAGAAAGAATCTGACGATCCATTTCTAATCGGTTTGCAGGAAAGGGCTGCACAGGTGGAAGAACGATATGAGGATAGACAATTAACAACGCTGGAAGCATTAGCGGAAATCAGAACGATTTATGAAGAAGACATAAAGCGGAGAAAAGAACAGGTTGAGAAGGGTTTTGATGGCTTAACTTTCTTTATTTTCAGAACATTACTCGATAAAGGTTTCAAAAAAGCAGATGAAATAACAAAGCAGATCAAAGGAGAGTTCATCAATAATCCAAACTGGAAAACCAGCGAAAAGGAATTGAGGGATTTAAGAACCGGAGCATATTATGCATTGCTTGGAGAAGAAGATAACATTGATAAAGCTGCTGCCATTATAGAAGACTTATTCAATCAGTTATTCAAAGCCTACGACTTATGATTATGGGTAAATGGAACGATAAATCAGAATTCAAGGCAAGAGTAAGAGAGTTTGCCGGAAAAATGGAGATTAAGATAAAAGCGCTTGCTATCAGACCTATGGCAAACAAATGGGCTTCATGTTCGACAGATGGCAATTTGAATTTTAATAAAGAACTTCTGGATATGGACAAGGAAATTGGCGATTATGTAATTGTGCATGAATTGTTACATTTCAATGTTCCCAATCATGGTAAACTCTGGAAAAGCTTAATGACTGCTTACCTGGGCGACTATGAGAAGATAGAAAAGAAATTGAATAAAGAAAAGCGTTCTCTGATGGAGTGAGGAAAAAGATGGGAAAAAACAGAAAGTCAAACACCATCAGGAAACCCAACCGCCTCGCTCTTGAAAAAAGCCCCTACCTTCTCCAGCACGCCTACAATCCTGTGGACTGGTATCCATGGGGGAGCGAAGCTTTTGAGAAGGCAAAAAGAGAGGACAAACCCATCTTTCTCTCAAGCGGTTATTCCACATGCCACTGGTGCCATGTGATGGAGAAGGAATCCTATGAAGATGAAGAAGTGGCAGAATTGATGAATGATGTTTTTGTCAGCATAAAGATAGACAGGGAAGAGCGCCCCGACATTGATGGCGTCTATATGAATGTATGCCAGGCGATGACAGGCAGCGGGGGCTGGCCGCTCAATATTATATTGACGCCAGACAAAAAACCATTCTTTGCAGGAACATACATTCCAAAGGAGAGCAGCTACGGCCGGAAAGGGATGCTTGAGTTAATACCTGATATCAGTGACATCTGGAAGAAGAACAGGGGCGAGGCAGAGTCTCTTGCAGCGCAGGTCATCTCATCTCTCAGTGAAGAGCAAGAAGGTGGAGAAGAATTAAAAGAAGATGTACTTCATGTAGCTTATGAGCAGCTTCTTGAAGTATTCGATGAACAGCACGGCGGCTTTGGCGGCGCCCCAAAGTTCCCTACTCCGCATAACCTTACTTTTCTTTTGCGCTACTGGAAGCGCACCGGTGATAAAATGGCTCTTCGGATGGTTGAGCGTATACTAACTGCCATGAGCATGGGCGGGATATACGATCATGCAGGCTTCGGTTTTCACAGGTATTCCACAGATACAAGATGGCTTGTGCCTCATTTTGAAAAGATGTTATATGACCAGGCTCTGCTGGCAATGGCTTACACTGAGGCGTATCAGGCTACCGGGAACCAGGAGTTCAAAAGAATAGCATGCGAGGTATTTACCTACGTCCTGAGGGATATGACATCTCCTGAGGGAGGATTTTACTCTGGGGAGGATGCGGACAGCGAGGGGGTGGAAGGGAAGTTTTACGTCTGGACTGAGGAGGAGATAGATCTGGCTCTCGGGGAAGATGGTGAACTGATGAAAAAGGTGTTCGGGATAAATAAAAATGGAAACTTCATGGAAGAGGAGAAAAGTTCTGGAAAAAATATACTCCATCTATCTAAGACCCTCCCTGAACTGGCTGCAGACCTTAAATTGCAGGCAGATGAGATACGGCGGCGAGTGGGCGATGCAAAACAGAAACTTTTTGCAGTCCGTGAAAAACGCGTGCATCCGGGTAAGGATGATAAGATACTGACAGACTGGAATGGATTGATGATCGCCGCGTTTGCAAAGGGCGCACAGGCATTTGACGAACCTGCGTATGCTGATGCTGCCTGCAGGGCTGCAGATTTCATACTCTCGCGCATGAGAGGCAAGGATGGGAGGTTTTTTCACCGCTACCGTGAAGGTGAGCCTGCTGTAATGGCTTTTCTGGATGATCATGCTTTTCTTGCCTGTGGATTGATAGAACTCTATGAGGCAACGTTTGAGGTATCATACCTGCGGGCTGCGCTTGAGATAACGGATAAAATGATAGAGCATTTCTGGGATAAGGAGAACTACGGTCTTTATTTCACTGCAGATGACGCTGAGAAACTCATTTTTCGAAAGAAAGAGATATACGATGGCGCAGTTCCTTCTGGCAACTCGGTGGCCATGCTTAACATGCTTCGCCTTGGAAGGATGACCGCAAATGCAGGGTTGGAGGAAAAAGCAGCGCAGATAGGAAGGGCTTTTTCTAGTTCGATCTGGCAGGCGCCAAGAGCATATACGCAGATGATAGCGGCGATAGATTTTGCGGTTGGACCGACAAGTGAAGTTGTAATAGCAGGGGATGCCGGCGCAGAGGATACAAAAGCTATGCTTGCTGCCATGAGGAAGGAGTTCATACCAGGGAATGTAGTGATGTTTCGCAACGATGTGGATTCAGAAATAATAAGTCTTGCTGAATATACCAGGAATCTCACGAGTATTGAGGGCAAGGCTACGGCATATGTTTGCCGGAATTATAGCTGCAATCTTCCTGTGACTGATGCGGGGAAGATGCTCGAGCTTTTGAAAGCGAATTTGATGTAGGAAGCACCTTTACATTTCTACTCAGAAGATAATAAAAAGTTTCTGAATACTTGAGCATTTCAACTCAAATAGGTTTCTTGTTCCTCACCTTAACAGGCAGTTTAAGGGTATGGTCTTCCTTTGTTGACAGGTCAGTCCCGAAATAATATATAACCCTGCCTTCTACAATGAAATCACCCGTCTGAACAGTCTGTATCATTATCTCAATATCCTTTACACTTCCGGGTTCCAGCTTATAGGTCGTGGAATACTGTCCTGCGCCTGAAACAACGAAATCCGATGAGGTGACCGACATTCCTGAAGGGGGGATAAGGATCACCTGAGCCGTCATGACAGGTTTTGTGATAAGGTTAACAGCAGATAATTTCAAAACAATGTTCTCGCCAAGCTCTACATCGGTCTTCACTCCGTAAAGATTTACGCTTGCATTTGTGGCCGTGGGTGAAGTCGTTGCAGATGGCGATGCAGATTGTGTAGAAGTCGCGCCTGGCTGGTTGAAATTCACATCTGGAACATCCTGCGCCCCTTTTTCTGCCTCAAAGTATTTTTTACTCTCTAATCCTATCATACCTGCCACGAACGATGAGGGAATTCTCTTGAGCTGGGTATTGTATTCCCTAACCTGTTCGTTATAGCGCATCCGCGCCACAGCAATGCGGTTCTCTGTACCCTCAAGTTGTGCCTGAAATGCTTTAAAGCTATCACTTGCTTTGAGATCAGGGTAATTTTCAACAACAACAACCAATCTTGATAAAGTAGATTCCATCCCATTTGCCGCTTCAACTCTCTCTTCTGAAGTAGATGCAGCGCTCCACTGGCTCCGGTATTTTGCGATTTCAGTGAATACTTTTTCCTCATGAGCAGCATAACCTTTCACAGTCTCAATAAGATTGGGGATAAGATCGACACGGCGCTGGTACTGGTTCTCCACCTCGTACCACTTGGCATCCACATCTTCTTCCGCTGACACAAGACCATTGTAAGTCAAAAAGAACACAGCGCCAACTAATAATACAATGATCCCGATTGCTATTAATACTTTATTCGAACTCATTCGTTAACCTCAAGCTCATCGATAATTTTACCTATTCCGGATAATACATTGATAAGTTCCTTCACATATTGCTCTTTATCTTTCTTGAATTTAGACTTTCCACTCCGTATGTCATATATATCTTTCAGTATGCTCACGTTTATGCCATATCCTTCAGAAACAATGTCGAACATATCCCGCGTACCGTCATGGCGCAGGTCTTTCAGGTATAGAAGCCCGCCGATTATTGGAGCAAGCGCAGGTACTGCGGAAAGAATAAGATTGTCCAGATCCCTGCCGCTGTACTGAAGATATTCCGAACGAAGATGTATAAGTTTAGAGCGGAACTCGAACTCAAGCTGGTGGCGCAGATTCTTCTTTGAGATATTTATATCTTTCAGGAAGTCTTCGCCATAAAGGATTTTATGGTTCAGTTTAATATTTAAAAACTCAACAGGAAATACATCAACACCCTGCATGAGTTCTTCTTTTGTGAATAATGTGGGGAACTCCTTGCTCTGTTTGAGCTTTTGCAAAATTTCAAAATCAAGAGCTTTGCAGACTGCAAGTAGCCTTTTTTCATCCCCTGTATAATATTCAGCAAGCGTCAGCAGGTTTTCCCCAAGTATTTCTTTGATTTTCATTTCTTCATTTGCCATATTATTCCCTCCATGATTACCATTTTCCTCCAAATCCACCGC
>CBFFLL010000169.1:1257-5920 GCA_965642175.1 Candidatus Methanoperedens nitratireducens | reverse complement strand
CTACACACTCTTCGTACATATCTAATTGACAATCATTTCATTGATACTATTCACATTTGTGAAAGAAAAATGAGACGATAAGATAGTTCAAAAGTATTTCCTTAATCGTTACCGGATTTCTCGTGAACATTGATTTTTTAATCACAAAACGAAATATTTATAATACATTAGTTAACACGTTCCTGCAAATTAGTATGAAATGGTGTGACATTATACCACTATGGTAATACTAAAAATCAACATTAGCTACTTCAGCCGCTGACCTTCGATCGGCATCGGCGCCTGAAGCAGCTAAGTTTAACATATCACGGGGTAAGCGATATGCACAATAACATAGCAAAGCATAACATAATAAAATTAGCATGTCTTCTGGCAGCAACTCTGCTACTAACATCTTGCTGTACGTTGGTAAGTGCAAAAACTGTGGAGATCAGAGGTGCCCCAGGATCTATGGAAGCTGGTTCGACGATGCTTCTGGATGGATTCAACTTTCCTGAATTAATCTACCGTATTGGTGATGATCTGTCCTATGAATGGTTGAATATCTCTTTTGCAAAGAATGGAACGATCAATCAGGGCGATGCATCGTATACGACAAAACTGTACAAGAAAAGTCCAAAACGAGAGATCATGTTCATGGGAAGCAAGTATCATTCCCTCGATCCTGATAATGCCGATACACTCACAGAAATATTCAAAATTTTTGGAAGTGATGATAAAAAAACAATGTCGGTAGGCGATGTATGGGAACTCGACCAGAACTACACCCTCACTGTCAGCGACATTGATCTGAATGGTGAAATGGTGACACTGGAACTTGCCAAGAACAGTGTTGTTGTTGAATTTACAGTGATTGGGTCAGGAGATACTTTTGAATACAAAACCGATTCTGGAAGCGCAGATGATGTTATACTCTTCACCTGTAAGGTTGATACAGTTTTACTTGGAACCGATTCTAATATAGTTGTACTAAAGACAGTTATACATTATTCTGACACCCCGCTAATTCTTAAAACCGGGGATGAATTTGGTGATTTTGAAATAACTTCTATCACAAATGACACGATAGAGATGAAGAACTCCAAAACGATTTCGTGCTCGTTCGATGAAACAATTGATCTTCTGGACGACTGGATAAAGTTAAAAGTTTCCAGCAAGGGCTACTGGGGCTATGTCTATTCCGAAGAAACACTGCAGTGTTCTGAGTGTCCAGACTTTCCTGAATGCCCGGAAGTACCTCTTATCGATGAATCCGGCAATGTGAATTCTACGGCACTGAATACCAATTCATCAACCAATTTTTACAACACAGGACCGGGTGGTGCTGGAATGGTACCGGTTTCAACTGCAACTCCGGCCGCGACTGTTACACCAGAGCAGACCACAAAATTAGCGACTGCAGGGAGTGTATCTGGAATATCACAAGCATTGCCGGGATTCGGTGCTCTATCGCTGATATGCATGTTGATTTTAGCAATTATTATCAGGAGGAATATTAAATGACAGATGAAAATATACCAGATGTTGTGCGCGGGCATGAGATCTGGCTTGAACACGATATGCAGCATGTGCATGTAGGAGAGACGGTTGAATGTAAAGTGCTCTTTGGGCATAACATGGCAATCGATGGATTAGCAGATATCAAAGGCGTGAAAGCGGCTGTTTTTGATCCAGCAAATAAGAAACATGATCTTGCAGTAGATTCAGGGGATGGTTGCCTTATTGTAAGATTTGATCCGGTTCTCGATGGCTATCACACTGTTGCGCTTGAATATGATGCCGGGATATACACAGTCACGGATGATGGATGGCATAAAGGTCCAAAGAGCGATTATGAGAACGTGAAAAGCAGCGGTTATTATTACCAGTATGCCAGGACCATCATCTCTGGACATGGATCGAAAGATCTTAATCCGGTACTCGGACACGATCTGGAGATCATTCCAATCGGTTACAGGCATTATCATGCCGGAGAAGAGATCGGGTTGAAAGTTTTGTATGATGGTGCAGCACTCCCAGGGGCTGTGATAACTGTTGCGTTCAGCGGTAGTGAAGATGATGCGGTTGAAGCGACTACTGATTCTGATGGTACGGCATTGATCAAACTGGATAAATCCGGTAACTGGATGTTCAAGGTCAGACACGCTGATCCGGGCAAGGGCGTTGAAGACCAGTATGATGAAAAGGTGATCACTGCGATTCTCACTGTTATGGGAGTTCATTAAAGGGGCTGATATGATGGAAAATAATACCGGAATACTGGTACTCGGACATGGCAGTTCACTTCCCTATAATAAAGAGGTTGTGAATGCTGTGGCCGACATGATAGAAAAATGCAATGGAAATACGATCGTTAAAACCGCATTTTTAAATATAGATACCCCGACCCTTCATGAAGGGCTGAAAAGTTTTGAAGGAACCGGAGTTAACAGGATTGTAGCACTGCCCTGTTTCCTGGCGCCGGGTGTTCACACCACAAAAGATATTCCGCGAGTTCTAGGGATCAAGGAAGGTGATAACCGGACTATGATACAGCTCGGTGGAACTGACATCGAACTTGTGTATGCAGAGCCGTTGGGTGCGGATCCGTGCATAGCAGGTATAGCTTGCAGAAGGATTGAAGCTGCTCTTAATGATCAATCAGGTATGCCAGACTGGGCACAACTCTGGGAACAGGGGATGCGGAAGTCCAGCTGGATGGATGATATCGCTCAGCAGGCAAACTCGGTCAACGAATACTGGGATGATCAATCGCCAAGATATAATCGTGGACATGATGCATACCGCTCACCTGTTGTTGACAGGCTTGAGAAGTATATCGATACAACGACTACAGTACTGGATATTGGCGCTGGCACAGGAGCACTTACGATACCACTGGCTAAAAAAGTCAAACAGGTAGTGTCGATTGAACCGTCTGCAGGTATGCTGGATTATCTCAAGAATGCAGCCTTAAAGGAAAATCTGGAGAATATCGAATTTATCAATAATACCTGGGAAGATGCCAGGATATCAGGACAATATGATATCGTTGTCTGCAGCCATGCTCTTTATTTTATAACCGATATGAAAAAATCGCTGCAGCGCATGATCGATGCAGCAGGAAAGTATCTGTTTTTGATGATCGGAATACATGAGAGCAACGATAGATACGGGGATATCTGGAAGATCATCAAGGGAACTCCGTATAAACCCGGTCCGGATTACAGTAACATCTATAATCTTTTAAGAGAGATGGGCTGGTATCCTGAAGTGCAAATTATAACAACTACCATGGAATGCGCGGATCTGGATGAGGCTGTTAAACTCGCTACCTCACATTTCGATGAGTCAGATGTTCTTGCGAAAAAGGACGCAGTACGTTCATACATATCTCAGTTTATCCAGCAGGAATCCGATGGAATGTTCAGATGGAAGGATTCGTTTAAATCGGCATTAATAGCGGTGAGTAAAAATGTATGAGAATCCAGGTATAAAAGATGTCATCAAACAGAACTGGGATGAATCTTCTAAAAACTATGATCAATCTCCGGGACATGGAATACACACTGAGCAGGAAAAAGAAGCGTGGAAGAATCTCCTGACACTGGCGGTCAGATCTGATAAACAGAAGATACTGGATGTAGGTACCGGCACTGGCGCAATGGCACTGGTTCTTGCTGAGATGGGACATGAGGTAACAGGAATTGATCTATCTGATGGTATGTTGAACAGAGCAAAGGAAAAGGCAAAACAAGCTAATCTTCCTGTAGAATTTAAGATCGGGGACGCTGAAAAACTGTCTTTTCCAGATAATACTTTTGACGTGGTGATCAACCGTCATCTGTTATGGACACTTCCACACCCGGAAAAAGCAATAAAGGAATGGAACAGGGTATTGAAGTCAGGGGGTCAGGTGGTGATCCTTGATGGGAATTTTAAGAATTACAATCTGTACCGGAAACTCTGGCGCTATTGTATATCAGTGCCGTTGATTCTTATTACGGAACGAAAGAATCCATTCCACAAGGGATACAGCAAAGATCTCGAGCAGCAGTTGCCAATGCGGCAAAGAGAACGTCCACAGGCAGACATTGATCTTCTTAGTAGTACTGGATTCCGGGATATCGGTGTTGTGAATGAAACGGTTGCAAGAACATACTCATTCCTGGATCATCTCAAATATGGCTACTGGGGTGGACATTTTCTGATCAAAGGAGTAAAACAATAACAAATGGTGAGTTCTATGATATTTAAAAATAAATTTAGTACGTGCATAGTCATAAGTCTGCTCTTAATCACCAGCGTGATGATGGGCTGTATAGACAATTCTGGCCAGGAATCGGCATCATCATCGATACAAAACGATGCAACAACAGAGATGAAGCAGGTGGACCAGGTGTTGACGGTAGGCGCACAGAAAGATTTTAAGGTTGCTTATGAAGGCAGATCGTTAGTCTTTGAGACACTTATGGGTGTGGATAAGTACGGAAACCCGGTACCAAAGCTTGTTGAGTCGTGGGATGTCTCTGAAGACGGCAAGATATACACCTTCCATCTGAGGAAAGGTGTTGTGTTCCATGATGGTACACCCTTCGATGCTAAAGGTGCAAAATTTTCTCTCGATATGTATATGAAGACGGCATCATTCAGGGATTATGTAGACAAGATGGAGATTGTTGAT
>CBFFLL010000169.1:0-1247 GCA_965642175.1 Candidatus Methanoperedens nitratireducens | reverse complement strand
CCGGGTGACTTTTAACAAATATTATGATACATTTTTGCTCGATATAGCAAGCGATTCTAGCAATGTCGTAAGCCCGTTAGCTGTTGAACCTGAATGGGATCCGGACGGCAAGATCGTGGAATATATTGGAACAGGTCCGTTTAAACTTGTGGATTACAAGAAAGATCAAGAGGCTGTACTGGTAAGAAATGATGATTACTGGGGTAAGAAACCAGAACTTGAGAAAGTTATATGGAAAACTGTACCAGATCCATATACACAGATAATAGCCCTGAAAGCCGGCGAACTTGACATAATCGGCGTGGGTGAGCATCACTCCAGCATACCCTATATAGAACTGGCAAAACTTGAAGAAGACCCAAACATCGGGGTGATGATCCAGTCCTTCGGGCGTTATCAGGTTATTGAGTTCAACTGTAAAAAGGCACCTTTCGATGATAAAAGAGTGCGATCTGCCTTTAATTATGGGATTGACAGGGAATTGATGGTCCGGACGCTCTTTGCTAATGCAACTGAACCGGCATATGTGATCACAGCTCCCTGGTTTAAATGGGGACCCGGAAATATTAAGGAAGGTTACACGTACAATCCTGAAAGAGCAAAGCAACTTCTTGCAGAAGCCGGGTGGGAAGACACCGATGGTGACGGGATACTTGACAAGAATGGAAAACCGTTCGTTGCCGAACTCATTGTTCCTGTTGGTGAAGCAAATGCTGATGTTGTCTCTGTCTTCTTGCAGTCGGAATTGAAAAAACTCGGTGTCAAGATGGAAATTTTGACCCTCGAGAGCGGTGCGGCTGATGATAAGAAAAGTGCAGGAAAATACGATATGTATGTACATCACAGCGGTTGTCTGCCTTCTATACCTGGAGGTGTCTCGCCGGGAGGTAAGTATTATTCCAAAAATACAAACTGGGCATGGGAATATGCATACCACAGCAATGAACTGAATGAATTGATTGAAACAGCATTCTCTACCCCCGATGATGTCCGGCAACGAGAGGCACTTGACCAGGCATGGTTACTACTGCATGATCAAGCGCCGTGCATTCCGCTATATGACATCGTAAAGCCTGTCGCTTTCAGGAACAAGGTACATGGATTTACGTTCCCTGCCACGATGTTTGAGACTAACCTGCAGGATATTGAGATAAGATAAGGCGATAGGCATATGAAAAAATTTATAGCAAAGCGCCTGGCTATTGCGGTCATTGTAATGCTTGGCGCCTCGCTGCTTTCTTTTCTAT
>CBFFLL010000168.1:0-5955 GCA_965642175.1 Candidatus Methanoperedens nitratireducens | reverse complement strand
TAAGAGCAGCCTTATTACTTTTTCCTGTGCCGGATGGTTCTTGAATTTGTCCTGTATTACACTCCACATTCAGTTCTATTATTGTTGTCATTATATAAATGTCTTAGCTTCAAAGATATATCTCACTTCCTAAAGAATATCTGGGTTTCCTGTGTTTTTTGGGGAAATGTATAAGTCATAAGAAAGCCAAGGTTAAATTGTTATTTTATGATTAGTATTATCATAATGATGAAACACGCAAAAAAGGTAATAATATGAAAAATGATATAGAATACAGCTCCTTATGGTACATCCGTTTTCAGGGGATTCTCTGCTTATTGGTTTTTCTGACATGGGGACTCGGGGATGCCTTGACATGTATATATATGGTCGAGCAGCAGGGGCTCATGCAGGAGGGAAATATTATCGTAAGATCTATGATTGCCTATTACGGGGCTTCGACTTTTGTTATGTTTAAAATATGGTTTACCTTGCTGATCATATCTACTCCCTTCATTTTTAAGCAGGAGAATTCTTACTGGATGATAAACGGGTATCTCGTTTCATTTATTATTGGAGGGGCACTCGCAATGATCCTTAATATGCAGGGAGCTATGAATCAACCACTGCTCATTTTGCCACAGCACGTTATATTGATATATATCAGTTCTATCCTGATAATGACAAATATTGGGGAATTGATCGATAATGTGACGCATCCAAAAACCAGAAGTTTTTTTGATTGCGGATTAAATGATTTAAGGTCAATCCTCGGCTATATGGATACTTACGAACAAAAGCGCCGCACCGGAGATGCCTGAAATCCATCAAAGGAGGGGTTTTTGAATGGATATAATAATGATATATATCTATGCAAGCCACCACAAGAATGCCTTATTTGGAGTTATTCAAAACGAATTTTTTTTATACCATTTCAACGTTCATGTATGAACTATGGAAGTTAAGGTGGTCAGGAGCCGGGATAGAAAAAAGACGATCCAAGCAAAGATGATCGGAGAAACTCTTGTAATATATCTCCCCGCAGGATTACACAGGGAAGAGGAAGGAAAGCTAGTCGAGAAGATGAAACAAAAGATCGAGAAAAAGAGACTGAAAGCCCGGGCAAATAATGGTGATTATCTTAATAAGCGGTTTGATGAGTTCAATAAAATATATTTTGATGGGAAACTAAAGGTGAATTCTATCGAATTTGTTTCAAACCAGAGGTATGTGAGGGGAAGTTGCACGCCATCAAAAGGCACTATCCGAATATCCCATAAACTTCTGGAAATGCCAAAATGGGTTCTTGATTATGTGATAATGCACGAGATGAGTCACCTGCTGCATCCCAACCATTCAAAGGCGTTCTGGGACAGGGTTGGCGAGTATAAATATACTGAGAGAGCAAGAGGGTTCTTGATGGCAAAAGGCATGGAGGAATATGAGGTGGAAACAAATGACAAAAGCACTGGTTTTGATGGCTGAAGGCTTTGAGGAGATAGAACTTACGACCATAGTAGATGTATTAAGAAGGGGCGGAGTAACTGTAACTATTGCAGGTTTGAAAGATGGGATTATCACAGGGTCAAGGGGAATTAAGATGCAGCCTGATGCGGCGCTTGACAGCATCAAGGAAGTTTTCGACATCATAATCCTGCCCGGCGGTTCACCCGGTTATGTCAATCTTGGAAATGACAGGCGTGTTATTGAACTGGTGAACAAGTACAACACAAATGGAAAGATCGTCGCTGCTATCTGCGCCGCGCCGTCTGTTCTTGCGAAGGCAGGGATACTTGCAGGCAGGAATGCAACTATTTTCAGGGGAATGGAAAACGAGTTAAAAAATGCCAGGTACATAGATAAATCGGTAGTAGAGGATGGGAACATTATGACATCCCAGGGTCCCGGGACGGCCATGGAGTTCGCTCTGGCGCTTTTAAATAGACTTACGGATGAGAAAAAAGCCGGGGAAGTGCAGGAAAAATTACTTTACAGACCGATACCTTAAAGTACTTCCTGATTGAAAATAGCACCTCCCTATCACCGTAGGAGACCATTGAGTCGACTACTACGGGAGGAATCATATTGGAACATGAAAAGATAGTAACCGCTGTTAAAATGGCGATGGAAAAGTCGCCGCAGCGTAAATTCTCAGAAAGTATAGATCTGGCTATAAACCTTAAGAATCTTGATATGAACCAGCCGCAAAACAGGCTTGATGAAGAGATCATCCTGCCTAACGGCGTTGGTAAACAGATCAAGATCGCAGTATTCGCTAAAGGTGAGACTGGCCAGAGAGCAAAAGCCGCAGGAGCAGATTATGTTTTTGACCCTGATGAAATAAACGTCCTCGGAGAAGACAAACCAAGAGCAAAGAGCCTGGCTGAAGAAGTAAATTTCTTCATCGCAGAATCGGCGTACATGCCTTTAATAGGTAAAACGCTCGGTCAGGTGCTTGGTCCCAGGGGCAAAATGCCCATACCGCTTACACCTGATAAAGATGTTGTCCAGGTAATCAACAAGTCCAGGAACTCTATAAAGATCAGGTCCAAGGACAAGATGACATTCCACATCTCTGTGGGAAGAAAAGAGATGTCTCCTGATAAGATATCAGAGAATATCGATACGATAATAAACCGCATTGAACACAGGTACGAACGTGGTATGTATAACGTAAAATCGATCTATGTAAAGACCACAATGGGACCGGCAGTGAAGGTGATTTAAATGTCAAGAGAAGGCGTACACCACAGCATCCATATCCCCAAGTGGAAAGAGGATGAGGTAGAGGAAATAAAGAAATTAATTACTTCATATTCTTCAGTGGGTATAGTAGGCGTCCACGGGATACCCTCAAGCCAGCTCCAGTTGATGCGCAAGAACCTGCGAGGCAAGGCTGACGTTAAGATGTGCAGGAACAACCTCATATTCAGGGCTCTTGAAGGTTCATCTGATACTATCAAGCCAGTAAGTAAGTATGTTGTTGATCAGACTGCATTATTGTTCACTAACGAAAATCCGTTCAAGCTTCACAAAATGCTTGAGAAAGGCAAAACTGCCGCTCCAATAAAACCTGGAGGTATTGCGCCTAAGGATATTGTGGTCCAGAAAGGTCCAACATCATTCCCCCCTGGCCCGATCGTGGGAGAATTGCAGGGATCTGGAATTCCGGCAGGTATCGAAGGCGGGAAAGTAGTTATTCGTGAGACCAAGACAGTAGCCAGGGCAGGCGATGTCGTGAATGCAAAACTTGCATCCATATTGTCGCGTCTTGAGATACACCCTGTAGAACTTGGGCTTGAGCTTCGTGCAGTTTATGAAAACGGGATGATATATGAATCAAAACTGCTGGCCGTAGATGAGACCAAATATAGAAGTGATATAACTCTTGCAGTCCAGCAGGCGTTCAATTTATCGATAAATTCGGCATACCCGACAAAAGCCACGATAACCACACTGATTGCAAAGGCAGCTTCACAGTCGAGGAACCTGGCAATTAATGCTGAGATTATCATGCCTGAGATCATCGATGTGCTCCTGGCAAAAGCCAATGCGCAGATGTTATCGGTTGCTAAACTGGCTAGCGCTAAAGATGCCAATGCTGTGGGCGAAAAGCTGAAAGAGAAGCTTGCTGCGGTACCAAAAGAAGGATTAAAACCAGTAACGTCGGCAGCGCCCCCTAAGGGAGAAGAGAAGAAAGAAGAACACAAGGAAACTGATATCGCGGCGGGCCTGGGCTCGCTGTTCGGTTAAGTATAAGACACTGTATTTAAATATGGAGTAAAAAAAACACCTCGCATTAAATGCAGGTAAAGACCCACATTCCAATGCGGAGTAAAGACCCTGCATTTCAATGCGGGGATTCAGATCAACAATAAAAGGTGATTAAAATGGAATACGTATATGCAGCACTGTTATTACACAGCACAGGAACAAAAGTTACAGATGAAGCGATTACTGCTGTTATCAAGGCAGCAGGTGGAGAAGTTGATGCAGTAAGAGCAAAAGCGCTTGTTTCTGCTCTTGATGGCGTCAATATCGAAGAAGCCATAGCAAAGGCAGCATTTGCAGCGCCAGCGGCAGCAGCGGCAACCCCAGTGGCAGCAGCAGCGGCAGAAGCTCCGGCTGAAGAAAAACAGGAAGATAAAGGCAAAGCCGAAGAAAGCGGAATGGAAGGACTCGGCGCACTGTTTGGCTAAGTCCCTTTTTCTTTTTCTCTCTTTTTTTTCCTTTTTTTATTTTTTTCATTCAGGTTCTACTGTTTCAGGTTCTACTTATTATACTGATTTTCTATAGCATCTATATATTCTTGGGAAAAGCCATATATTGCTCAGTATGCAATACTTCAACTGAATAAGTAAGACAGTTTGGAATAAAATAGAAAAACATAAAGACAGGATGCACTATTATATTTAAGGAGAGAGGACGATTTAAATGGGTCTTAAAGAATGGATAGTTCCACAGGATAAACACTTTTTTAGCATGCTTGAAAATGAATCGCAGAACGTACTTGATGGCTCAAATGCCTTCCTCGATATGCTGAAAAATTACAATAACATAAATGAAAAGCAGCAAAAAATAAAGGATATTGAACATCAGGGCGACGATTTCGTGCATGAGATATTCGAAGAGCTCAATAAGTCGTTCATAACCCCGATAGACCATGAGGACATTTCAGCGCTTGCCTCTGCTTTTGATGATGTGCTGGATTACATCGACGGCACAGCGACGCGCTTTATCCTTTACGAGATAAAAAAGCCGGAAGAGAACATGATAAAGCTGGCAGAAGTGATCGTAAAACAAGCCAATGAATTGAACACTGCAATGCGGGGTCTACGCAACATCAAGAACCCGAAGGAGATCGAAAAACGGTGCATCGAAGTGAACAGGCTTGAAAATGTAGCTGATGACCTGTACAAGAGATCAGTGGCTGACCTTTTCAAACGGACAGATGCTATCGAGATCATGAAGCTGAAAGAGATCTATGAACGTCTCGAGTTCGCGACTGACAAGTGCGAAGATGCTGCGAACGTCATCAGCGACATCGTGGTAAAGAATAGTTAAGAGGATGATTTTCTGTCAGTCGTGTTGGTGATCATAAATGTTTGATGGTTTAAGTACAACAGTTATTTTAATAATCATTATCGCATTATTTTTTGATTTCGTGAACGGATGGAATGATGCGGCAAATTCGGTAGCTACTGTAGTATCGACAAAAGTCCTCACTCCCATAAAAGCCGTTGGTCTTGCTGCGTTCATGAATTTTATTGCTTTTCTTATTATGCCCCATGCGGTGGCGCTGACCATTGGAAAAGGAATTGTCGATATTTCTATAGTTACTCCCACATTGATCCTCTCAACACTGTTAGCAGCTATCTTCTGGGGCGTGTTCATGACGCAGTTTGGCTTGCCGATATCTATGAGCCACACACTGATAGGGGGTTTTATGGGCGCAGGTATAGCTGCGGGCGGGTTCCAGGTTCTAATAATGAGTGGAATAACCAAAGTCCTGGTATTTATCGTTCTGGCCCCGATATTTGGTTTCGTGTTCAGTATGTTGTTTTCCGCCTTGTTGTTCCGTTCGATTCGAAAATTACGTCCTTCCACTATTAACAGGGTATTTGGAAAGCTCCAGTTGCTCTCTGTTAGCTGGTATTCCCTAGGGCACGGGGCCAATGATGCTCTCAAGACCGCCGGCATTATTTCTGCACTTTTGATCTCGGTTGGATATATGGATATAAATGCGGATATTCCTGCCTGGGTCATTCTCTCCGCATATATCTCCATTGGACTTGGAACCCTGATAGGCGGCTGGAAGGTGATACGGACGATGGGTATGAAGATCACTAAATTGCGACCCGTTGACGGCTTCAGCGCGGAGACTGGTGGTGGAGTGCTACTGTTTATTACTTCCATTTTCGGGATCCCGGTAAGCACCACGCATGTTATCGCGGGTTCGATAATGGGCGTGGGTGC
>CBFFLL010000167.1:0-5962 GCA_965642175.1 Candidatus Methanoperedens nitratireducens | reverse complement strand
CGGGAACGGTATTTTGGGACATAATAACAAGAGGTATCTTCAGACTTTCCAACTTTGTAGCGTATTTTCCTGAGGCATGTCCCCCCCTGCGGGCGTTTTTGGTTGCAAAAGACATTCCGTGGTCAGCTGTGAAAAATAAAGCAATATTGTTCTCTCTTGCAGTAGTATATAATGGATAGATATCCCTGTCAAGGTCCTCGATCAGCAAATAATAATCATCTTCCCCGAGATTATGACCCCCGCTGTCTATTGCCCCCACATTCACTGTCAGGAGGAATCTCTGTGAGGGGTGGTTCTTTCTCATGTATCCTGCAACAGCGTTCGCCGAGTCTATACCCCATTTATTGTATGCAGAATATTTCTCCCTGCCCTTCCTGTTTTCAAGATATTCGGGCAGTTTCATCTTCCAGTCATACATTAATTCGTAGATACCGGAAGGGGCTTTATTTGCCTGTATGGATATCAACGGCTTATCTATCGAATTGTTTTGCGCGAACAATATTATATCCTGTTCATCGCGAAGGTTCTGGAAATCCCCTTTCTCCATAACAGCCAGGTTCACAAAACCATGCTGTCTTGTAATATCATATATAGTAGCATCAGGATAACCCACTATTTCTTCGTTAGCCCCGGAATAGCCTGTCACGATGACCGAATGGGCTTGACCTGTCGAAGGGATCGGCGTCCTGATGTCCATAAGCCTTGTTCCAGAGGTCAGATTGCGTGTAAACGCTTTTGAGAGCTCGCTTTCATCAATGGCGTAAGGCGTCAGTTCAGGGTAAAAATACGAAGAACCCAGCCCGTCCACAATAAAAAGAATGGCGCTGTCGGATTTCTGGATATTGTTCAGTGTGATCTCAGTGGCGTCGGAAATAGCGACCGAAAAAGTGAAAAATAAGATTGAAATTAGTAAAAAATATTTCGTTTTGAGCTGCATAATTTTTGGTCAAAGCACACAATTCACTTAAGAGTTTCTAATTTTTTCGATATTTTCTCTGTTAAGAGTCGGCTTATCTCCTGACCGCTTACCTTTCCTCTGAGTTCTTTCATTACAATCCCCATCAGAGGACCAACTGAGTTCATTCCCTTCTCTTTGATGAAATCCATCCTTGATCCAATTATTTTATCAATGGCAGTTTCAAGTTCTCCACTCTCAACCACCCCTATTCCTAGCGTTGCGATCGCCTTTTCCAGGGTCAATTCAGGCTTGCCTGCTATCAATTTTAGTACTCCACTGACTGCTTCGTTCGGGATCTTTCCATCAGCATGGAGGCTGAAAAGCGAAAGTAGATGAGCTTCTATTATATTATTGACATTCACTCCTTCTTTTTCAAGCTCGTATAGAACGATTTCAAGTGTGCGTACAACTACATTTGCGTTAACATCAGGAACCTTATGCATTATGCCCTCAAACAGAACGAAGTTTCCTGAACGCGCTATCTGACCTGCAAGTTCCTCGTTCAATTTGAACTGCTTCATGTATCTTGGTATGCGATCCAAAATGAGTTCAGGCAATACAATGCTGTTGATACGCTCCGTCGTTATTTCAACTGGTGGAACATCTGTCTCAGGATACATGCGGGCAGCGCCCGGAAGGGGTCTCATGTATGCAGAATTACCGTCCGGAAGGGCGCGTCTTGTCTCTTCTGGAACTATCTCAAGTGCTTCCCTTGCGCGAATTATGACCGCTTCCATTGCTCCTTTTGCTTTTTCCTTTGAATCAGCGACCATTACAACGCAATCATTCTCCTGCGCTCCCACGGCTTTGCGCAGCGCTTTTACTTCCTCTTCCGTAATACCGTAGTTGGGCAGCTCATCAGTATGGAAAATTCCCCCCACGCCAGATTTTTTGGCGCGGTCAGAGAACTCTGTCCCCAGCCGCCGTTCGGGCTGGAGTTCCCTGCCTGCAAGTCCGGCAAATCCCGGCAAATTGACCGCATATACTATACCGCCTTTTAATGCTTTCAATATTACTTTGGATGTAGTGCCTGCAAAAACAGAAGTAACATCGATTATTTTATCAGATACAGAAGCTTTCCTCTTATTGAGTTCTTTCTTTATTTCAAGGAGTGCCACCTGCCTTGCGGCTTCCCGCTCCACGATCGTCTCTATCAGATCCAGTTCCTGCACTCCTTTTATCTCAACCCTCGAGCCTTCTGCTATCGAAATGTTGACATCCTGTCGTATGGTGCCAAGACCGCGCTTCACTTTCCCGGTTGAACGCAGGATCATACCGAGCTTCTCTGCAACCTCTTTTGCATGAGCAGGTGAAACGATATCAGGAGCCGTTCCAATCTCAACAAGAGGGATGCCAAGGCGATCAAGGGAATATAAAATAGAGTCGCCCCGGTCTTCTACTTTCTGCGCAGCTTCTTCCTCAAGGCACAGCACGTCTATCCCCACGCGACCTGCGGAAGAATCTATGTAGCCGCCGGTAGCAATGAGCCCTGTCCTCTGGAAACCAGAGGTGTTAGATCCGTCAATAACGATCTTTCGCATTGTGTAGAGTTCATCCACTATTTGCATGTTGAGCATGAGGGCGATAGTGAGCGCAAGATCCACAGCATCCGCGTTCAATTCGCGCGGCGGCTCTTCGTCATTCTCAACAAGACAGGTGGTATCGTATGCTTTATAGATGAATTTTTTTGTGAGTTTCATTTCCTCAAGCGCCGCTTTGTCCACTACTCCCATTTCGCTCTGAGTGGGGCGCAGGTACCTGAAAAATTCAAAGTTTGATTCCTTTGTGTTACGAAGAAGCGTGGGACACCCGCAGAACAGTTTTTCTTTTGTGTCAAGCTGCTGGTGGATCTCAAGACCGGATTTCAATCCAAGTGCCCTGTAGTCGTGACTCATGGGCTTTCCTGATATGTTGCTTCCTATAAAATGATTGTTATTTTATGAGAATTTTGAAAAAACGCCAGTTCCAAGAAGATGCTACATCTGTAAAGTTATTTACAACATGAAGCTAATATAATGCTAGCATCATGGTCGAAAAAAAACAATTAAATGTCAGGGTCCCAGCTGAACTATTTGATAAAATCGATAATAGTGGGAAGTCTAAACAAGATCTGGTCGAAGAAGCATTGAAGCTATATTTTGCTAACAAAAATGATATCAAGGAAAATCAAAATGATAGCAACTTGTTAGAGAATGATAGCAAATTGCTAGAAAAAGAGAGAAATTTGCTAGAAACTAATAGCAAATTGCTAGCAGAAACTATGGTCTTACAGAAAGAAATCCAATTTAAAGATGTGATAATCAAATCAAAAGAAGATAACATTAAAGACTTGCAAAATCAGACCGGATTCCTGATCTTCGAATTTCAGAGAATTAATAAAATCAACGAACAACTCCTTTTAACGGAGCATGAATCAATTAAGAAATGGTGGGAGTTCTGGAAACCTGCCAATAAGTAAAAAAGGTAATTTTTTCAACACAAGAGTCGAAATATTTTTATTTTATTCGATTTTTATTATTCTTTATCCTCACACTAATATACCCCTCCTTCCATCATAGCCAATCATGCCCCCAATCTTCGAAATAACCCACAAGGACATTTGCGGCAGGATCGGGCGCCTCGAAACCCGCCACGGGATCATCGAGACCCCGACCATCATGCCTGTGGTCAATCCAAATATCCAGACCATAAAGCCTTCAGAAATGCGCAAGTTCGGTGCGCAGATCATTATTACAAATTCCTATATCATTTACCGCAAGCCTCAGCTAAGGGAACGCGCCCTCAGCGAAGGATTGCACTCACTCATCGGTTTTGACGGGCCGATCATGACTGACTCGGGCTCTTTTCAGTTATCGGTTTATGGCGAAGTGGAAGTGAATAATAGACAGATAGTCCAGTTCCAGCAGGAGATCGGCTCTGACATCGGTGTGCCCCTTGACATACCCACCCCGCCTGATGTCTCATGGGAACGGGCAGAATCGGAACTTACAATAACCATAGAGAGGGAAAAGGAAGCCCTTGAATTAAAGAAGGATATGCTTCTGGCCGCGCCAGTGCAGGGCTCCTCGTTCCCTGAGTTGAGGGAAAGAGCGGGACGTGAGTTGAGCGCCGCTGATTTTGACCTTTATCCTCTGGGCGCAGTTGTGCCTCTCATGGAGTCGTACCGCTACGCAGACCTTGTAGATGTCATCGTGGCATCAAAGAAAGGCCTCTCACCAGCAGCGCCTGTGCATCTTTTCGGCGCAGGGCATCCCATGATGTTCGCACTCGCTGTTGCGCTTGGCTGCGACCTGTTCGACTCTGCATCTTACGCGCTGTACGCCAAGGAGGGAAGGTACATGACCGTTCGCGGGACGTACCACCTGGATAAGCTCCAGTACCTGCCGTGTTCATGCCCTGTATGCTCATCAACCGATGCTGAAGAACTGATAAAGAGCGATAACAGGGAAGAACTGCTTGCACGCCACAATCTCTACGCAACATTCGCAGAGATGCGGGAAGTAAAGCAGGCAATAAAAGAGGGAAGCCTCTGGGAACTCGTGGAGCAGAGGTGCAGGACACATCCACGTCTGCTGGACGGGCTGAGGCGTGCGCTTTCATATTCTGAGTGGATAGAGCAGTTCCAACAGGCGCCAAGAGCAACTTTTTTCTATAGCGGCCCTGAATCCTCATTAAGACCTGAAGTAGTAAGATTCAGGAAGAGGCTCGGGAATTTCAGGCTTGACGGCAGGGTGCTGATAAGGGCAAAGAGGATGGAGATCGATGAAGATTTTGACCATGTGCTTGAGTTCAAGGCGCCGTTTGGCGCTTATCCTGTTGAACTTAAAGAGACTTATCCATTCAATGCTGAAGTGGCGGATGAGCCGGATCATGAGGCTCTGACCGTGGCTCTCCAGAATACGCTTGCTTTGATGGAGATGAATCAGGGGACAGAATTTACATTTGTGTATGAAAAAGAGCATCCTTTGATGACGCATATGGGTCAAAAAGCTAAATTGGTCAATTTTCAATAATATACTTATGGTTTTATCGTAGCCACTATCTTCCCCTCTTTGAATATCCTTATCACTCCACCGCTCTGGGACACGACGATACCAAGCGCTTTTGTGGCCAGGGTCACGGCTGCAACTGATGAATGTCTTGTTCCCAGCCCCCTTGGTATTCTAACCATGCCTGTATCCATTGTGATGTACCGTCCTGCAGACTCCACTACCCCATCACCCGATACCACGAAAACACCATCAAGCTGCGCGAACTCCTTGATATTGTCTCCGATCTCGGCATCCGTCAGTTTTATTTTATCCCTGTTGTGTCCCTCGAACGGGTTCAGCACAAGCTGTCTTGATAGTGCCATGACGTTTCCTGCATCTCCTACAAGGAACGCTGTGCCTATGGCATGTCCTTCCCGCCCTTCATGGCTTATTTCCATGGCTATCCGCAGAACTTCACCTAATACTTCCTCCTGCACACCGCTTCCTCTTAGCAGTTCCGACACCTCGACCCGGGATGTTTCTTTTTTCACAGGCGCAAACGCCCGTGTATCTATTTCAGGATCGTTGAGCAGTTCCTTTTCAATAGAACGGACACGTTCAATATAATAACTTGAAAGGCTTCGAAGGACGCTGATCTCATTGAAATCCCCGGATATATCAGAGGCCTGTCCGAATTTTGCAATGGCTTTAAGATACAGTTCTTTCGCACGTCTGAAATTGCCTGCTTCCTGCTCTCGTTCCGCATGTTTAGCAATATTTTTTCCCTCATCCGAGAGAACATTTCTCCACAAGTTAGATCACATCGTTGCCTGTATTAGTGAACTGTCGATAATGCTTTCTAACAATATAAGGTTAAAGGCCAAATAATACAGTTAAGTTAATTTGTATTTCTATGGACCGGTCGGGAATTGAACCCGAGGCCTCTCCCATGCCAAGGGAGCGATCTACCCCTGAGCTACCGGCCCTAAAGGGTAAGTCGCATAGTGCTTATTCTTAGATAAAGGTATCGATT
>CBFFLL010000166.1:0-5969 GCA_965642175.1 Candidatus Methanoperedens nitratireducens | reverse complement strand
ATGACAAGTACTGCATCCACCACCACTTTTAACAAGCACATTTTCATGATCATTTGTTCCAGAATCGGGAGTGTGGGTTAGCTCATAGTTAACAAGGTTTTCATAAGTAACAGATCCCCCGGAAGTTGTTGAACTGCCTATCACACTATTCCAGCTGTGTCTGGCCGCAAAGGGCTTGTGGCAGCTGTCGCAATCCCATCTGTCCACTGTAAACGTCGTTGAGCCGCTCACCTCCTTTCCTAATCCTGTAGCTTCGACATGCACTAAGTAATCCGCAACACCAGCGGTCTCGTTTACCTCGATAGTCTTGGTATAGAACCCGGTTCTTGGATTATCCATACTCCCATCTGAGATTATTGGCGCATCATTGCTTCCATTGTGCACACAATAATGCACAATTGGCTCATCCGGATATCGTTCATTCGGTACGAGACGCCCGTATTGATCAACGACCATAGCATTTATAGTCACTAAAGGGCGTCCTTCATTAGCTGGTGGCCAATTTGAATCAGGTGCAACATACACCCACTGGTATGGGTCCAATAAATAAACTGCCTTATCAGTTACTGTTCTGACAAACAGTTCAGGCTCTGTGATCACCTTAATATATACATCCTTCTGTGACGACTTGGTATCATTGTCATAAGACAGGGTTGCATTCAGTTTATACATAGCAAGGGGTGTTGTCGTGTTAACTGTAACATTGAATTCAGTCACAAACTGGCTTTGTGGTGTAATGTTGGTAAACTCCCGGGCAGTAATATTTGTAATATTGAAATATAATGGATAAGTGGAGGTTAGATTGACACTTCCACTTATGTTCTCAGATCCAGTATTTTTGACTTCGAGGGAAAAAATCTTCGATTGGTTCTGCCACATAATCGTTATGAGGGGTTTAACATTCAGTGTGGCTGCCTTTCGTGCCACAATAAATGATGTATATGCGTATTCTACATAATTTTCAGGATCTGTAACCTTGGCAGTTACATTATATGTTCCTTCTGCAGCACCTGTGGGAAGCGTGTAAAGATAAAAAAAATACCCGGCTGCGTTTATATACCCCGATTGTTCATTGATTATCGTTCCATCAGGATCTTTAATTGTCAGGTTAACCAGACTGTTGTTCGCCTCTGTACCGTTGCTGTATTCTGCATAAACAATGATTGAAACATTTCCACCTGCGATATAGGTAGCTTTATCCGTATTCACATCCACGACCATGCCGACTCCCACAAGGAAGGTGGTCGAGTTGGTGGTGAAGTTGCCGCCGGGACTGGTTGCATTCGTATTGACCATATAGGTGCCGATCGGGTCACTGGTTGCGATATCATATGTGGTGTTGTATCCACCATAGAAATCCGTTGTGGTCTGGTTGTAATATGCCCGGGTGCCGTTGGGGTAGAGCACTGATATGTTCACTGCTGCCCCGACGGAAGGACCGCCGCCTGGTATATTGGTCACATTCCCGTTGATAAGTACATTTGTCGGCGATGTGTATTCTGACAGGTTGGTATACACGGTCATGATTATGTCAGAGAATGTGATAGCGAGCGAGTTGTTGTAGCTTGCACGGGAATAGATCGTAGCATTTCCATCATAGGTTGCATTTATGGTCTCCAGCATGCCAACCCCGGTAGTGTTCCACGAAACCTGTGCCCAGCCGGTAGAATTTGTGAAATCTGAGCCGATATAGATCGAGTCGTTATAGAATGAGATGTTCTGTCCCGGGATGGCTGTGTCGTTATCCCATAACAGCCGCGACGAGAGAAGGATGATGTCGCCCTGAACCGGTTTAGTTCTGTTCGAGGTAACCTGAGAGATAGTGGTCGGGGCATACACTGTTATGGATTTCGAATCGCTTCCCCAGGCAGCTTCATCACAATCGGCACCTGCTGTGACTGTTTGCGGTCCCAGTGCTGCCGACTGGCTCAAATTGACAGTAAGATTATTCCATCCGACTTCATCCGGCCCCAGTATTCCAGGTGACAGGTCCCGGTTCCCTGTCTGGTTGCTCCAGCCGGAGGGCAGTGTCCAGTTGAGCCAGGTGCTGGTTGCATTCACGGTGCCGGTGTTATTTACCGATGAATTCAGGCTGGAAAAAACCTCCCCCCGCGTGACCTCGGTTGGAGCCTGCGAGATATTGATTTCCAGCGTCACCGGAGGAGCGGTGGTTATATTCCAGGTCCAGTTCACCTTGATTGGCGTTCGCACCGCGCCATACATCTTCGGCTCGGTCAGCGCCCAGCCGCTTCCCGCCTCGTTTCCGCAGTAGAATGTGATTGTGTCGTTCGTGCCGTCCGACCAGTCGTCGTCTGGCGTTGCAATGAAATAAAAGGAATAGTTATTGTCTGCTGTCAGGTTATCCCATCCGCTGAACTCCGCGCCATCGACGCCTTTCTCCGCGTTCTCGGTAGAGTTCCAGTGGTAGTCGAGGATGTTAGAGTTGGCGTCGTTGTCGAGGTCTGCAACAGCCACTCTCCAGGGAGTTCCACCAAGCGCTGTTGAGGTCACTGTTGTAACAGTCCACGTCCCATCGTTTGCATACCAATAAACATTACGGTCCTCAACCCCGACAACAACATCAGGGTCACCGTCAGAATCAACATCGCCTATTGCAATACCATAAGGATTCTGAGCGTTGGTATCGCTATCGATACTGTATTTTGTCCAGCCGGCATTGAACGGCGTACCGTCGTTCTTATACCACAGAATATCACTTGCTGTCCAGACGCTTGCAACAATATCAATATACCCATCATCATCCATGTCCGCCACCTCGACATCAAAAACCGTACCGCCCGCAGCTGATTCTACAGTATATGCTGTACCTCCCCAGCCCGCAGGAGTGCCGTCATTCTGATAAACGATTATATCCTGAGCAGCGTTGCCCATAACCACATCAAGCCAGCCATCGTTATCAAGGTCTCCCACTGCGACAGAATACACGTTGCCGCTTATACCTGTGGCTATTGTTCTTTTTGTCCAGCCTCCGTTGAACGGCGTACCATCGTTCTCATACCAGTAGAGGTTTGTGCTTCCGCCTGCGACGATGTCAATGTCTCCATCGCCATCGATATCCCCAGCGGCAAGTTTATAGATGGTGGTCCCAATTGAGCTTTCAACCGTGGTTGTAGTGCTCCACACGCTGTTAAACGGTGTTCCGTCGTTTCTAAATATTCTTATATTCTGAGCGCTATCCCCGCTGATTATATCCAGATAGCCGTCGCCGTCGAGGTCTGACATTGCGAGGGCATAGGTCGTGCCACCCGGCGTACCTATATCTATAAGTTCCCAGTTTGCACCCTGCGGTGTCCCGTCGTTTTCGTATATGAAAATACTCGGCTGGGCATTTGAGGTAGCCACGTCGATATCCCCATCATTATCAAGATCACCAACTGCGAGAGCATAAGGAGTGGCGCCGTCGGGATCAGCATTTTCAATCGTCACTCTGCTCCATGAGTTTCCGTTTTCATACCAGTATGTCCCTCCGCTATTGGTTGCCTCGTGTGCGATTATATCCAGGTCTCCCGCTATCACTCCAACTTCATATGCACTCGCATCAACGCTGTAGTTGGTCTGGTGGGTGGTGTTGACGTAGATGTCGTGTGTAATGTTGCCATCATTCATCACCAGAGTGGTGTTTATCAGATACTGTCTTCCTGAGACGTTGGTGGTGCCAAAGGGCACGCCGGCTTTAAAAAAAGTCTCCTTCCTGTAGTCGGCATCGAACTCATAGGTATAGTTGGGGCGTATCTGCATCTCAATAACATATGTGTGGTTCTTGTAGATGTTTCCGATGACTCCCAGGTCAAATGTCGTACCGTTTGCCGGAAGATTGCTCAGGCTGGCTGTGTGAACTAATTTATCATCTGCTGGATATGTATTGCCTTTTGTTTCATACACGTACAGTGTGGCATTGTAGCGCGTAGTCGCCTCAATCACCGCGAACGAGGACAGCGATGTTGCAGTGGCAGTTACGGTATTATTTGCCATATCCCTCTGGGTTGCAAGTGCTTTCCATGTTGCATTCTTAAAGTGGAAAATTGTGATCCTGTTCTCATCCAGGCCTTCGAGTTCAGCGTCGCTGTACTGTATGGTTACCTCTGCTGAGGAAAAAGACAAATTGTTGGCGCTGATCTCTACGAACTTAACAGGCTTTCCCGGAAGCGGAACAGAGACCGGGTTGCTTTTGCCATAGTCGTCAAGGATGATCTCACCGCCACTTGAATTATTAATTTTTAGCCTAACTGCTACATTTTTTGTTTCGAGGGCATTCACCTCAAGCTCTCCCCTATCAGATATATCGTATGCTGAAAAGTTGCTGGTCTTTGCCTTCTTTCTCAGATTTTTTGCTTCGTCATATGTTTTGATGTCGCTGATGACAGCTATTTTCTTGGTGTCAAGAACCTCTATTTTTTCAGGTATTCTTATGCTCACAGCAAAGATGGACAAAGAATCCACTGTTGTGCTCACGATATTGTTTACTGCATTAATCCTGGTGGGTAGTTCATTCCATGTTACATTTGCGCGGTCATAGTAATAAATAACCAGTTCTTTTTCATCCTGTCCTTTCAGTTCTGAATCTGTGTACCATATGGATATCTCAGCCTCGGCAAATGAAACGCCAGTTGCATTTATTTCCACATACTTTACAGAAGTTCCCGCAACGGATATGTTCACGCTGCCTGGCAGGTTAATGCCGTGGTTTTCCAGCGACACACTGCCATATGGTGAATCCCCCGCTATCCGCAAGTTTATTGAGATGCTCTTTGTCTCATGAGCATCAAAATATATCCAGGCATTGGGAGCATTTCTCCAGGTTATAGAATTAACGTTCGATCTCCACCCGGGAGGTGCCCCCGTCATGCTTATTTCTATTGTCCCGCTAACAGGGATACCAGCCCTGTCAGTAAAAGTAAGGTTTCCGCTTGTCCTTTTTTCCTCAGTCAGAACTGGTGTGGAATAAATGATCAATACTGACGCGACTAAGACCAGGAGTACTATTAACAGCGATGCTGAAAGTCTTATACCGGCTCTTTCAGCCCTATTCTTTCTTGGATTTTTCATTGTCTCATTTAATTATAAATAGATTCCAATTTTACAAATGGTTATTGGTTATAATTACTATTATTATCATTCTTATTAATATAGTGTGGGCTTTCCTAAGCAGGTTTTCTATTGTGTCAATAAGGGGTAGTAGCCGCGCTGTTGCATCCTGGGGCCACTTAGCAACTCATATTTTGATTTATACTCGCCGTATGGCATGATATGCCCATAAAAAAGCAGCGCAAGCTACCGAAAATTTTGTTGTTGCGTTTTATTCAACCACTCTTTCTCAGGTAACACCTTTTGTACGAATAGTGTATTGACATAAAAATATATATTTGCAACAGGCGTAAGTCCAAAACAGCAATTTCTTGATTTTCTCGTCTCTGCCATGCGATTAAAGAGGTTGAGAATCTATAGAATGGATTTGTGTGGCCCCAGGATGCAGCAGTGTTGCTACTACCCCAGTTACAACACTGCTGTCACCAGCCGCCACTGTAAATTTTAGCTCAAAACTGCATAAAATTCTAAATTATACACAGTATTGTGGGTGTATGCTGAATGAGCATCAATGCCTATTCGCTTCTTCATTTTTTATGAACTAAGTCGCATTTTAAATAATGGTACACTGCCTTGGCGATAGCCTCTTTAATTGAGGACTCGCCAGATTTCTTTTTTAGTGCATTTACATCTTCATTAGGGAGCACGGATTGTACATGAACAAATTTCATTTGATTTAATATCCTGATTTTAATTACAACCCAGTTGCATATGAATCTATGTATATAAAAAATATCATCATATACATGCACATATAAATGCACATAATGAATTCATTCAACGGAGTCTCGTTATTACTGCGTAAAACCCTAAATTATATACACTTTTTTTGAGAAATCGATAACTTTAGGCATCAGGTAGGG
>CBFFLL010000165.1:0-5972 GCA_965642175.1 Candidatus Methanoperedens nitratireducens | reverse complement strand
AAAAACGGTAACTATGGATAAATTTGAGTTCATTCGATTACTCCTCAGCCATATACCAGAAAAAAATTTTAAAATTGTAAGATATGTCGGTGTCTATTCAAGGAGGGGATACAAGCACAGGCAAACTGAATTCCATGAAGGTGAAATGGTTTTCATTAAGAAAAGTTGGAGGGAGGAGATTAAGAAAACTTTCGATTACGACCCTTTAATATGCCCAAATTGCAAGAATGAGATGGAACTCATTGGAATATGTTATGAAGGGACTGATAGTTATCCAACTGAAGAACCACCGCCAGTTAAACCTCCACCTGTTCACCAACTCAGCCAACAGGAACGTATGCAGTTAATCATTAAACTGATTATAGATAATCAGAATGGAAGGGGCGCCAGTATTGAAAATGTGGTCTCTGAAGCCGTTATGAAAGGAATTGATAGAGAAGTTGTGCTTGATAGTATTGAGCACCTTAAAACTCAGGGAAAAGCATACGAACCTAAAAATGGCGAAATAAAATATGTATTTTGATAACGGTTAGGCATTAAATTGCCCCGATAGGGGCTTTCTTGATTACCATTTAATTTGAAGGGGATACCGGATTTGATGGATAAACTTTATAAGGGTTTTAAGATATTAAATACAATGCAGGTTCATGATCTTGATGGTCGATTGATCAAATATAGGGCGTGATTGTCCAGTTTAACTTAACAGATTAATTGAAATAGCCGAAAGTCATGTATTACCATTTCCCGGACCTCAGTATAGATATTACCAGCCCAAATCCGAGAACACCGGCAAGGAAAAATCCGAAAATACCGAGAAGCGGCACTCCAAATATGCGTGGGGACATACCTGTCGTGATAATGATGGACGAACCAACTATCAGCGCTGATATTATCAGGCTGAAGGACACCCTGTTGCTTGTCACATCCAGTTCTTCGACAAGCGCTTCAAAGCCACGGTGTTCAAGTTCAAATTTCATTGTCCCCTTCTCAGCTTTAACAAGGATATTGTTCACCCGCCTGGGAAGGGCTTTAACAAGCCTGGCAAAGTCCCATATTGTCCTGGCAGTCTCTTTAAGGATATATGTGGGGCTGACGCGTTCCTCTATCATTTTCTTGACATACGGTTCCACAAGTTCAGCAAAATTATGCTCAGGGTCGATCTTACGGGCTATTTCATCCCTGATAACAAGGGTCTTTGACAGCAGCATGAGATTCGAAGGAACCTTACCCCTGCTTTTTATCAGGATATCGATAAGGTCGCGCAGGAACCTTACAGGGTCAATGAACTTCATGGTCATGCTGTAGTACTGGTTGATCAGTTCTTCAAGCTTGATCCTGAACAAGGGGCTGTCGCCCCCATCCACTATCAATCCCATTTCGGTGAGAGCCTCTATAAGGAATGCAACATCGTTTCTCTGGATAGCTATTACAATGTTCACGAGACATTCCCTAAGTTCCGGGTCGACATATCCTGCCATCCCGAAATCAAGAAATACGATTATCCCTTCGCGGGTCACAAGTATGTTGCCGGGATGAGGGTCGGCATGATAATAACCATCCTCAAATATCATCTTCAGGTATGCGTTCGCAATGTCTATTGTGATCTTTCTCTTATCCAGTCCAGACGCTTCTATCTGTGCGATATCTGATATCTTGATACCGTCATAATATTCCTGTGTCAGAACATGTCTGGTGATATATTTCCAGTATATTTTCGGTATCTTGACAGTTTTGCTTCCTTCAAAATTATTGTAAAACCGCTCAGTATTCTTTGCCTCATGTACATAATCGATCTCATGCCTGATTATGCGGGAAAACTCATCAACAAACCCCACGGGATTGAAAAACTTACTCTCTTTTATATGTTTTTCTGCAAATCTTGCCAGGCTCATCATGATCGCAAGGTCGGTATCCACCTGTTTTTCTACGCCCGGACGCATCACTTTGACCGCGACTTCCTCCCCGTCAAGAAGCCTTGCGCGGTGCACCTGCCCGATTGACGCCGCCGCTATAGGTTCTGGTTCGAACGATAGGAAAACCTCATCTAGCTTTTTCCCGAATTCTTTTTCAACCAATTTTTTTGCCTCATCATACCCGAAAGGAGGCACATTATCCTGGAGCGTGGCAAGCTCTTTAATGAATTCCTCAGGTACGAGGTCATGGCGCGTGCTCAATATCTGCCCTAACTTGATGAAAGTGACCCCAAGTTCCTCAAGTGCATGGCGCAGCCTCTCTGCTTCTGATATTACCAGTAAATGTTGGGTTTTCAGTCTGGGTCCGAACAGCCTTTCGCGAAACGACCTGACCGGACGCTGACCGAACCTTTCCACAAGATATCCGAACCCGTGCCTTATCATCACGTCAACGATCTGGCGATATCGTTTGACATAGGCGTACTCGTTATCCAGCAGGTTCACGGTGGTAGAGCTCTATTTTTTCGAAAGCGATTCTATCGTCTTTTCCAGTTCTTCTATCTTCTTTTCAAGAGCCGAGATATCGCTTTTCATAACAACGCCGCTTTTCTTCATGACCTTCTCGACATTTTCATTTATCTTATCTTCAAGATCATTTAGCTGCTTTTCCTTCTCAGATAAAACTTCTTTGACGAACTTCTTCCCTTCTTCCCTGCTTATTTCCCCTTTTTTTATCATATCCTGTGTGAATTCTTCAACTTTTTCCTGTGTCAGTGAAAATACCCCAACACCGAACAATCCCATCTTTCTTATCATCTCAGACATTTCTGACATTTGTATTCCTCCGTTTCATAACCCGTTTTAATAACATCGTAACGATGTATACCTGAATTCCAGGCGCAAGTTTTAATATTACGCCCTCTATCAAATTAGTTTATTGACTCTTAATCTTTTTGATGAGGATAAAAATGACAATGGTTTTTAGCGGCATAATGATCCCTGTATCCACGATAGACTGGTACGGCAGATCTGTATCTGTGGTTTTCTTCAACGGCTGCAATTTTAATTGCATCTACTGCTCGAATAAAAACTTCATCGATGTGACAGACCGTCTTGAACCCCTGTTCAAGAAAGGGAAAGCTGTCGATATTGGAGAGATCGAGAAGGAGATACTTGACGCAAAAACATTCATAAGCGCCGTTGTCTTCTCTGGAGGTGAGCCCGCAATGCATCCGCGTGAACTGGAACGCCTGGCCGGATTCGCAAAAGAGCAGGGTCTGCTTGTGGGTATAGAGACAAATGGATATTACCCTGAGCGGCTTGAGACACTGATACAGAAGAAACTCCTCGACAAGATATTCCTTGATATCAAAGCGCCGATAGGAGATAAGAAGAAATACAAAACGATAACCGGAGGTATCGGGGATGCTGGTGAAAAAGCTCTGGAATCTCTGAACCTCAGGTATGTGGATATCGAGGTAAGGACAACAGTTTTTCCCTCATTTGCAGCTGATGTCCCTGAGATAGCAAAGAGCATCGAAGGGCGGGATTGCACGTATGTGCTCCAGCAGGGCATCCCTGAATATGCCCCTGATGAGAACATACGAAAGGAAAAACCTCTTACGAGGGATGAACTTGCAGCCCTTGCAGGGAGCCTGACGTTTATGAAAGATGTCAGGATAAGGACACGGGAAAAGGGGGAGGAGCGGATTATTTAGAGCGATGAAATTTATTTGGAAAGGTTACGGCGAGATCATCACAGCAGCGGTGCTGTGGGGTACAGCCGGAACACTTGTCAGGATGATAAGCGATATGACGGCGCTGAACATCATTTTTTTCAGGGTCACTTTAGCCTTCATATTTCTCCTTTTCTTATTTTCAATTTCAGGGAACCTTAATAAACTCAGGCTAAAAGACAAAAAGATATACCTGTTATTATTCAGTTTGCTCCAGATAACGACCATGCTTACCTTCTTTATATCCATAATGGAAGCATCTGTCGCCATTGCAGTATTATTACTTTATACAGCGCCTCTGTATGTGACTGCGTTTTCTCCGCTGCTTCTGAAAGAACGATCAACAGGAAAGGGATGGATGGCGCTTGGCCTTTCCATTACAGGAGTCATACTTATCATAGACCCGCTAAAACTTGATATTTCATTAAAATTAACAGGAATAATCGCAGGCATGCTCTCCGGCGTCTCCTACGGCTTCCAGATAATGATCTCAAAGCACATCAGCAAAAGTTATTCGGGGTACAGCCAGGCATTCTGGAGCTTCATGATAGCCATGCTGCTACTTTTACCTTTTGCCGCTGTCCCCTTAGATATTGTTTCAGGGAACATTGTTTATCTCATTCTGTTGGCGATATTCCCAACGATCCTTGCCATATCGCTGTATTTTAATGGATTAAATAAGGTAAGGGCAGCAAGCGCGAGTATCCTCGGGCTTATCGAACCAGTGAGCGCTGTGATCTTTTCTCTCCTCATCCTCCATGAAAGTATCTCGATCCCGGTAATGCTGGGCGGAGCGCTTATATTGATGGGCGGGGCAACAGTTACAAGAGAGACATGAACGAGTACATCCGCGAACATTACATTGAAGCAGGAAAAATCGCGGCCCGGGTATTGCATGAAGCAGGATCATGCATTAAAGAGGGCGTGTCACTGCTTGAGGTCGCAGAATACGCTGAAGACCGGATAAAAGACCTTGGAGGGATGATCGCCTTTCCCTGCAACATTTCTATCAACGAGATAGCGTCCCATTACACGCCGGATGATGACAAAAACATCTTCAATAAAGGGGATGTTGTCAAGCTTGATATCGGGGTGCATATTGAAGGCTATATTGCGGATACTGCAAAGACAGTGGAGGTAGGAACAGAGGATCACTCAGGGTTAATAATAGCATGTATTGACGCGCTCGATAAAGCTATCATATCCATCAGGGATAGCGTCCAGACAAGAACGGTCGGGAAAGTCATAGAAGAGACAATAACCAAACATGGATTTTCTCCTATAAAAGACCTGACAGGCCACAGCCTTGAGCAGTACAACCTCCATGCAGGCATAAGCATACCAAATTACAGTAGCTTTTTCAGTCAGAAAATAAAAAAAGACATGGTGTTTGCAATAGAACCATTCGCAACGTATGGAAAGGGAAATATCAGATACGGAAGACCGCATATCTATTCAGCAGGAAAGGCCAGGACAAAAGCGCACAGAGATATCAGCGAACTTTTCGGAACGCTTCCTTTTGCACGGCGATGGGTCCCGGAAATGAGTCTTGACGACTTGAAAGGGCTGCGGGAATATTCTGAATTGATCGAATCCAGCGGCGCTATCGTGGCGCAATCAGAACATACTGTCATAGTTGGCGAAAGTGGATGTGAAGTTATAACAAACTAATGAAAAGTAATAAGAAGCATTACTTACTTATTATCAATAGGACATGGAAACAAAAGAAACTATTCTTTACGAAGCGCACGGGAACCTGTACCTCAACATTACTAACAGGTGTACCGCAGAATGTGTTTTTTGCATTAAGCGCTATTCTGATGGGGTTTATGGTTATAATCTGAGGCTTTCCAGGGAACCAACGCTAACTGAAATCATAAAAGAACTTTCAGGCGTTGAACTTTCTAAATACAAGGAAGTTGTTTTTACAGGTATGGGGGAACCACTTGTGCGTCTTGATGATGTCCTTGAGATCACAAAGTGGCTCGCTGCACGTGGGATGCCTGCGCGGCTTGATACGATCGGTCATGCAAAACTCCTTTACCCTGAAAGGAAGGTGGCTCAAGAACTTGCAGATGCGGGAATGAAAATCGTTTCAGTAAGCCTGAACGCTCATAATGAAGAAACCTATGACCGGTTGTGTGCTCCAAAATCAAGGAACGCTTATTCCAGAATGCTGGAATTCGCAAGGGATGTCTCAAAGGCTGGAATAGAACTGCGCTTCACTGTTGTCAACCTGCCTGCTGTGGATATTCCAAAATGCAGGGAAATCGCAAAGGAATATTGCGCGGATTTTAAGATACGCGGTTATAGTGGTCAGATT
>CBFFLL010000164.1:530-6109 GCA_965642175.1 Candidatus Methanoperedens nitratireducens | reverse complement strand
AACAAATAGCAGAAATTTTGGAGGCATGCGGCCATACGATGGGGGTTTTGATTTTTGGGTGGGAAACTTGGGTTGATAAGAATGTTAGAGAAAAAATGATACTATCTTATTCAAAAATATCATACAATTCAAATCTCGACCAGACAGAATCAAAGGACATATCCATTTGTGACAATGTAAACGAAATACGAAAAGAGATATTGGTTGAATGTAATAGGAATATGAAAATACTTCTGAATAGTGGTGAAAAAATATTCATGCTGGCAGTCCCAACTGGTGGCGGAAAAACTAATATCTCAATGAAATTAGCATTAAATATCCTCGAATATGATGAAAAAGTTAAGAGGCTATTTTATGTATTTCCTTTTATTAATATAATTGAACAAAATTATGGTGTCATCGAAAAAACACTATTCGATAAAAATTTATTCTCACAAAAAACAGGTCTTGTTTCGGATATATACTCACGAGCATACGTGAATAAGTTCCAAGATCGGGGTGATGATTCAATCTCATCCATTGAAAAGCAGATGGTTGTTAAGAACGACAATTTTTTGAATAATTGCGTGAACGTAATAACAAATGTCAACTTTTTTAATAGTATTATTAAAAATGGAGGTGATAACCGTTATAAAATCACTTATCTTTGCAATAGCATAGTAGTCATCGATGAAATTCAAACATTAAGTGATGAAAATATAAGAGTATTCTACGATTTTATAAAGGAAACAAGCCGAAATTTAAATATATATTATATAATAATGAGTGCGACCCTTCCTAATTTCAATGATTTCATTGATGGTGTTGAAATACCACATATAATTAAAAATCCTGGCAAATATTTTACTCATCCAGTGTTTAAGAGAAATGAAATTATATTTAAAAAAGATGTAGTGGATATAGACGGCATTAAAGGCATATTAACCAAAGAGATTAATGAAAATTATCAATCGGGGAGCGTAAAGATTCTTGTAACATTGAATGTAGTTAACACTTCGAGAAAAGTGTATGAAGAACTAAAATCAGATAATACATTCGATGATTTCCATATATATTTATTGAACAGCACGATATCGAGCTTGCGGCGAAAGAAAATAATTGAAGAATTAAAGGATAAGAAGAAAGCAGAGAGGGTAATAATAGTTTCGACCCAATCTGTAGAAGCTGGAGTTGATATTGATTGCGATTTTGGAATAAGGGATTATTCAATACTGGATAGTATAGAACAGATTTCCGGGCGAATTAATAGGGAATGTGATGCAAAAAAAGCGCGAATCTCAAAACTTTTTGTTATAATGTATAAAGATGGTGAAATGGCAGATAGTGCCAAAATATATCGCAATTATGAAAGATATAAAATTTTGAGAAGGGAAATCAGCCAAAACGATGCAGAAGAAATATTAATGCAGAAGAATTTTGGTGCCTATTATCAAGCGTTATCAAAGAAGATAAAAGAAGTTTCGCGAGACTCTTTTAAATCTATACATTCAGAAATAAGAAATTTGCACTATAAAACAATAAATAATGAGCTCCATGTCATTGATAACAAATTGAATCAAGTGGATATTTTTGTATGTGAAAAGATTCCACTAGAGAACTTGTCCGAATACGATAAACACAAAATTGAGTCGTTGATAATTGATCCTGAAATTGTAAAATTTGAAAACAATCAGCCGATTATATCAGAGGGGAATATAGTCACTGAAAATGTGTACAGAATCTGGAAGGATATCTTAATATCTACAAATAAGTTTGAAGACCCATATACTCGACGAAAAATAACCAGTTTACTTAATCAATTTATTATTTCAATAACAAATTTAAAGAATGAATCTAGTGGCCAAGATCTATTTGAATACCTCAAAACAGAAGGCCTTGTTGAGGTGGATGAAAAATTTGATATTATTCTTTCAACGCCAAAATTCTTTGAATATTATTCATTTACTGACGGTCTAAGATCAGACCTATTGAAGGATGTGATTAAACAATCATCAATAGGTGTTATCATTTAATAACATCCAATGTAAATAGTTTTATCATGAAACAAAAGGACTCACCCCCAACCCCCACACCTGCCATGAAAATAACAGGTGTCAGGATAAACTACCTCCACATCTGCCATACCAAACTCTGGCTTTTTTCCCACAACATCGCACTTGAGCACGAGCACGATAATGTCAGTATCGGCAAACTGCTCCATGAAGACCGGTACCCTAAGAACAAAAAAGACTAAAAAGATGGAGGATGCCCACCTGCACCTCCATGACCGCCCCGCATGTGTTAAAATCATACCTTGGAGGGATTGAAATGAAATATATATATTATTTTAGTGAAATGGTGGGAGGGCCCTGTTACTGGAATGAACGCGATATTGGCCTATGCATCCAATCTGCGCTCAACCACTTCGTTGACAGTCAGGGTCAAATCCTTTCAGTCAATCTCAAATATGTAATCAAAATACTTCCATGCTTTGCAGAGCGGGCAGCTTTCTTCATAATCCGGACACCGGTTTCCCCAATTTTTGATCATCCATTCTTTAACTCTTTCATTGAAATAACCACTGCAATATTCACATTCCCAATATTCAGTTTTACTTCCCGTTAATGTCTTCCCAAGTTCTTTAGAATAGAAATATCGGATCGGTATACTGTTATTATCTTCAAGTTTTACATCAAATTTATTCCCACACACAGCACAAATCCTATCTTTGAGAATGGATTTCGAGGTTACATCTTTCTTTTTCATGGTTTGACCATAGAATTTGAGTTACACCATGATATTTCTTTCCTGAGAGTCCAGTTTGAAATGAAACACGGCAAGCACATGAGAATCCTTCCATAGTTTCTTATATAATGCTTCATAAGTAAGATTAATGCATAGAAAATATTACAACGTATCCATAATCGGTAATGTACAGGATATTGGATTTCGCAAATTTGTTGAAAGTACGGCAAATTCATATCATGTGACAGGATATGTATTCAATGATACGAACGGCAGCGTGAAAATGCTGTGCGCAGGTCAGGTCGAATTATTAAACACGTTTTTTGATGCAGTGCAGACACGACCGCCGCAGGGTATCAGCATCGAACAGTTTATAAAAACTGAAATACCAATTCCAGAGGACTTTGATCTGAACGTTCCCGATCAATTTTTAAAACTTGGAACCGATGAACTGGCTGATATTGGTAAAAAACTTGATACAGGCGTTGAGCTACTAAAAACACTTCCACAGATCAAAACAGGGATTGATACGCTAAATTCGAAGTTTGATGATTTCAGGACTGACCAGCAGGAACACAACAAACGCATGGACGAACAAAACAAACAGCTCATCCAGATCCTGCAAAAACTTTCTGAAAAATAGATTTGTCCCTTCCAAACTTACAATAATTATAGCGATAAAACCCATGCTATCGCCATATCCAAACATCATAACAAAAGGTATATGCCATTCTATCACAACCACGAACTTATGAATGATAATTATTTTCCATCAAACAAATCCACAATTAACGCCGATATCGGTCCACTCATCACAAAAAACGAAACGCCTATATCACCTGCCATGAAAATAACAGGTGTTAAGATAAACTACCTCCACATCTGCCACACCAAACTCTGGCTTTTTTCCCACAACATCGCACTTGAGCACGAGCACGATAACGTCAGTATCGGCAAACTGCTCCATGAAGACCGATACCCCAAGAACAAAAAAGACGTCACTATCGACAACACAATAAGCATCGATTTTGTGAAACGGCGCAACGGCATGATAGAACTGCACGAAATAAAAAAGACCCAAAAGATGGAGGATGCCCACCTGCGCCAGATGTTCTACTACCTCTATTATCTCAAACAGAGAGGAATTGATGCACTGGGCATCATGAACTACCCCCTGCTGAACCAGACAAGGGAAGTGGTACTGACACAGGAGGATGAATCAAACATCAAGGATGATATGCAGCGCATTGAAGAAATAGTCACAGGCCGGATGCCCCATCCTAAGCGCATACGCATCTGTCCCAAGTGCGCATATTTCGAGTTTTGCTTCTGTGGTGGTGAGGATTGATACGGCAATCGATACAGCGTTTTGCCCGAAAAGATATTGAAAAGGAGGAAATACAATGCGAACAGATTATTACATCCTGCAGGATGGCATCCTGAAGCGAAAGGAAAATACTGTTTATTTTGTGAACAAAGATGAGAAACGGGTTTTGCCCATAAACAAGATATATTCCATTTACGCATACGGAAACCTATCGTTTTCATCGGGCGTTGTGTCATATCTTGCAAAAAACGGCATTCCCATACACTTTTTCAACTACTACGGTTTCTATGAAGGCAGCATGTACCCCAGGGAGACGCTGATAAGCGGAGATCTTGTGATACAGCAGGCATCCCATTATCTTGATGCCAGCAAAAGGATGTGGCTGGCAGGAAGATTTATCGAAGGCGCCTGCGGAAATATTCTCAAAAACCTGAATTATTACTCAAGGAGCAGGGATGATATTCAGGAAACGATGGATGCGTATATAGCTTCCATTGAATCAGAGATTGCCCGCCTTCCTGAAACTGACTCCATCCCGCGCATGATGAATGTTGAGGGACGGATACGCAATATCTATTACAGTGCCCTGGATGAAATATTTCCTGAGGATTACAGGATTATAACAAGGACACGCCGCCCGCCGGGAAATAAGATGAACACGCTTATCAGTTTCGGCAATTCCATAATGTATACGACAGTGCTTTCCGAGATATACAATACCCAGCTAAATCCGACTATATCCTATCTGCACGAGCCTTTTGAGCGGCGCTTTTCACTTGCCCTGGATGTGAGTGAGATATTCAAGCCGATTATCGTTGACAGGATTATACTGAAGCTTGTGAACAAGAATATGCTGGATGATAACTGCTTTATGGGCGAGATCGGGGATATGCTGCTTAGTGAAAAAGGGAAGAAGATATTTTTGCAGGAATATAATGATAAGCTGGGCACCACCATCAAGCACAAGGGGCTGAACCGTAATGTGTCGTATAAGCGGCTTATCAGGCTGGAGCTGTACAAGCTGTCAAAGCATTTACTGGATGATGAAATATACAAACCGCTTGTGATGTGGTGGTAGGATGTACGTGATAGTTGTCTATGATGTGGGCGTCGAGAGGCTAAATAAGGTGCGTATTTTCCTGAAACAATATCTTAACTGGGTGCAAAACAGCGTGCTTGAGGGAGAGCTTACAAAAGCAGAGTATATGAAGGTGCATTCGCGTTTAAAACAGATTATCGATGAAGATGAGGATAGTATTTTCTTTTATCATGTGAGGGATAAGAAGTATCTCGGTTTTGACGAACTGGGGAGCCGGCCTGCTGAGATCGATACGATTATTTGATGTTTTTCGTGGATCTTTATAAAGGGGATGCCAGATGAGCGATCCACGAAAACAAAGGTGTGGATTTTAGTTGAAATGAGCGGTTTTATATAGGATTGAATTGCTTCTTATCCATGAGAAAGCAGCATCAATGTCGATGCAAATAGATTATCCGGAAACCAAGCCAGGTTGCTGAAATGCGGCCA
>CBFFLL010000164.1:0-520 GCA_965642175.1 Candidatus Methanoperedens nitratireducens | reverse complement strand
AAAATCAGACCTTGGAGGGATTGAAACACAGGGAAGCCAGTTGGCAGCCAACCGTGTCTGGAGTGTTAAAATCAGACCTTGGAGGGATTGAAACGAAGATCCAACAGTACCCTGTAAATATTGTAACAAAGTTAAAATCAGACCTTGGAGGGATTGAAACAAGACTTTGCTCATGCTTGTGGTAGAAGATGAAGATAGTTAAAATCAGACCTTGGAGGGATTGAAACCTGGACAAGCCGAGAATTAGCTGATGAACTTATAAAGCGTTAAAATCAGACCTTGGAGGGATTGAAACTATGAATAAACCCGGAAGTAATATCCCAAATATCTTAAATGTTAAAATCAGACCTTGGAGGGATTGAAACCTGCTCGGCACCGGCACGAACTCCTAGCATAAATATAGTTAAAATCAGACCTTGGAGGGATTGAAACATTGATTAGCCAATTCTTCATCTTCCAATTCATCTGAAGGTTAAAATCAGACCTTGGAGGGATTGAAACTGATAATGTACCACTGTCA
>CBFFLL010000163.1:4543-6124 GCA_965642175.1 Candidatus Methanoperedens nitratireducens | reverse complement strand
ATATCGACCCTTATCTGCCACGTTCCACTCGACATTTTTTTAGTTGCGAGGTTATACTTATACATATGGCTCGTATTGCTATATATGAAGACATCACCTATTGTTTCAGTTTCGGTCGCAGAAGACTCTAAATTTGCCCCTGTAATGGTTGAGATAATCTTTGTGAAATTTAATCGTGCAACTGCACTGGTAATATAGTTACCATTGGCATCACGTAATTGAAACTTTATCGGTACTATACTTCCCAGCTTGAAAACACTACTTCCATCTGTGTTGATAGGCGGGAGAAAATCATCAAAATTGTAAATTACTTTCCATGTCCATGAACGCATTACGCTTCCATTGGCATTTGTCGCAATTGCACTCACGTTCCATGTTCCAACAGCTGCGCTATTATTAATATATCGTGCATCTGTAACACTTCCATTAGATTGGATCAGAGTTCCGTTGATATACCAGGATACATCAGCAGTCTGATCAGTCGTAATGTTAAATGTCCTTGGCGCACCCACAATATCGTTTACTGGCGAATCGGGAGCAAAACTTGTTATGGCTGGTGGAACAGGGGGTGCCACATTCCAAGTCCATGAATACGTTACGCTTCCATTGGCATTTGTTGCAACTGCATCCACGTTCCAGACTCCTTCGGACGAACTCGTATTATTATAACTCGCACCCATAACACTATCATTGAATTGGACAGGATTACCATTGATATACCAGGAAATATTAGCGGTCTGATCAATTGTAATTCCGAATTTTCTTGAAGATCCAGCAATGTCATTTACAGGCGAAGTTATTGGAGCAAAGCTTGTTATGATTGGTGGTACAACAACGGGTAGAGGTGCCACGTTCCATGTCCAGGTGTACATTATAGTTCCATGGTCATTAGAAGCCTTAGCAGTCACATTCCATACTCCCAGGGCTGCGCTGGTATTGGTATAACTTGCTTCCGTAACATAGTCATTAGATTGTACCAAAGTATCGTTGATATACCATGTCACATTTACTGTCTGGTCAGTTGTAACTTCGAATGTTCTGGAAGCTCCGACAATATCATTTAAGGGAGATATGGGAGAAAAGCTGGTTATTATGGGTGGGTCTAATGGATTTGGCGTAGGTGGTGGGGAACCTGGACTTAATACAGTCGAATGACACTCCGTACAATCCCATGTTATTTCTGGATAGTAGGTTTGAGTTGAAGCATCATATATTATTGCATGGCAATCTGAACATACAAATAAACCTTGTGCCACAAGTAGATGATGAGTATCCGTATGATCTTTTCCAGGATGGCAGGTCAGACAATTTCGAATTACTTCAGGATAATATGTATTATTTAGGGCGTCATATTTCATTGCATGACAATCAGTACATTGATGTGTTCCATCTGCCACCAGAAAATGATGCCTGTCTGCTGTAATACCATGACAACTTCTACAATCATCTTCAGAATCATAGGAAGGAACTGTTGATGCCAAAGTCTGATGGCTTATTGCGGCAGCAAATAGCAAAATAGTGAAAATTGTTATTATACTTCTTTTGGAAATCATTTCTTTCATTCTCCTTTCACAATTTATA
>CBFFLL010000163.1:0-4443 GCA_965642175.1 Candidatus Methanoperedens nitratireducens | reverse complement strand
CATTCATTCACCTAAATATTGAAATATTATTTCAGCTGAGGTCATAGGTTTCCCGGAGGGAATAAACTGAATATTCATAATATCAGCAACATCCAGATCCAATGTTACCCGCTGATTGGATTTATTGAAGTTATAATTCGAAGACAGATCTGGTCTGATATCCCCATTCTCATAGACCTCTACTTTGATTTTTGATAGATCATTGTTCTGAATTATGATCCGATATGACCCGGGGAATTGTAATTCCCATTCTCTGGCATCATCGGCCAATGACCCGGCAGTCCTTGTTACCGTGAACCGTATGATTTCCGGTGTGGATGATCCGATCAATGCTGCATTGGCATTCACCAGGCCGAACCCGTATATAGTATCCCGCCCGGGTTCACCCAGGCCGTATGCGGTCATCTTCAGCTGGAGCCTGACATCGGTGTTGTCCACGAATCCGTCATTGTTAATATCCAGGGGGCCTGCTGCCATGATAAGTGCAGCTGTTCCGGCCACATGGGGGGCTGCCATAGATGTCCCGCTGAGTGTTAAATATTTTTCATCTGTTATTATATTCCTACTGCCTATGGTCGAATAGATATCCACTCCCGGTGCTGCCAGCTCCACCTCAGGACCGATGGCTGATAAGGACGCAATTTGATCATTCTGATCGGTAGCTGTTACAGCGATAACGGAATCGAATCTGGCCGGATAGGTTACATCACCACCATAAGTATTTCCTGCTGAAGCTACCAGTAAAACACCTGATAGGGAGGCACTGTCACATGCTTCCTCAAGTGCCTGGGAATATATATTTCCGCCAAGGCTCATGACAGCAATATCCATATTATTATCTTCCGCCCATTCAATCCCCGAAATTATCCAGCTTACATCACCATTACCGCTGCCGGCCAGCACCTTTACTGCATAGAGGCTGGCATTGGGGGCTACGCCCACCACGCCGATCCCGTTCTTCTCGGCGGCAACAATACCTGCTACATGGGTACCGTGGCCGTTGTAGCTATCATCAAAAGGATCATTATCAGTAAATACAAAATCATAACCGCCCATGTAATTATCATCCAGGTCATCATGGGTATAATCTATACCTGTATCAATAATGGCGATCTTAATTCCCGTGCCATTAATGCCATCATCGTGGACTATCTGACTGCCGATATGGCTCACACCCCAGGAACTTGCATATTCATCATCCTGTGCCGTCATAACGATATCATCTTCAATATAGGCGATCCTGGGATTCTTCTTCATATTCTCTATGGCCTGTTCTGGCAGACTGGCAGATATAGCTGGAATTATGTGAAAATTATGTTTGACTGCACCCCCGTTACTGTGGATCAGTGCCTGTTCCGAGGGGCCAGGTATCTTGTGAAATCCGATAATAACATCACGTTGAGGTTCGACTGAGTAAGCTGTACCACTTATTAAAATGCTAATAATTGCTAACAAGATTATTGGTATCAAGATAGATTTCTTCATTTTTTTCACAGTTTCGATATTTTCCAATCCCCAAAAAAATTAAAAGGTAGGGATTTGATTTGCAAATCCCTCCTTTTATTCTATTCTTCAATTTATCTTTCTTTCAATTCAGCTATTTTTTAATTGTTTGGTGGCTTCGGAGTTTTCGTAGGTCTCTGGTTCTCAACCACTGATTGTTACAGTATCTTCTCCATTCAGTGCCCTAAGTGTCAGTGGATTACCTGCACTGACATCTGCTGTGGCTACTATCTCCACACCAGTCCAGCTGACGATATCTGCCTGTACAGTTGTTGTTACCTTATTCTTGCCCCTACCAGTGGTAGTGGTAATGAACACGCCAAGGTCAGACAGAGGCTTCGGGCCGAATCCTGTACCAGCGATAGTTATAGTATCTCCACTCAACTCTGCGCTGACAACATCGACTGATTCTACAACTGTCAATGTAGACAATTCGCTTGTTACACTGCCTTTCTCAACCTGGATACTGTGAGTACCTTCAGCCAACTGAACAGCCACTACTAAAGTGGTATCTGTTATGGACACCAATTGTGCGGATGCTCCGTCTACTAATACCGAAGTGGTGAATCCATCTTGTACAAAGTTACTACCTGTGATAGTTACTTCTGTACCCTCACCAGCAGTCAATTTGCCTGGTGCTATACCGTCCAATTCTATAGAGGTTGCTCCTGCGAATGGATTATCTGTTGCTACTACCCAACCGGCATGACACCCATTGCAATCCGAGTTATTTCCTATGTGACCCATTCCTGGGATCTTGTTGGGAATGGTATTGGCAGCATCGAACTGGATATTATGTAATGTGTCTACACCGTGGCACTTTTGACATCCAGTACCGTTAATTGTATCGCCAGCATTCAGTAACGTTGAATTTCTGAGTTCTGAGTGCATGTGAGCAGTATCCCAACCAAACATTTCGACATACTGTGGATAAGCTACACCAAAGTCTATTCTTAGGTAATATGCATTTGGATCAGAACTCCAATCGGGCACAGGCTCAGCTCTAGGTCTACTAGGATCGCCAACATGACAATAGTTACATTGATAGCCAAGCATACCACTCAACTCACCATGATGCGTATCGTGGTTGTTGTAAATAGCCAGTGGACCTTCTGTACCAGCATCATGACATGCTAAACATCCACCATATACTTGGCCTAATCCAACTGTGCTGTTTATCTTGTAATCAGCGTATGGGGTCACCATCGATGTATCGTATGATGGTACATAATGTCCATCGTCGTAATTGGCAACAATACTTGAACCGTGACAATTATTACATTGTCTATCTGCTGCCCAATAGGCAGCCTGGAATGTTGACGAAGACGAATTCTTTGTCGTGTTATGATGCGGTGTACCAGGTGGTCGAATTATTGCCAGGTTTACAGCAGGATTTTTATACCATGCTGAACCATTGTGACAGTTTACGCAGTTCCTCTCTATATACATCACTTGGCTGCCAACTGGACCCTCCATGACATGGCAATCCATACAACCCAGCTCTGTTGTTCCTTTTGCTAACATAAAGTGATGTATGTCAGGAGCTCCTGGATGGCAACCTTTACAAGTTTCCGTTGCAACATTCTCCACTAATGTATCAGGTAAACCCATGTTTTGATTCACCGGCGGCGCGTCAATAGCAGCATTGGCTGCTATGCCTACCAATAATATTATGGCTAAGGCTCCGCCTATTAGATATCTATTTTTCATTTATTCACACTCCCTTACAATTTTGAGAGCGTTGCAAATTATGCGATTTTTATTTGGATTTCAGCATAATTTTTAATAGTAATCAAATCTTGCGCTAATTACTATTGATTGGCAATCCTGGGCAATCCAAACCATATCTTGCTACGCTCTCTTCGTTCTACTGAATTAGTAAATAATAATAGAAACTAATGCTATTTATGTTTTTATCCGATTTTTCAAATAAATATATTTATGTAATATCTGACAACTTTTTTAACGAATTTAGAAGTTAACATTGTTAAGTTCTAAACTATACATGGTGTAATTCAGGATCATGGTAATCGACTATCTGTGTTGAAGCGCTATTTATGGCATAAGCATGATGTATACCAATGATTACTAACATCGCAGTAAAAAATAGTACTATAACCGCCCCGGTTTTCATTTATTCACCCTCCTTTACCTCTATTGTAATATCTGCACAAGCCTTTTGCTTTCCATACGGAATAAAATTAACTCTGATTGTCCCGGAAGCGATCAGATCAAACATCACCTCGTTTGTTTTTTTATTAAATTTATAGGATGAAGAGAGATCATCAACGAATACACCATTTTCATAAACCTCCACATCCACCTTAGAGAGTCCTTTGTTTTTTATTTTGACCTCGTATATCCCTTCAGGTAATGTCACATTGATTGCTCCTGTTGATCTTGATAGGGACAGTTCAATTTTATCAGGAAAAGGTAAAACCGCCGCCTGAGCATCAACGAGACCATGGCCGTATATAGGATCCCATCCAGCATCTCCCAGATCTTTTGCCGTGTTCTGCAACTTAAGTCTTACATCTGTATTGTTCACGATCCCGTCACCATTGATATCCTGAAGAAGACCTGAGGAGATGATCAGTGCCGCCGTACCGGCCACATGGGGAGCTGCCATAGACGTACCGCTCAAGTGCCAATAATTTTCATCGGTATATCTGTTCATACTACCTATGGTCGAATTGATATCTACTCCCGGTGCTGCCAGTTCTGCTTCCGGACCAGTAGACGAGAACGATGCTATCTGATCATTTTTATCGGTCGCCGTCACAGCTATCACGGAATCAAACCTGGCAGGATACGTCACCTCACTGCCGCCGGTATTCCCAGCAGACGCCACCAGCAGCACTCCTGCATTAGAAGCATTGGTACATGCGATTCTCAGGGAGTCCAATTCGGGATCCTCAGGCCCTGAGCCGAGGCTCATAG